>JANXOV010000095.1 GCA_025357635.1 Pseudomonadota bacterium
GATCTTAGGTCCCACGACTGCGGCGTTCCCATCCTTGGCGGCCTTGGCAAGCTCCTCACTGGCGGCGACCATGACATCCAGGCGCCTGGCGAAATCGGCCCAATTGGACCACACCTCGGGTTTGGAGCTGCCGCCGGCGACTTTGGGCTGAAACGCCAGTTTGGCCTGCGTCGCGGCGACGGCAATCGTCTTCACGTGGACAGCAAAGGCATCCGCGGGCGCTTTCTTCGCGACGATCATCTCGACTGCGGCAAGCTGTTCGCCCAAGGTGTTCATCACATGCTTGCGGTAGTCGATCGCGTCCGCGTCGTCAGCGATGGCCGCCGCCGACACACCGGCGAAAGCCATCAGCGCCAGGCCTTTCACGATTGCTCTCACAGGCAACTCCTCGTTGTGTTCATCGAAACTCGCTCTGGCGAGGCGTGCGCTCAGCTCTTCGGCGCCCAGGAATCACAATGGGCGCCGGCATCCACGGGGCCGCTCATGATCTGGCAGTTGCCGCAGGCGGGCTTGCCCGAATCGGCGCTGAAAAATCCACACGCCTTGCAGGTTTCGCTGGGATTTGCCGATGGGCTCGAATAATGCAGCGAGGCGCGCAGCGAATCGGAACTCGCATCCACGCAGGACTCGGCGGCAGGGGCGGCGGCGAGCGCTGCAGGCATGATCGCGAGCGAAGCGCTGGCCTGCAGGATACGACGCAGCAGAGCTCTGCGGGTCAATTCGTCCATTTTCCCATCCCTCCGTCCACCCGTGATCACCGCCGAGAGTAGCGACTCGGTCAGACGCCCGCAAGCGCTCGAGCATTGACGGCCGGCATCAATGCTGCACGGTTGCGTTGGCGATTGATCGGACAGAGAATGAACACATGCGCAATCTTGTGGCTGCTACGTTGATGGGGATGATCATGACCGGGGCTGCCCTGGGGGCGCCGGCAGCGCACGCTGCCGGTAAGCACTTGGTCGAGTTCGAGAAAATGACCTGGGTGGAAGTCAAGGAGGCACTGGCTGCAGGCCGGACCACGGCATTGATATACACGGGAGGTACGGAACAGCGCGGACCGCAGAATGCCAACGGCGGGCACAATCTGATCGCGCACGCCACCGTCGATGTGATCGCCAGAAAGCTCGGGAACGCGATCTATCTTCCGGTGCTGCCGTTCACGCCGAACAATGCCAGTGCCGACTTGCCCGGCACCATCGGCATCACCGATGAGTTGCTGGGCGCACTGCTCGAACGGCTGGCGGACGAGGCAATCGTCACGGGTTTTAAGAACGTGATTCTCATGGGCGATCACGGGGGCGGCCAACCGAAGGTCTACGAGGACGTCGCCCGGAAGATGAATGACCGGTACTCGCCCAAAGGGATTCACGTGTATTACTGCGACCAGGTCTACACCGCCGCCAACGACGCCTTCGAGGCCTACATGGCCGAGCGCGGACTTCCGCCGGATCTGCACGGCGGCATATCCGATACCTCGGAGATGATGTATCTCGACAAGGACGGCACCTGGGTGCGCAAGTCGTTGCTGAAAACCGCAGTCGGCGACTCGGTGGTCGACGGCAAACCGCAGATAGGTGCCGACAGTCCGCACAATGGCATCATGGGCGATGCCCGCCGTTCCAGCGCGGAACTCGGTAAAAAGTACCTGGATATCAAGGTGGATTTGGCGGTCAAGCAGATCCGCCGCCTCGTGGGCGGAGCGTGATCTTAGGATTCGGCGCGGATTGACTGCGCTTCGCCCGTGAGGCGGCGGGCGGAGAGCAGCATCAACACGGCGGCGTAGGTAACCACAATCACCACGAGCCACCGCAGCCACACCAGCGGAAGCGATTTCACCACGAAGGCGGCGACCAGCACGCCCGGTATGCCACCCAGCGTCAGCCCGAGTGCGGCGCGCACGCTGTAGCGGTTGGCCCTGATGAAGCGCACGCCCGCCGGCGGCATGAGGAAGGCGCAAGCGCCCATCATGATGG
This sequence comes from Pseudomonadota bacterium, assembly GCA_025357635.1. GTDB lineage: Bacteria > Pseudomonadota > Gammaproteobacteria > Steroidobacterales > Steroidobacteraceae > TMP-86. Next base: position 1,974 of record JANXOV010000095.1, read on the forward strand.
GGAAGGCGGCCAGCGTGCTCATGCCGAGCAGCGTGCACAGGATGAGGCACGGCGCATACAGGCCGATTCCCAGCGTGTTCAGCGCGCCCAGCAGGAAGTTGATGGCGATCGCCAGCACCAGGCGCCATCCCGACAATCCCACGGCGCTGCCGCCGCCCGGCATCAGATCGAGATTGGTGGCCAGCAGCAACCCGGCGGCGATCAGCAGCGCCACGCCCATGCCGACCTGGATGGTTCGACGCGGCAGCTTGTTGACGACGCCGACGCCGATGGAGGCGCCGAGCAGCGCCGAGCCGATCATCGAGATCAGAGTGGTCGCCTCCACGTTCACGGCAGCAATGAAAATCAGCGCCTCGGCGATGGTCGGCAGCGCATAGCCGACATTGAGCGTCCCGGGAACCTGTTCATCCGCCGGTTGGCGCCGAAACTTGAAGGCCGCCGTCGTGGTGGCGAAGTTGCCGATGCCAAGCGCATCGAAGAAATTGAAGACGAAGCCGATCAGCAGGTCCACGGGCGATGGGCGGCGCGTGCCGGGCTCGCGGGGTAATCGCTCGAGTGCGGTCCAGCGAACGATGTACCAGATGGCGAGGGCCACCAGGGCGAGCAGGAGTAACCGGGTCTCGTTCAGCATGTCATCTCGGTGCTGTCATCAGGCTTCATCATAGCGGTGCGCCATGAGCGAGTGCCTCATAATTCACGGCACGTCCAATCAGTAGCGACCTGCGCGCGCCGGCTGTGGCTCAATCACGGGCGCAGCTTCGCTTGGCCCGGGCATACGCTCTGCCTTGATCATGTCACTCGCCTTCTCTGCGATCATCACCGTGGGAGCGTTGGTGTTGCCGCCCACCAGCAGCGGCATCACCGAGGCGTCCACTACGCGCAGCCCCTGCACGCCGTGAACACGCAGCTGCGCATCCACCACCGCCATCGGGTCGCTGCCCATCTTGCAGGTGCCGACGGGGTGGTAGATGGTGCCGGCATGGTGCCGCACGAAGGCGCGCAGTTCCGCATCGGTGTCGCATGGCGACTCGGGACGCAGTTCGACGCCGCGATAGGGATCGAAGGGCGGCGCCGCCAACACCTTGCGCGCCAGCTTCACGCCCTCGACCATGCATCGCAGGTCCTCGCCCTTGGGGTCGGACAGGTAGTTGGCAAGAATCTCGGGCGGGGCCATCGGGTCGCTGCTGGCCAGACGGATCTCGCCGCGGCTCTTGGGGCGCAAGTTGCACACATGCAACGAATACCCGTCTCCGAACAGGAACTTCAGGTCCAGCCCGTGATTGGACAGGCGCAGGGGGTTGAAGTGGAACTGTAGATCGGGGATCGGTGCGTCGGGCGAGGACTTGGCGAAACCTCCGCCCTCGGCGCCCACCATCGTGAACATGCCCTTGCCCTGGGTCAGGTAGCGCACGAACTCGAACCCGGCGCGGGCGAAGTTGCGCAGCGTGAAGCCGGCCGACACGGCCTTCGTGCAGGTATGCACGACCGAGACGTCGAGGTGGTCTTGCAGATTCCTGCCAACGCCGGGCAGGTGCCTGCGCAACGCGATGCCCTTGGCCTCGAGTTGCGCGGCGTCGCCGATGCCCGAGAGCATCAGCAGCTGCGGGCTCTGGATGGCCCCGGCCGACAGCAATACCTCGCGCCGGGCCTGCGCCTGCTCGGAGCGGCCCTTACGGGTGTACGCGACGCCCACCGTCCTATCGCCTTCGAACAGGATGCGCGTGGCGTGCGCCTCGGTGATGACCGTGAGGTTCGGGCGCGCCATGGCGGGCCCGAGGTAACCGCGCGCCTGGCTCCAGCGCCGGCCATTCCTCTGCGTCACCTCGTACAGCCCGACTCCCTCCTGCTCGCGCCTGTTGAAGTCGGGGTTGTATGGGAGTCCGGCGTGGACACCGGCCTCGACGAAGGTTTGCGTGAGGATGTTCGGGCTGCGCTGCACGGCCACGTTCATCGGCCCGCCCGCGCCGTGAAACGCGTCGGCGCCGGCCTCGTGGTTCTCCGCACGCATGAAGTAGGGCAGCACGTCGTCGAAGGACCAGCCGCGGTTGCCGAGCGCGGCCCACGCGTCGTAGTCGCTCGGATGGCCGCGCGTGTAGAGCATGGCGTTGCTGGATCCGCTGCCTCCCAGAGTGCGGCCTCGCGGCCAGAACAGCCGGCGTCCGTCGAGACGCGGTTCGGACTGCGTGTGGAAGCGCCAGTTCAGCACCTTGCTGCGCATCATCCACAGCAGCCCCATCGGTATGTGGATGAAGGGGTGGGTGTCCGGCGGGCCGGCTTCCAGCAGGCACACCGTGACGTTCGGGTCCTCACTCAGGCGCGCGGCCATCACGCAGCCGGCGGAGCCGCCACCGACGATGACGTAGTCATACATGGTTCTCGTCTCCTAGATGGTGCACGGGCTGCGCATACGGCAATGCGCGCTGTCGCTGGCCCCCGCTGCGGCGTCAACGATAGGTTGACAAGAATAGAGGCGTCAACCTCGTGCGGGCTGCATTCTCGGCCACGAGGGCGAGATCGCTGCGCAGTTCGAGCCCGATGATGCTGGGGAAACCTGCCCCGTTGCCCAAATCGGCCAATGGACCTTAGCCAAACTTGAGTGCCGAACTCGTGAACTCTCGGGTAATGAAGAGAAAGCTAAGCCCAAACATTGAGCGTTGTAGCAGACCTCTGCATTCCGGCCACAAGCCCAATGCCAAAGGTATGGCAACTGAAATAAACAAGCTTGTCCAAGCAAGAAAATCGCGCCTCGTTCCTCCCGGGCCAAATAGCCGAGCAGCACAAACGAGGCATTCGACCAGATTGCAGTGCCGAAAAACTCGGGCGGTGAGAAGTTCGGACCTAGAGCAATCGCCAGCAGAATGACCGCGATGCCACTAACGGCTAATCAAGCCGGCATTATCCCGCTCACGTTTACAATTTTGCGCAAAGTTGTTCACTCGACTGTCGGCCATTGAATGCGGCGCGGCGGCACGACCACGGCGGCTTGCTAGTCCACTGAATCGATCCTGAAGACCGGATGGTTCATTGCGACTGCCTCGAACTCGGGTAGTGGCGCGTCGTGTGCGACTGTTAGGTGCTTGCGGCCACTCGTAGCTACTTGGCTCCACGCCTTGAGAATAGGAGCGCGTTGCTCCGGTGGAATTTCAGTAAGTAGGACGGGCCGAGATCGGCCGCGTTTGATGAACGCTGCGCCACCGGTCGCGCGAACGTTCTTTACCCACTCAGACTCGTCTCCCAGCATTGAGACAAGATACCGGTGACCTTGGTGGATGGCGCCAACAAGGATGACCGATGTCAGGTGGCCATTGCTTCGAGCCCTTACTTGCAAAGTAACCAACACTTGCGGTGTCAGCCCGAGCCCGGATATCCAGGCATACGCAGTGTTCCAGACTCGCCCAACGCGCGTCGGCCGTCGATTTCGGTAGAAATAACGCAGGTAGCCGCTCTGCTCGGCGGGATCGTGAATTGGAGCATTCATGCTACTTCGCGCTCTGAGAGGCAGACACGGTGTCGCCCCGCGCCACCGTCTGCCCGGTCTCGAGACCGAAACGCCGAGCCATTTCCTGGGCGACCCGACGGTTTGGTTCTTTCATCCGCGCTTCATCATTGGGGCGCGATATCCAAAAGTGTTGAGTTCCAAGAACGTTAGCTCCGGTCATGCGCAACGCGTCTGCAAGCTTCCGCTGCGAGCGATCGGTTGATCCTGCACCACAAATTAGACCGACTACTGACAGCCCTCTTAGATCCGCGCGACGAAGATAACGTCGGGACGGCCAATCAGGCGTAGCCCAAAACGTATTGCTGACCACAGCGACAACCGCGTAACCTTGCGGTCGGGCCGGTGTATCGCCTGTCATAGTCTCGCGATCCACCGCGAGGCCCGCATCTTTTAGCCCGTCAGCGACGGCGAGCGACAACTCGTCGCTAAATTCTGCGTCGCGACTGGGGTGATAGAGCACAAGTGCCTTCTGTCGCCCTTGCGGCGCCAGCGCCTCATGACGAAAGTTCACCTTACGTTCGACCCAGATAGTGACAGCGACCGCGCCGAACACCACCATAAGCGCGATTCCTAGTAGGACGGTTTTCCACACGACGGCACCCAATCCTGCGAACCACTGCACAAATCATATGCGCTTGAGCGCGCGCCCACGCCATACGTGATGGTGCGTATAGACGATGCCTTTCATCGAGGCGGACTCAAAGATCGGTTTCATTTGAGCTACGTCAATAGGCGTCGTCCCATCGAATGGCCGCCATTGGCCGATGCCGGCGGTAGCCACTTCCCTGACAGCTGCCATGCAGCAAGAGTTACCGCTTCTTTACAGAGTCTTAGGACTCGCGTGAAAATAACATGATCAAGTTTTCGAGGACGGCGGCAGGAGCGCGTAGTTCCAGTCGCCATGGAATTTTGCCAGCTTGAGATTCAATGCGCCGAATTGGTCGTCGGTGACTTTGATGCCCGCGGGGTAATTGCCTCGATCCAGCTCCGCGCGAATGCGCAGGCCCGCTCGGGTTTTGGTGTTTGCAATCAGATTGACGATGACCTCGTGGCTCACCAATGGCCGGCCCCGCCAGTTCTGCGTGATGTGGCAAAACATACGATGCTCGATTTTATTCCACTTGCTGGTCCCCGGCGGAAAGTGGCTGACGTGAATCGGCATCCCCAATCGAGCTGCCAGTTCCTGCAGGGCCAATTTCCATAAGCGGCAACGGCTGCCGTTGCTGCCGCCGCCGTCCGCTGCGATCAATAACTTCTTGGCTTGCGGATAGCGTTTGTCGCCCATCTTCTGCCACCACCGCGCAATGGCTTGCACCGCGAAACGCGCCGTATCGTGATCAATTCCCACACTCACCCAACCCTCGTTCTGGCTCAAATCGTAGACCCCGTAAGGAATCGCTTTGCCCAGATCCTTGTCCATGAAGTCATGCACCTTGACCTCCTCCGGCGCGCCTTTGGGCCGCCATTCCTGGCCACCGTTCTTGAACTGTCCAATCAGCTCCTTCTTCTTCGTGTCCACTGAAATCACCGGCTGCCCCAGATGCTGAAATTGCTGCACCTGCCGGTTGATGAACTCGAACTGCGCATTGCGATCCGGATGCCCACCGCCTTCCTTGGTTTTGCGGTTGCTCTTTAAGCTGTAACCGGCCGCTTTGAGCATATCCCCCACCGTCCAAGGGCTGATGGGGTGCCCCTGGCGTGTCAGCTCCTCGGCTAAATTTGTCGTGCTCTTGCAGGTCCAGCGGATCGAGGACATCGGATCCCCGCGACTCATCGGTTCCACCAACCCTTCCAACGCCGCGATCAACCCCGGATCAGACTCACTCAGGCGCTTGCGGCCGCCGCCCTCGCGCCGCAAGCGCGCGCTCACCGCCAACCTCGGTCTTCGCCTACGCTCGGCCGTCTCTGCCATGCCTCTACGAATCGTGTTGCGCGACATCCCAGTCGCATCGCTCACCGCGCTCACTCCGCCCCAGCCGTAGGTCTGCGCCTCCGTCGCCGCCCATTGCCGACGCATCCGCTCATCCATCAACGAGGCAAGCGATCGGTATCGAGATTTGATCTGACGCACCAGCCGCGAATCATGCATGAATGCATTAAACACATCGCCCATTATTGGTCAAGTTATTGTCACGCGACGCCTTAGGATGTTCTGAGAGGGTTGGTGCCGATGGAGGGAATCGATTATCCGCGTAAGTTCTTGAACCTACGAGTCTCTTGGCCTAGAAGCTGTCGGGTTACCCCGATACCTGCCCCCCAACCGAAGCGCGGCGACTCTCCACTGCAGAAATATTTTACGGGGTGATTTTATAGCAGAAGCAGGGCTCGAAAATAAAATTCATAGCTCAGGCCGCGGCTTGAGCCACCCAATCGGCTGGCTTATTGTGCCCCGTGGAACGTATTGGTACCTCGGTGGCCTGTTTCGGCGCAAATATGGACATTTCAATGCTGGAAGATAAAGTTCTGAAATTGTCAGCTCTCGATCGAGCACGATTGGTTCGCAAGCTGCTCAACAGCCTGGACGATCTGCCACCGCAGGAACTGGAGAGATTGTGGTTCGTCGAAGCAGGCAGGCGGGCGGCGCAACTCGACACCGGCGAGGTTCGTCTGGTCTCTGGTGAAGAGGTGGATCGAAAGGCGCGGGTGTTGCTGCGGTAAATCACGGCTTCCACTGGCCGGCGGAAGCGGAATGCCTCGTGCACTGGATTAGACGCTATTCAGTACCTTTATGCGACGGCGCGGATTCACTTGCAACGAGCCAATCCTCAGGTCGACTAGGTGGCAGGCGCCGCGCATAGTACGCATAGAGCGGGAGGCCGAGGCCGACGATACCTAGCCCCGCCAACGCTCTACCCGGCGTCGCAA
>JANXOV010000114.1 GCA_025357635.1 Pseudomonadota bacterium
CCCTCCGGCAGGACGGCGGGGAATCCGGCGAAGGTCACAGACCATTGTGGATTGACCCGGAAGACCCAGACTTCGGTGCGCTCTGAGCCTGCGGGGACTTCGAGGTTCAGACTCTCTGATCGCGGCAGTCCAGAACTCCAGCTCACCTGCGACTCGCCGGCGCCGATTCCCACCATCGCCGTGTTGCCGTCTCGAACCTGCACTTCGGAACTGAGGACTGCTTCTTTTGCCACCAGCGGAACGGCAACCGTGAATCCTGCACGCTGCGGAGCGATACGTTCAACGACGGTGACAAGATTCCAGTCCAGATTGAGGTTGAAACTGCGCACCACTCGCACGAAGGGCGGGAACTGCGGCGCAGCCTCACCCGACAGGGCCGCCGCCGTGCCGGCCGCGCCGTTCGCCGCGCGACGCGGCACAAGTTCCAGCGTTTCCGAGGGCAGGCGCCCTTCACTGAGCCCCGCAACATCCCAACCCTCCGCAACGACGCTGATCCGGCGTGGCGGCAGCGGAAAAGCCAGTTGAATGGATTCGCCCGCGGCCGCCCGCCCGTTCAGACGAATCGCATGCGCGCCACGCGACACGGGCACCCACAGTGACCCGTTGGAATCGCGCGCGATGGACAGGCTCGAGGCGCCATCGACGGTGATGGACTCGATCTGCCAGCGATCATTCGCGCTCGGCACGGCGAAGGCCACCGGCGCCAATGCGCTGACTTCGAGCAAAACTTCGAGCTGTTGCGCCTTCACGCTGACGCGCGCCGCCATCAGTTCGGCGCAAGTCGGAGCGCAGGCCGGCGGCGCCGCCAGCCGCGCATGCAACTCTTGCAGCAAGGCCGGATCGGGTGTTGAGGCAGCGTGAACGGCCGGCATGACCAAGGCGAGCGCCGCAACGGCCAGTAGCGCTGCGCTGCCTCGCATGTTCGGCAGTCGCCAGTTGATCGGGCCGTCCTTACGAAGCAGCAAGACAAACAAACAGACACTCAACGCGGCGCCGAGCAATCTCCACAAGGCCGTCAACCCGGGGCCGGTGTAATAAAAATGCACCTGCTGCGTCGGTTCCACCGGTCCGGACCAGCCGTAGCGATAGGACTTGTAGTGCCATGCGGGCAATCCGGGGCCGGTCTGCAGCAGCGTGCCGGGCGCGTAGCGCTGCACCACTTGCTGCATGTTCATGCCGCCGGCAACAGAAGATAAGCGTTGGTCGACCATCGTCAAGGGCGTTCCCGACGATTCGGAGTTGTCGGAGGCCGCTTGATCCTTGCGCGCTCCGGTGACCTGCACCTCCTCAAGCGCCGGTGCCGCATAGTTGGCTTGCGGCATGGCGGCAGCCGGCGGCGGCATCGCCCGCTCACCCACCAACGCATAGGCGTCCCCCTCATAGCCGGCCACTTCCAATTGCGGGTACAGCGCCAGGCGGACCTGATTGATCAGCAGCAGCGCAAGCGCAATGCCCAACACCACCAAGCTCAATACCCGGTAGAACCCGGCCCATTGACGCAACCGTCCCTCCGGCGCCGCGCGCGCCACGGCAAGGGCGATGAGCAAATTGCCCCATAGCCAGATGAAGCCCGGGCTCTCCTGATACATAAGCACCAGCGCTGCCAACGCAATGGCGGCCACCACGTTGCCGCCCACCCACGCCGTGAACACGACCACGATCAACACGCCGAACAAGTTCCACAACCCCCAGCGATCCAGCCACGCGCCGGGCGCGAAGTCCGCACCGCTTACTGCGAGCAAGCGATGACCGGGAGCCAGATTCACTGTGCCGCCGACATTCTCGAAACGAGTGGTCCACCCCGACGCCGGCATCGAGCCACCCGATCGTTCGATGCGGCTGGTGGTCGTGAGGTTCACCGATGGCGAGCGCAACTCGACGCCGGTCAACGCGCCGTCGCTGCCTTCCGTGACCAGGAGCGATTCGGCGCCCGCGCGCGCCGCAGCGAGGCGGAACGGACTGTGCATGTCGAGCCGCCAGTCACGGCGCATCGAGCCGCTGATGGCGTCGACGGCCGTGAACCCCTGATGATTGAAGTCCAGCCACAATTGCCGCTCGATGCGCAGCCGGTTGTCATCGAGATTGGCCAGGCCGCGACTGCGCTCGGTGATGACCAGACGCGTGTCCGGCGCCATGCGAAACGCGGGGTATCCTGCCCAAGGCTTGGGCACATTGGCTTGATTGGGATCGATCGCAGTAGCGCCCTCCGCCGCCACAATCCGCAGCCGGTCATTGCCCGCGAAACTCCAGACTTCCTCGCGCGCCCACGTACCCTGCACCGGCGGCCGCTGCAACGTGGAGGCCACGTCGCCTGCGCGGGCGAGCACTGTCACCTCCCAACTGCCCGCCCGCACTTGCACGCGCAGGTGTCCGTCGGCATCGATCCGTGCCGGCAACAGGCCGTCCAAAGCGATCGGCGTGAAGCCGGCAGGCAGCAGTTGCGAGAATCGCTCCTCACGCGCATCGCCCGCCACCTGCAGCCGCACGAGCGTGGTCAGGTTCGCAGGAATGTTGTCTTCGACGAGGCGATACACCTGCACCTCAAGGCCCCGCGCCTGCAAAACGGCCTTTTGTTTGCCCAGGCCAATGCCCGCGTCGTTGCGCTCCGGCTGCGCAACGGCACGGCCGTCAACGGTCAAATTGATGATGCCGGTATCGGCGGCGATGGCCAGAGACTCCGGACGCGCGCGCCAACTGAAGCGGCCCTCGATGCGGTGTTCGCCGGCCGGCAGACGCGCCATCGGCCGGCCCTCGCGCGCCACCACTGCGCCCGCGGCGCCATCGATGCGCACGCCATTCGGCCAGTTCTCCAAGCTGCCCGGCAATGCAACCCAACCTTCTGCATACAGCCTCCAGCTCTGATTGAAGGCGCCGCCCTGCGCATCGACCGACAGCTGCAGCCGGCCGGGCCATGCGCAGCGATGCGCCGCCCGGTCGCCGGGGGTTTGGTTTGCGAAGAACGGACAGCCGCGAAACTCCTCGCCATGCAGCACCCAGTTCTGCCAGCCATCCAGATCATGCGGAACAGCGACCTCGGCAGAACGCGTGGTGAATGAAGCGGCAAGAAGAATCAGCAGTGCTGGCCATCGGATATCCATATCAAACCCCTCGCACAATCTCATGATGGATGAGTGTAGCAGGCGGAAAATTCGGCCACGATCGCTGGACGGCGCCTACTCACCTTCGGACGGCGAATGCGTCGCCAGGTAGTCCAGCTCATCATCCGTCACGCGGTTCTGTTCACGCACAAAATTGGCCCTGTGCAGCAACTGCTTCGGCACCATGACGCGCGCGCCTTGTTCAAGGCCTGGGATTGGCGAGCCACGCTCCACGCGCGCCGGAACGCTCTCCGCGCGCAACAGACTGGCAATCGCCTCGGCCGAGGGGGAGTCGGCGTACGAGACAAAAACGACCCATTCGGTGTTCCCTGCGCTCAACGTTTGCTCCGGCTGCACCGCTTTGGGATCATCTTGAACCTACGGCGCCTGTTGCACAAACAGCATCTCGCACGACTCGGCGCTATTGCGGGAGGGCTTGAAAAGACGGACCATGATCGTCCCGGATCGCTTCCATTTGAGGGTGAGGGAAACTCCATGTCGAGGACGCGTTGCCTGCAGCTCTTTGCTCCGTTGTTGTTGTTGCTGAGCGCTGCCGCCAACGATGTGTTCGCACCGCGTTACACAGCGGCCGGCGAACTCGTGCTGCCCGCCGAGTATCGAGAGTGGGTCTATCTGAGCTCGGGGCTCGATATGAGCTACACCGAAGCCGCCTCGAAGCGCGGGCATTCGGTGTTCGACAACGTGTTCGTCGATCCAGCCGCGTGGGCCTCATTCAAACAATCCGGGCATTGGCCCGACAAGACCATTTTCGTGATGGAAAACCGCGGCGCCGCTACCCACGGATCCATCAACAAGCATGGCTTCTATCAGACAGAAGATTTCATGGGTTTGGAATTTCACGTCCGCGATGAGGCCCGATTCCCTGGCGGCTGGGGCTTCTTTGTATCGAACGGAGCGGAACCGGCCAAACTATTGCCGACCGCGGCGCCATGCTACGCGTGCCACAAAGCCAATGGCGCGGTGGACTCCACCTTCACGCAGTTTTATCCGACCGCGAAGCCGATCGCCGTCAAAGCGGGCACTTTTCCGGCCGCGGGGAAGCGCTGAGCGGATCAGGCGCGCTGGGGGCACTCATCGAGCACGGTGCGCACCGCTTGCACAAGTCCCGCCCAGGCACGCGAGTGACGCAGTCCTTCGCTCAATTCCATTTGCACTCCCTGGCGCGAGCGCGTCCGATTACAGACATTGCGCGCATCAAGCCCCGGGAAACGATGCCCCTCACTCATCACCGACAGCCCCTGTGCCCGCAGTGACGGCGCGAGCGCGCGTTTGAGCTCCTCATCCCGCCCGCCCAGCAACACGTCGGGGCCGTGTGAGGCGTAGCCGTGCACAGCAATGACGGTTTCGCATTGCGAGATCAACTCCAGACAACGCGGTTCATCGAAACAATGGCTGGTCAGATGCAGGCGCTCGAAATTATCGCCCGTCGCGCGCAGCCCTTCAAACAGATACAAACCGTGATCTTCGCCCGCCATCAGCCGCGCGACCTCCGAGGTGCCGCCTTCGATGTGCCCGCCATGCGGCGCAATGATGGCGATCGTGGAATTGAGCGGAAAACGCACGTGTACCGCATAGTCCACGCCCTCGGTATGCGCATGCGTCAGATCATGGTATCCGACATACTTATCAGCGAGAACCGGTGCGCGCATCGCTCTACAGTAGCGTGATTGCACCTCAGCGCAAAGCGACCGTTGCCGCCCCGCGAATCGGGGCTCGTCCCAGCGCTTGCACCAACACCGCCACGTCGGTTGCGTCACGCGGCAGCGAGTCCACTGGAATGCGAAACTGACGCCTTTCTCCGTTCCAGCCGCCCACGCTGCGCAGGCCGCGCACGATGTTGGCCTCTTTGATCGTGCGGCCTGTATTTTCGCCGCGACCAATCGGGGAGACCGCGGAGCGCAGGAATGGCACCAAGACCACATCGCTGGGCAATGAGCCTTTCTGCTCGCTAATATCGATCACAACCTCTCCATCTTGAATCGCGACATCGACCGCAACGCCCTGGCGCGCCTGTGCCAATGAGCGCCCTATTGACACCCGGTCGCTGCCCACCACGTTTTCCTGCCCATCAATGATTGCCTGCGGGGTGTAGGCCGTGCGCAAGCCAAGCGCAGTGACGTATTCGCGCTGTCGCCGGGTGGCTTCCGGCAAGCTGAAACGATCGCGCCACCCCAGGTCATCCCAATAATCCACGTGATAGGCGAGCGCGAGCACATCGCGCCGTTGCGCGATCTCACTCAGATAGGCCTCTGCAGGAGGGCACGAACTGCATCCTTGAGAGGTGAACAGTTCAACCACCGCCGCTCGGGGCTGCGCAATGGCAATGACCGGCGCGATCATGCAGGAAAAGGCCGCCAGGAAGCTGAATAGGGGATTGCTCATGAATCGTCGTCCGCCTGCGTTGCTATTGCAGATTAAGACCGGGAACGCTGAGCGATTATTGCGGCCGAAGGCGGCCACGCGGATGCGTCGATCGTCTCGCGATAGGCATGCCAGGTTGCATGACCGATCAGCGGCATGGTGACCGCGAGTCCAATGAGCCCGGTTGCAAAGCCGATTGCCACGGCCAACACGATCAGGAGTGCCCAAACCAACATGGGCGCCTTGTTGCGCAGCACCGCGTTGATGCTGGTTACAACCGCGGTCACCGCATCGGTACGCCGGTCCACAAACATCGGCAGCGAGAATGCGCTCACCGCAAACACCACGAGCGCAAACAGGCTCCCGACCGCACTGCCGATTGCAAAGAAAGTCGCGAACGCGGAACCCGGAGCGCCAGCCTGCGCGGGGAAAAATATCTCCACGGCACTGCCGGCGCGAACCCACACCAGGCAGATCACCATGAGGATCAGCGAGAAGACCAACGCATCGCCGAGACTTTGACCCGTGGCCGCCAGGCATTTGCCCAGTGATGGCCGCTCGCCGCGTTCGATCGCGGCACTGATGGCATAGGGGCCCACCGCCAGCACCGGCGCGACGAAGACGAATCCGGAAAGCAGTACGAGCACCAACCATCCGGTACCGAAGCGCAGCGCAATCGCCAGGACAAGCGCGCTGAGCCCGGCGATACCAACGCCGTAGGTAAGGCTTGGCAGCGGCGCCGCAACAAGGTCGCGCCAACCCAGTTGCAGCCAGCGCAGCGGAGCGCTCATCGCGAGTGATCGGCAGGGGGCCGCAAACGGTAGTGCATCGGTGGTGTCTGGGGCGCTCACGGCATACTCCCGCGCGCATCGGCCAGCGCGCTGCATTGGGCACAGTGCCAGCTTAAGACTACTCGCATTTGGACTGAGGCTCACCCGGCCCCACCGCCAGCCACGGCCCGCCCTGCCCTACCCTCCTACGATAGGAAATCAGCTGTTGGCTTTTGCAGTGATCAGGCTTGCTATAAGATAACGACCGCAGTACGATCCGCGAAGTCATTTTCTTGCAGGCTAATGTTAACTCGATATGGCCGCGAACCCCGAAGCTGTCTTGAATGCCCTCTCGCTGACCGAGGAACGAGCCCCGATTGGGTCCGCCGGCATCAGTGACCTGGCACGACGCGCGGCGGATTTGAACAAGACCATTCGAGATCTGGCCACTCACCCGAATCATCGCAAAACTCTGCGCAAATTTGTGGGTCCTGAAGTCGCTGCGTTGCTCGATTTGAAAGTCGAGACGCTATACCGGCGCCTGGACCGCAACCCCGATTTGCCACAGGGCATGACGGCGAATCCGCGCCGCCGCGAATTCTCGCTCCAAGAAGTGTTCGCGCTGCGCGCGGCTTTCAAGTTGCCCGCCAAGCGCACGCCGGATCAGCCGGGGCTGGTCGTTTCGATCTGCAACTTCAAGGGCGGTGTCGCCAAGACCACCACCGCAGCGCATCTGGCGCAATTCCTGGTCATGCATGGCTATCGCGTATTACTGGTGGATTTAGATGCCCAGGCGAGCCTCACCCAGCTTTTTGGCATCCTGCCGCACACCGAGGTCGGCGATGACGAAACGGTGCGCACCTTCTTGGAAGGACCGCGTTTCGGCGGCCGCCCCAATCCTGCATGGACGGGTGATCTGCGAGGCGTCGTGCAGCGCACGCATTGGCACAACCTGGATTTGATTCCCTCGAATCTCGGCGTCTACGGTTCCGAATTCGCCA
>JANXOV010000143.1 GCA_025357635.1 Pseudomonadota bacterium
GTGCCGTCCATGTCCAGCAGCACGGTGTCGATCCGTGTCCAATCCACGGCGTGAGACGAAATCATCTTCAGTATGATAACAAGCGATGCATGACTACGAAGCATTGATCGAGGCGCTGTTGCCGGTGGTCGCCCGCGCCGGACAGGCGATCATGGCGATCTACGACGGCGATTTTGCGGTTCAGCAGAAGGACGACAACTCCCCGCTCACGCTCGCCGATCTGGAAAGCCAGCGCATCATCCTGCAGGCTTTGTCGCAGCTGACGCCGGAAATACCCGTGCTTTCCGAAGAGTCGGCGCAGGCGCCGTGGTCGCAGCGTCAGGGGTGGGCGCAGCTTTGGGTGGTAGACCCGCTGGACGGCACTCGCGAGTTCGTCAAACGCAACGGCGAATTCACCGTCAATCTGGCGCTGATCCTCGATCACGAACCGGTGCTGGGCATCATCGGCGTGCCGGCGCAGCGGCGCTCGTTCTGGGGCGGCGTGGGGCTGGGCGCATTCGTGCAGCGCGCAGGCGTGGCGCCCGAGCGCATTGAGATCTCCGAGCCGGGACAGCCAGTGCGCGTCGCCGGCAGCCGTTCGCATACCACGCCGCAGACCGCGCAATATCTGCGCAGACTCGGCACTCACGAATTGCAATCCGTGGGCAGCGCACTCAAGTTTTGCCTGATTGCGCAGGGCAAGGCAGATCTGTATCCGCGCTTCGGCCCCACCTCGGAGTGGGACACGGCGGCCGGTCAGGCCATTCTGGAAGCGGCCGGGGGGCATGTGACGCGCATGGACGGCCACCGCCTGCGCTACAACTGCCGCGAGAGCCTGATCAACGGCGATTTCGTCGCCTTCAACCACGCGCGCGTGCTGCCCGCGGCGAATCAGCCCTAGACTGCGCATCCCATGCCGGATCCCTTGCTCACATTCGTCATCGCGGCCGCCGTTCTGTCCGCCGCCTACAAACTGTGGCACAGCGCCCTGGATGCGCGTGAATTGGCGAACCGCATCGCCAGGGATGCGTGTTCTCGAGCGGTGGTTCAGTTCCTGGACGAAACCGTGGCGTTCTCGGGATTGCGCTGGGGCCGGGATTCGCGCGGCAAGCGGGCGCTGCTGCGAACCTATACGTTCGATTACACGGCAGATGGTTTCGAGCGCGCGCAAGGGTTCATCGTCCTGTGCGGATTGCGTCTGGAGTCGGTCGGCCTGGCGGGCGCGGCCTCGTGAGCACGGACATCCGCATCGATCTACATTCGCATTCGACTTTTTCCGACGGGGCGCTGACGCCTGACCAATTGGTCGAACGCGCCGCGGCGGCAGGGCTCCAATGGCTGGCTCTGACGGATCACGACACGCTGGACGGTCTGGCCGGTGCGCATTCGGCCGCGCTGTTGCATGGAATCGGGCTCATCGACGGAGTAGAGATATCAGCCTCCTGGCGCTCGCAAACCCTGCACGTCCTGGGGTTGTGGGTGGACCCGGGATCCTCGCAGTTGCGTCTCAATCTGGCGGCACAGGCGCAGCGCCGCCGCGAGCGGATGCGGCAAATGTGCGCGCGGCTGGACAAACTGAGGCTGCCCGGCCAGGCACTGCTGCAAACCGTGGAAAGCCAGCCAGGGGTCCCGACCCGCACGCACCTGGCGGCCGCGCTGGTCGCGGCAGGCCACGCCAAGACACCGGCGGAGGCCTTCCGCCGCTATCTGGCACAAGGCAAGCCGGCCTACCGGAGCGCCCAATGGCCGGCGCTGGCGCAGGTCGTGGAATGGATTCGCAGCGCCGGTGGCAAAGCCTGCTTGGCGCATCCACTGCGCTATCGCGTATCCTCTGGAGCCAGACGGCAGCTGGTGGCGGAATTCGCGGCCATGGGCGGCGCCGGACTCGAGGTCGTCACGGGGAACAATGCGCTACAACACATCGACACCTGCGCCACACTTGCCATCCAATTCAATCTCGCAGGCTCCGTGGGTTCGGATTTCCACACTCCGCAGCATGCTTGGAATCCGCTGGGGCGGTTGGCTACGCTACCGGCCGGCGTCAATCCGTTGTGGGGAAGTCTTGGGTATTGAGTCCGATCAAGCAGCAGTCCGATGAACGACGACGAGGGCAATGTCAACCGCGACCTGTTCAGGAACATCGATCGTCTGCGCAGCCTGCGCATCGAGCATCGCGACCTGGATGACGTCATTGCGCGGCTGTCGATGGACTTCAACGCCGACGAGGTGCAGATCAAGCGCCTCAAACGGCGCAAGCTCATGCTCAAAGATCAGATCACCCGCCTGGAAAGCCAGCTCATTCCGGACTTGAACGCATGAATCGAATCGAGCAGAAAATCAGCGAGTTCTTCGAAATCCTGTTCACTCGCAGCGTCCTGCTGGAAATACTCGCGATCGGGGTCTGCATTGCGCTCGGCTGGCTGGCGGGCGTGCAGATACAGCGCATCTACGCCTCGCGCGGCCGGCATCCGTCGCCTTCGCTCAGCAGCGCGTATCTGATCCGGCGAGGCAGCATCGTGGTGGCGCCGTTCGTGATCGCCCTGCTGCTGCTGGCATTGTCGCGCCTGGCGCTGAGTTCAATGCAATTGGACGATGCGCTGCTGGAAATGGCGATCCGCCTGGTCAGCGCCTACATCATCGTGCGTGTCTGCGTGCTGGTGTTTGCGGCCAGCCTGGGCGACAAATCCTGGCTGCAGAGCTGGGAGACGCGCGCGGCATTTTTTATCTGGCTGGCCATCGCCGCCGAACTGCTCGACTGGCTCGACCCCATCATCAACACGCTCGACCACCTGGGCGTAACGGCCGGCAAAAACCGCATCACGCTGTGGTCGATCATGAAGCTGCTGTTCACGCTCACCATTTTCATGGTGGTCGCGACCTGGGTGGGCCGCTGGATCGAACGACGACTGATGAAACTGCACTCGGTTGCGTTGTCGACCCGGATCGGAATCTCCAAATTCGTCAGCGCCGTGCTGATCGCGCTGAGCATTTTGTTGGGCCTGAATGCGGCCGGCGTGGACCTGACCGCTCTGACCGTGCTCACCGGCGCGATCGGCCTGGGACTGGGCTTCGGCCTGCAGTCGATCGCCGCCAATTTCGTCAGTGGATTCGTGCTGCTGATGGACCGCTCGATCAAACCCGGCGATGTCATCAGTTTCACCGGGCAAACCGGCACGAGCACCGACGGATTCGGCTGGGTGCAGGAACTGCGCGGGCGCTACGTCGTCGTCAGAGACCGCGACGGCGTGGAGATGCTGGTGCCCAATCAGCATCTGATCTCCAACCCCGTCATCAATTGGAGCTACACCGACCCGCGCGTGCGCCTGAAACTTCCCGTGCGCATAAGCTATCGGGACGATCCGGAAGTGGCCCTGCAGGTGCTGCTGCAGGCCTGCGAGGGGCAGCGGCGCGTGCTGCGCGATCCGCTGCCGGTGTCGCGTCTCATGCATTTCGGCGAAAGCGGCATCGATCTGGAACTGCGTTTCTGGATTTCAGACCCGCAGGAAGGCGTGAACAACGTGCGCTCCGAGGTCAACCGGACCATCTGGCGGCTCTTCAAGGAATACGGCATCACCATTCCGGTCACGCAGCGCGAGATCATCATGCGCCCTGCCCCGATCGACCCGGATTGAGGCATCGATGAGCGATGCGCCGCAGGAACCGGTCGCGGTCCCGCACCGGGAGCTGTCGCCCGATGCGTTGAACGGCGTCGTGGAAGCCTTCGTTCTGCGCGAAGGGACCGACTACGGCGAGCGCGAATTTTCGCTGGAACAGAAAGTCGCGCACGTCCTGCGCCAACTGGATGAGGGCGAGGCGCAGGTGTTGTTCGATCCCGAGTCCGAATCCGTGCAAATCGTCCTTGTCCGGCGCGGCGTGCGCAGCGCGGCAAGCTGAACGCCATGCCGGCGTCCCTTCCCGCTCCGCTCAACCTGCCCGACGACGAACTGGAGTGGAAATTCATCCGCTCCTCAGGACCGGGCGGCCAGAACGTGAACAAGGTGGCGAGCGCCGTGCAGCTGCGGTTCCTGCTGCAGAACAATGACAGTCTGCCGGCTGCCGTGAAGAACCGCCTGAGGCGGTTGGCCGGTCAAAAGCTTAACGATGACGGGAGCATCTTGATTTTCTCGCGCGGCGAACGCAGCCAGGAACAAAACCGGCGCGACGCCTTGAGCAAACTGACGAGCCTGATCGAAGCGGCGATGGTCGAGCCGAAGATTCGAAAAAAAACCCGGCCAACGCGCGCCTCGCAGGTGCGGCGCATCGAATCGAAGAAGCAGCGCGGCGCCACCAAGCAGAAGCGCCAGTCGCGCGATTGGGACTAAACCTGCGCGGGATGCGCGCTACCGCGAAGGCTCGCCGCCACTCTCAGCGGCCTCGATCGCCTTGCGCGTGTCCTGAGCCTGCGCATCGACCGTGCCTTGCACCTGACGCGCGCGGTCCATTTGCTGCGTGAGCGGATCAAAGACGGTTTTCTGCGGCGGCGCGGGCGCCGCCTCGGGTGCAGGCGCTTTGTCGGCAGAGCAGGCCGCCGCCAGCACGGCCGGAAGTAAAATCATCCCATACCAGTACATGCGCATTTGAACCTCGGATCGGCAAGCCAGGCCGCAAGTCGAGTGTACAATCGGATCACGTTCACCGTCACCCGGAGTTGTCTATGGTTCGCTTCGTATTGCTGCTGTTGATGGCGGCAGCCATCAGCCCTGCCCATGCTGCCGTCGACATGGATATCGCAGCGCAGATATATGAAGCGGCAGCGGTTCGCGAGCAGGTACGCGCCAGTCTCGGCGCCATGCCCAAGCGCATCCGCGAGATGTTCGTGGCCGAGGCGCGCACACCGCTGACCGATGCGCAACTCAAGGCCATCAACGACGCCGCGGAACGGGGTTTCCGAATCGGCGTGTTCGAACCAGCCACCATCGCCGCGATGGCGGCCAGTCTCGACGCCGCCAGCGCCCGCAAGACGCTGAGTTTTCTCGGCAGCGATTTGGGCCTGCGCATGGTTGCAAGCGACAAGGCGCTGGCCGCGCTCGATGAGCCGACCATCGACAAGGTGATGACCGGCGAGATCAAACCGCCCACCACGCCCAAGCGCGAGCAGCTGTTCGAAAAGCTCGAAGTGGCCGCTCGCTCCACCGAATCCACGGTGCAGATCTTCACCAGCATGGGCCGGGCGGTCGCCATCGGCACGGCCATCGGCACCGGCGCAGATCCCTCCGCCGTGGAAGAGCGGTCACGCAAGGCGGGCGAGGCCAGCCGCAAGGATCTGGAGAACGGCATGCGCGATCCGCTGCGCCGCTACATGGCCTATGGCTACCGCGATCTCAGCGATGCCGATCTGAAGCGACTGCTGTCGTTTCTGGAATCAAAGCCCGGCGCGCGCTACGTGACGGCGTATACGACCGCGATGGGAGCCGGATTCGATGCCATGGGCAGGCGCTGCGGCGAGCAGCTGGGCGGATCGCTGCGGGAATTGGCGCAGGCGCAGGCGCAGAATGCGGCGCGGCCGATGCCGGAACCCCAGGCCTCTCCGGTGCCAGATCCCGCGCCCACGCCGCGCTAAAACCCGACGGCACAAACCCCAAGCAGGAACTCCCCCAGCAGCCTGCTGATCGCCGGAATCTGATCCTGCAACCGATGGTCGGAATCCAGAACGTGCAGTTCCGCGCGGTGCTCGCGCGCCCAGCGAATGCTGTTCTCCACGGGCACGATGTCATCGTTCCAGCCATGCACGATGACCGTCCGGCAGGGCACGTCCTGTGGCGTGTGCTGCTCGTAGCCCGGCATGTAGAACGCGGGCGCCAGCAGGAACAATCCCACGGCCCGCAGGGGCGCCGCTGCCGCCGCGCTGACATGGCCGCCCATGCTGGATCCGGCCAGTATCAGCGGCGCCTGCAAGCCGCCGCCCACATCGAGCAACTTTCGAACCCGCGCCTGCGGATCCTCCATGCCCTGATAATCCACTGACTCCACCTGCAGGCCCAATTCACGCGCCACATCCGCCATGGCAAGGATTTTCGATCCCCAGGGTCCGCTTTCCTTGCCATGGGAAAAAATGAGGGTGGCGCGGGTTTCGTTCATCGCTGGACGTATCGTGCGCGAGATCACACTTCTGATTCAAGTAAGCGCCGCTGCCGGCCGTTCTATACGCATGGCTTTGGATGAAGAAAGGGCACCATCGGGAGCGCTGCAGCGCCTGCCGGTCGACTATCTGCGCGATTGCGCCTTTCTGCAGGGCGTGGATGCGGGTGCGATGGATTCGCTGGCCGCGGCCGCCGTGCATTTTTCGCTCCCCGCAGGCCAGACTCTGTTCGAAGCCGGGGCGCCGGCTGACGGTCTGTACGTCGTTGCCGGAGGCCGTCTCGCGGTTCAAGATGCCGGCGGCGGTCCATGGCTTGCTCACATCGGGCGCGGTGAAGTCATCGGCGAATCCGGCTGGCTGCTCGCGCAAGAGCGCAGCGCGCGAATCCTCGCTCTGCGCGACAGCGAATTGCTGTGGATCGGCGGGGAGATTCTCGACCGCATTGCCGCGCAATCCCCTTCCTTCTGTCTGGCCATCGCGCGGCTTTGCGCCCTGCGCCTGCGCCGCGAGCACCGGCATGAGCGGCCCGTGGCGCATGCAAGCATCTTCACCATCGTCCCCAATTCGCTGGAAGTGGATATCGCGGAGCTGGCCACGACGCTGGTGCGCGAATTGGCGCCATTCGGCCGCGTCGAACTGGTCTGGGACGTGCGCGCCACTGAGCAGACTTCCGAGTGGTTCAACGCCATCGAAGAGGCCAACGACTTCGTGGTGTATGTGGCGCATGCCAGGCCGTCCGCGTGGACACGCCAGTGCTGCCGTCAGGCCGACACCCTGCTGCTGACGGCGTGCGCCGGCGCACCGCCCAGGCCGTGGCCGCATCTGGAGTCGGGCCGGGGGGCGCCGGATACGATGCGTTCGGAGCTGGTGCTGTTGCACGCAGAATCCGGGATCAGCGGCGCGTTGACGCCCTGGCTGTCGAGTGCGCCTGTGGCGCAGCATCATCATGTCGCGGGTCCGCAGGACATCGGCCGCCTCGCCCGTCTGATCAGCCATCGCGGCGTCGGGCTGGTGTTGTCGGGAGGCGGCGCACGCGGCTTTGCGCATCTGGGCGTCATCCGCGCGTTACGCGAAGCACGGATACCGCTGGATTACATCGGCGGCGCCAGCATCGGCGCCATCATCGCCGCGGGCGTGGCGATGGGATGGTCGGATGAGGAAATGCGCGAACGCTATCGGCGCAGCTTTGTGGATACCAATCCGGTCAATGACTACACGTTCCCGTTCATCGCGCTGGCGCGCGGCCACAAGGTCTCCAGGCTTCTGCAGCGGGAATTCGGTCAGACGGCCATCGAGGATCTGCGGGTGCCGTTTTTCTGCGTGAGCGCCAATCTGAGCACCGGCCGCGCCACCGAGCACACTGCCGGGCCCGTATGGCAGGCGCTGCGCGCATCGGTCGCGATTCCCGGGGTGCTGCCGCCGGTGTTTCGCGGCGAAGAAGTGCTGGTCGACGGCGCCGCCATCAACAACCTGCCGGTGGACGTGATGCACCAGCATCAGCCCGGATTCGTCATCGGCGTGGATGTGGGGGCGGATAGTTCATTCACCGCCGATGCCGCGCAGGGCGAAGGCCCGCCGCTGTGGAGGTTCTTCTCCAAGCGCCACAATGGGCAGCGGCGCATCAACATTTTTCAAGTGCTGATGCGGGCCGGCATGATCAACAGCGCCACCACCGCCAAACAGCAGCGCGAGCTCGCCGATCTGCTGCTCAAACCCACACTCACCAACATCGATCTGCTGAACTGGCAGGCATTCGACCGCGCCATCGACCTAGGCTATGACTATGCCTGCCGCGCGCTCGCGCAGGCAGACTCGGTGCCGCGGATTCAAGCGACGCAGATGGCCAAGCCGCGCGCCAACTCGCTGGCCGTCGAACTGACGCGACGGCTGCAGCTGCTCAAGAATTGAACCGATCGGCGAGTCGATCGACCCATTCACGCTGCTGCGGGTTTAATTCCTCCTCCTGCACCGGATGATAGTGGGAGGAATTCATGCGGTTCAGGCTCACTGGTTTGACGCGCGTTCCCGACACTGAATGGCAGATCAGATAGCTGTGGAATTCCCCGGGGCGCAGCGCAGCGAACCCGAACAGGATGTTGAACTGCCGGTCGGCGGCGTCCGGCGGATTGACGCGCTCATCGCAGATGACGAAATAGCCGTCACCCTGCGCCCGCCCGATGAAGGCGCCTTCATCGTTCAAGGATTCCAGGAACTCGGTGACCTGGGTATGCACCTGTCCGGCGATACCGGCATCGAGTGATGTGAACATCACCCAGCGGGTGCCGCGTTCAATGCTGTTGAGAATGAACAGCGCGAGCCGGCGCGCGGACAGGTATTTCCAGTCCGCGCTGCCCGCAGAGCCCGCGGCCAGCGTGCGTGCGCTCAAGGAGGATCGCGGGTTTGATCGGATCGCCTGCAGCGTGTTGACGCCCAGCGCCGCCAGGCGTGCGCGGCGATCTTCCGTGACCAGGCAATTGGGCCTGAATCCGGGCCGCAGAATCGGCTCCTCGCCCTCGGCCGCCGACCACACCGGCCAGACCTCGTCCGAACGCGCCAGCATCCCGGCCACGGCGCCGCACGGGGCGAAGGACTCGAAGCGGCCGCGCAGCTTGTCGTGCGCGAGAATGCGCGGAAAATACATCACCGCGTTTTCGTTGGCGATGTTCCACCCGCGCATGCCGCGCAGCGCATCCTCGCTGGTCGCCCATTGCACGGGCGGGTCCACGATCAGCAGGCTGCGTCGCTCTTTGCAATAGCGTGCCGCCACCAGCAGGGCGCTCGGGCCCAGGTCCTGCTCGCGTGTCAGAGGCGGAATGCACAGAAAGCTGAACTGATCGACCTGATTCAGCGTGAAGATCCCGGTGCCGTCCGCGGCCGATCCGATCAGGTCGTAGTCCGTGAGCGGCCCACCGTCATCGCCGTCGGAATTCGAATGGACGTAACCGGTCGCCAGTCCGCTGCTCGCATCGAGCGTGCAGCGCGGGCGTGCCGCGGGCAGCGGCAGGCGCAGCCGCACCAGTTCGGAGTCGAGCAAGACGCTGCGCAATGGCTGTTCGGCATCCTCACTCAACGAGACCGCGCGGAAGATTTCCTGGTCCTCGACGTGCTCGGTGCCCTGCGCGCGCACGCGCTGAACGGTCAGATTGAAACTGTGCAGATCGGCCGCAGCGATGTTGTCATGGTCGACACAGGCACGCAGGAATTCACGCGTGCCCGGACGCCTGGCTTCCAACATCAGCGGACCGGCATCGGTGGGCAGCGACAAGGTGGCCGAACGGGCGCCATTGACGACCCGCACCACGTAGACATCGCGCCCGCCATTGTCGAAGAATTGCTCCAAGGCGTAGCCAAGAGGACTGGGCTGCCACAGTCCGCCAAAGATCTGCGTGAATTCGGCGAAGGTCTTCAGACGCACGGGACGGTCCACGGGACCGCGCAGCGTGCGCCCGATGAAAGCGGCGATGGCGGTGGGAACACGCGGTATCGCTTGTTCGGGACCACTTTCTTCTCTTACCTGGATGCCCAGGAAGCTCGCCGCTACCACATGCGATTCCTTCGACACATTATGTCGAACTCTAGCACAACGGCGTCGCCGCCCGGCGACAAGCGCCTCGGCGCGGCGTTGGATTTCTAAATGCGGGTGACGTGACCGCGCGGCAGCCGCGCTTGCGGCTGTGCATCCGCCGCCTCGCTCCTGCGCAATTGATCTTCCGCCTGAGCCAGTTGCCGCTCCACGCGCTTGCGCTCGATTTCCTCGAGCATGACTTTCAGCCATTCACTCATCATGGGGCAGAAGCGCCAGGCTGATCGCCCGGCGCCTGGGCCGGCGCCGGCTCAGGCTTGCCGCGATCACCCAACAATTCATTGAAGGTTTTTTCATCGATCAGCAATTCGCTCCTGCCGTCCCAATTCGAACCGGATGGAACCCGGTTGTCGACCTTGCGCGCCTCCGCCAGCACCGCCTCCACGCCGTCTCGTTCACCCGTGACCGGCACCGGGACTCCACGCGGCGCATGCGCCAGTTCGCCCACTTCGTTCCAATCGATTTCCTGGGCGTGATCGGAAATACGCTTGCGCAGTTTCGGCGCCAGCATCCGATCCAGCAGGCGCGTGCGGTTTTTCGACCAATCGCGCGTGTCGTCTTCCATGACGGCATAGGCCTGGAAATACAGCTTGCCCTCATGCCAGCCGAACAGATAGGGCTGGTTGACCACCGTGACTTTGGTGCCGATCGGGATGAGGTCGAACAATACGGCGATGTCCTCAGGGTACAGGCGCAGGCAGCCGTGGCTGGAGCGCATGCCCACGCCGTACGGCTTGTTGGTGCCGTGCATCAGGTAGCTGGGCCAACCAAGCCGGAACATGTGTCTTCCCAGAGGATTGTCGGGACCGGCGGGCACTTTGGCCGGCAGGATGTCGCCGTCTTGCGCGTGCTCATCGCGCACCGATTTCGGCACCACCCACACCGGGTCTTTCTGCCGGCTCACGATCTTGGTGGCGCCTTCGGGCGTCTTCCAACCGACCTTGCCGATGCCGATCGGGTGCGTGATGACCGTCTGCTCCTCGCCCTTCTTGCGCGGCGGGAAATAGAAGATGCGCATCGCGGCAACATTGACCACCAGGCCTTCCCGCACGGCGGTCGGCAGGATGAAGCGGGTCGGCACCACGACCTCACGACCGGCGCCGGGCAGCCACGGATCCACGCCCGGATTGGCCAGCAGAATCTCCTCGTATCCCACATCGAAACGCCGCGCGATATCCGGCAGCGTGTCCTCTTTGCCCACGACGGTTTTTTGCACGTAGCCCACGACCTCTTCGCCCTCGCTCGCAATCACAAAGCGGTGCGTCGCTTCAGGCGCCGGCAGAGCCGGCGCAGGCGGTGGCGGTGGCGGCGCTTTCGCCGCGTTGCGATCCTCCTTGCCAAAACGCAGCAGCGAGCAGCCGGCAAGCAATGCACTGCACACGAGCGTGATCCACAGGACAGATCGATGAGGGCGTGCGATTGAGTTCATGGACATAGTCTACCGTTTTTCATATGACGGCCGCGAAGCGCGCTGTCCGACGCTAGAGCAATACGGCCCGATCGGACAGTTCATTGCCCGAGCGGCCCTCTTGCGCCGGAAAGTGCCGCGCCAGCAGACTGCCGACGGCTTCGATGCCGGCAATGGTGCCGTCGCGAAAACGTCCGGAACGGAAATGTTCTTCCATCAACCGGCACGCAGCCTCCCATTCAGAAGCGCTGACCCGCTGATGCAAGCCACGGTCGGCGATGATCTCGACATCGCGGTCCGCCAGCTGCAGGTAGATCAATACGCCATTGTTGTGTTCGGTATTCCAAACACCGAGGTTCGCAAAGACCGACAACGCGTGATCGCGCGGCGAAACGTCGCTCCAAATGGACAGCAGCGGCAAGGAGGTTTCGATCGCAAAGCGGATTTCACCCGTATGTGTCTTTTCTGCGCGCCCGATCGCCTGCTCGATCGCATCCAGCGTTTCAGCCGGAAACAGACGCCGTGTATTCCAATGCATTGCAATCGAATGGCGGAACATGCGCGCAAGTTTCACTACCAGCCTCCCGACGCACCGCCGCCGCCAAAACCACCCCCACCCCCGCCAAAACCGCCGCCGCCCCCACCGAAGCCCCCGCCGGAGCCCAGCCCTCCACCCAAGCCGCCACCCCAACCGCCACCGCGATTGGACCAGCCGCGTGAGGAATCCATGAGCAGGGAAAAGACCAACGCGATGAGTCCCGCGCCCAATCCGATGGGAATGAAGTGACTGAGCAGCCAGGCGATGCCGCCCGCCATCCCGCCCGTGGCGAGGGAGCCGAACACACGTCCGAACAGAGCGCGCAAAATGCCGCTGACGACGAACACCACCACCAGCAGCAGTGGCAGCAACTTGCCCAGGCCTTGCGAGCCTTCCCAACGCTTATCCGGTTCGGGCAAAGGCTCGCCGTTGACCACGCCGATCATCTGATCGACACCCGCTTCAACGCCGCCGTCGTAATCGCCCTGTTTCAAGTGCGGCGTGATGGTCTCGGCAATGATGCGCTTGGCGGTGATGTCCGGCATCGCGCCCTCCAGCCCGTAGCCCACTTCAATCCGCAGCCGCCGGTCGTTCTTGGCGATGATGAGAACGGCGCCGTCATCGACGCCCTTGCGGCCGAGCTTCCAACTTTCCGCAACGCGGATGCCAAACTGCTCGATGTCCTCAGGCTGGGTCGTCGGAACGATCAGCACGGCGATCTGGCTGCCCTTGCGCGCTTCCAGATCCTTGAGCTTGCCCTCGATGCGCGTGACCGCATCGCCCGACAGCGTGCCGGTCAGATCGGTGACCCGCGCCGACAAAGGCGGCACGGCGATCTGCGCCTGCGCGACGGCCACGCCGAGCAGCAGGACGCCGGCGCAGCAGCGAGCAAGGCTTTCGACTGCGGACATCATCAGCCGGCGGCGCGGGTGCAACGGCCCATCAGCGCTTTATTGGGCCGGTGCCGGTGCGGGTTTCACCGCCGGCGCACCGAAATCCACCGCAGGCGGCTTGGAGATGGCCGCTTCGTTTTCCACCGTGAAATTGGGTTTCGGTTTGTAGCCGAACACCATCGCGGTGAGATTGTTCGGGAACGAGCGAACGCTCACGTTGTAGGCCTGTACGGATTGGATGTAACGGTTGCGCGCCACCGTGATGCGGTTTTCGGTCCCCTCCAGCTGTGCCTGCAGATCGCGGAAATTCTGATCTGACTTCAGCTGCGGATAATTTTCCGTCACCACCAGCAGGCGCGACAGAGCGCCGGACAGCTCGCCCTGTGCGGACTGGAACTTGGCAAAGGCTTCCGGATTGTTGATCAGCTCGGGCGTGGCCTGGATGGATCCGACCCTGGCGCGCGCCTCGGTCACGCCCAACAAAACCGCTTGTTCCTGCGCTGCATATCCCTTGACCGTATTCACGAGGTTGGGAATCAGATCAGCACGGCGCTGGTACTGGTTGAGGACCTCCGACCAGGCGGATTTGACCTGTTCGTCCTGGGATTGAAACGTGTTGTAGCCGCAGCCGGACAACAACGCAGTGAAAGCAAGCAATGAACTCAAGCCTAGTCTACGCACGATTACTCCATGGCCCCGCATAGGGGTCGACTGATGAAAATTCGACCCGGCGGAGCCCCGGGCGAAGCCCCGGGCAACGAGCCGGGAGCAGAGCTTACCACTTGAATATTGCCTTGGCGCGCCCCGCCGGGCCGCCAGGCAATGCGGCCCGCCGCTCAAAAGGCGATCACGGATGATCATTGCCTTTGCGGGGATTTTGACGGACGCTCCTGCAGTCATGATGCAAAATCTCGGACTCGCACACTACAACATCCGCAGCGGCCGTGAACTGCTCGAACAACTGCGGGATTTCTACGTATCGGTGGTCGGCTTGACGGTTGGACCGCGCCCGCCGCTAAGTTCGTTGGGCGTGTGGCTGTATGCCGCGGGCAGGGACGTGCTGCACTTGTCCGAGATGCGCGACTCCGAGCAGCGCCGCACGGGTTCGGATCTGACGTTCGATCACGTGGCCTTCAATTGCGTGGGCGCGGATCTGTTCGAGGAGCGGCTGAAGTCGCGCGGCATCGTCTACCGGCGCGCCGTCGTGCCCGAATCGGGTAACGTGCAGTTGTTCTTTCGCGATCCCGCCGGCAACGGCGTTGAGCTTAATTTTTCACATTGAAGGAGCAGACATGAAGAGCAGGTGGTTCATCGCGATGACCGGCATCATCGCCGCGCTGTCGCTCGGCGCCGGCCCCGCATCGGGCATCAACCGCACGATTCTGCTGAAGCAGGACTCGAGCATTCCCGGACGGGAGGGTACCGTGATATCGGTCGACATCGCAGCAGGCGCTGTCGAAGGCAGGCACACGCATCCGGCCGATGTGTACGGGTACGTGCTCGAGGGCACACCGACCATGGAACGGGCCGGCAGCCCGACGCTCACGCTGCACGCCGGCGAGGCATTCTACATTCCAGCCGGCGTGGTTCATCAGGGTCTGAACCATTCGACGGCACCGGTCAAACTCGTGGTGGTCTTCATTGCCGAAAAGGGCAAGCCCTTGAGCGTTCCCGCACCTTAGCTACGCATCGCGAAGACCGTCGGATTCTTGAGGCAAAAAAAACCCCGGGATTTTGGCCCGGGGCGCAAAGTGCGGACTTCATTGATGAAGGGAGGTAAAGTCCGCCAGGGGATTCAGTGCAGCTGCTGCCACTGCAAAACCTGGATATCATCCTCTTCCAGATCAAAACTTCGGGCCAGCACCTCGGCAATCTCCCGATCGCCGTTGAAGCGCCGCGACCTGCCGCATAGCTCCACTACGCCGCGATACTCCTCATAATCAGCGGCGCCGATTTCCTGAGAGATGAAGTGCGTGTAGTACTTGACGCCCATGGGTCAGAAGCTTAAGGACATAAGCCGGCTATGATCTGTGAAGCGACGCACAGTAGGAATCAAACTCCCCGGAACGGGTTCACGGGATTAAAAGAGGGCGCGCCTTGTCACGATATCGGCCACCAACCACGCCAGGATCCAAGTACATCACTCCGCAAGGGGCCGGCCGCCTGCGCGAGGAGTTGGACCTGCTGTGGCGGGTGGAGCGGCCGCGGGTGACGCAATCCGTGTCCGAAGCCGCCGCGCAGGGAGACCGCTCGGAGAACGCCGAGTACACCTACGGCAAGAAAAGACTGCGCGAGATCGACAGCCGGGTGCGCTTCCTGCGCAAACGGCTCGAAGGCATGACCATCGTGGACGTGCAATCCGATTCCGCGCGGCGCGATCCGAGGCGCGTCTACTTCGGCGCCTGGGTCGAAATCCAGGACGAGACGGGCGAGTCCCGCTGGCACCGCATCGTCGGGCCGGATGAATTCGACTTATCGCCCGACTACATCAGCATGGACTCCCCACTCGGGCGCGCGCTGCTGCGCCGGCAGCTCGATGAGGAAGTCAGCGTCGCACTGCCCGGCGGCACGCGGCGGCTGATCATCACCGCCGTGCACTACGGACTTACACGACCCGAACGTTCTTGAATTGCCAGGGATCGCCGGCGTCGAGATCCTCGGGAAACAGCAGGCCGCGGCCCTCCAGCGGCGTCCAGTCCGTGTAGGTGCCGGACACCGGCCCAAGGTAGGGCATGCAGATTTCCAGCGTCCGGCGGAAATCCATTTCGTCCGGCTCGACCACACCAAGATCGGGATTTTCGATCGCCCAGATCATCCCTGACAATGCGGCGACGGTCACCTGCAAGCTGGTGGCGCTGTTGTAGGGCGCCAGCTTGCGAGCCTCCTCGATCGACAACTGCGATCCGTACCAATAGGCGTTCTTCTGGTGTCCGGCCAGCAGCACGCCGAGTTCATCGATGCCGGCGATGATCTCCTTGTTGAGGATTCGCTTGTGGTCCTGCAATTGCCAGTTGCGCCCGGCGAATTCATGCACCGACACCACCGCAGAATCGCTGGGATGGTAGGCGTAATGAACCGTCGGCCGATAGGCGACTCTGGTTCCGTCCAGCACCGTGTAATAGTCGGCGATCGAAACGGCTTCGCCGTGCGTGATCAAAAAGCCGTGGAAATGGCCGGCCTTGGGCGTCCAGGTGCGCACGCGCGTGCTGGCTCCCGGACGGTTCAGATAAATGGCGCAGCCTGAACCGAAGTCGAAGCGATGACCATCAGCGGGAAAATTGCGCTCGTGCGCGCCCCAGCCCAGCTCCGCCGGCTGCGCGCCTTCGCTGACGAAGCCATCGACCGACCACGTGTTCACGAATTCATTCACCTTCTTCGGCACGTTGGTGACCTGGGAGTCGCGCTCGGCAATGTGCACGACCTTGACGCCCAGGGTCTTGGCCAATTGCGCCCATTGCGCGCGCGATGTTGGATCCGGCGTCGCAGCGCCCGTATCGGCGGCGATGTTCAGCAGCGCCTGCTTGACGAAGTGGGACACGAGTCCGGGATTCGCGCCGTGAGTGAGCACAGCGGTGGGCGCGACGCCCTTCGCGGTGCGCAACTTCAGCGCTTCATCGCGCAGCGCGTAATTCGTGCGGCGGGCCATGGAGAGGGTGGGATCGGTGTATCCGCCCGGCCACGGCTCGATGCAGGTGTCCAGATACAGCGCGCCGCGCTCGCGGCACAGTTCAACGAGCGCGATGCTGGACACGTCCACCGACAGATTGAGGAGAAAATCGCCCTTGCCCAGCATGGGTTCGAGCACCCGGCGGTAATTCGCGCGATCCAGCGGCGTCAGGTGATAGCTCACGCCAAATTCCGCCGCCTCGGCGCGGCCGCTGTCATCCGCCGTCACGATGCTGATGCGCTCGGACTGAATGCCGATGTGACGCAAGATCAGTGGCAAGATGCCCTGCCCGATGCTGCCGAAGCCCACCATGATGATCCTGCCCGGGAAATGAACGTGTATTTTATGGTTTGTCATTTGCTTTTCCCTCATCGACGATGCCGCAGACGCGGCGAGAACCCGACAGCCTACCTGCCAGGACACGCAAGGCTCAAGTAGCCGCTAAATGGGTGTTGTGCGTTCCGCGTCGCGCCAGTGAGGCGGATAGGTGCGCGCGTAACCGGGCAGGTTTTCAATGCGATCGATCCAGCGCGCGAGCGCCGGATAGTTTTTTTCCATGGGCAGAAAGCGCGCACCGAGTTCGGCTGCCTGCGGTTTGCTCAAGGCGCGGCGCAGCAGCTGGATGGCGGGGAATATCACCATGTCGGCAGCCGAATAATTCGCGCCGACAATCCAGGTTTCCTTGCTCAAGCGGCCTTCGATGGTGCGCGCTTCGCGCCCGACGATGTGCATGGCATCGGAAAGCTCCTCGAAGCGCCCTTGCACCTGGTTCGTGAACACCGCCTCGGTGATGTTCATCAATGAAGGCTCCGCATAAGCCTGGAATTCGCAGATCACGCGCATGATGACTCCGGCCTCTTCGGGATTCAGCCCGAAGATGGGCGGGTCTGGATACTTGAGGTCCAGGTAGTACAGCACCGCGAGGGACTCGAAGACCACATAGTCCTGATCCTTCAGAACGGGCACACGGCCCCGCGGGTTGAGCTTGAGCATGTGCGGGGATTGATGCTCTTGCTTGTCGAAATGCAGCAACTCGGACACGTAGGGCAGGCGCTTGTGTTCGAGCGCCAGCAACACGCGCCACGAAAACGAACTGCCGCTGCCCCAGTACAAAGTCAATGCCATGGGTGCGATTGTAGCGGATCGATGCGGCGCCGTGATTCGCGTTGCTGCCGTGCTTCTCGCGCCGGCGATTGCGCTACCATCGCCGGCATGCAGTTCACGACGCTGATCGAAGCACACGAATTGCGCGCCGGTCTCGGTGCCGCAGACTGGGTGGTGCTTGACTGCCGCTTCGATCTGGCCAATCCGGACCAGGGGCGGCTGGCGTTTGCGGGCGGCCACATCCCCGGTGCGCTCTACGCGGATCTGAACCGCGACCTGTCCGGCCCCTTGACCGCCGCCAGCGGCCGTCACCCCTTGCCCGATCCGGCGGCATTCGCCGCGCAGATCGGTCGCTGGGGGATCGGCAATCAGACGCAGACCCTCCTTTACGACGACGCCAACGGCAGCTTCGCCGCCCGCGCCTGGTGGATGATGCGCTGGCTCGGCGCTCGGCGGGTCGCTGTGCTCAACGGCGGCTGCGCCGCCTGGCGCGCCGCCGGCGGCGAGCTGGAAACCGGCGCAGGCCGCGACCCCGCTCCGCAGCAGTTTACCGCGGAGGTTCAGCGGCACTGGGTCATGAGCGCCGGACAAGTGATGGCGGCGCTGCAGCAGCCGGGATCCTTGCTGGTGGATGCGCGCGCAGCGGCCCGCTTTGCCGGCACCGTGGAACCGATAGACCCGGTTGCCGGCCACATTCCCGGCGCCCGCAATTTCCCCTTTACCCGCAATCTGCAGGAGGACGGCCGGCTGCGAGAGCCGGCCTGGTTGCGGCGGCACTGGCAGTCGTTTCTTCAAGGGGCGCAACCGGACGCACTCATCAGCATGTGCGGCTCGGGCGTCACTGCCTGCCACCACCTGCTGTCGCTGGAGGCGGCCGGCCTGCCGGGCGCCAGACTGTACGCCGGATCCTGGAGCGAGTGGATTCGGGATCCGGCGCGGCCCGTGGAGCGCGCGTGAGAGCGGCGCGTAAGCGGCCCGATATCCGTCATTCATTTCGCGCCTGAATTTGTTATGGTGCGCGCGCAATGAACACACCCGTGAAAAAGCCAGGCGCGAGCCAAAACTGGAAAACCGAAGAATCGCTGGACCTGTATCAGGTGGATGCCTGGGGCAAGGGTTATTTCGGCATCAATGAACTGGGCCACGTGGTCGTGCGCCCCGGCGCCGACGCCAGCCGCGAGATCGACTTGTTCGACGTCGTGCAGGGACTCGCGGCGCGCGACCTGCACACGCCCGTGGTCATCCGTTTTTCCGACATTCTCGCGCATCGGCTGCGCCATCTGGCGGATGCGTTCGGCACGGCGATCGCCGAAAACGAATACAAGAACCGCTACGCCGCCGTCTTTCCGATCAAGGTGAATCAGCAGCGCCTGGTGGTGGAAGAAGTCTATCGCTACGGCAAGGAATTTGGCTTCGGACTCGAAGCCGGCTCGAAGCCCGAACTCCTGGCGGTCATGTCCATCACAGAGAATGCGCCTGACCGGCTGATCGTCTGCAACGGCTTCAAGGATGAAAGCTACATCGAGGCGGTGATCCTCGCGACCAAGCTCGGCCGGCTGATCATTCCGGTGGTCGAAAATTTCGAAGAGATCCATCTGATCCTGAAGCAGGCGCAGCGCTACGGCGTGCGTCCGAGGATCGGCGTGCGCGTCAAACTCGCCAGCGAAGGCGCCGGCCGGTGGCGCGAGTCGGCCGGCGAGAAATCCAAGTTCGGCTTGTTCATCAGCGAAATTCTCGACCTGCATGCACTGCTCAAGCAGCACGACATGTTGGACTGCCTGCAGCTCGTGCATTGCCACCCGGGAAGCCAGCTGCAGGACATCCGCCGCGTCAAGGATGCGATCAACGAACTGGCGCACGTGTACGCAGAACTCAAGCTCATGGGCGCGGGCCTGCAGTACATCGACATCGGCGGCGGACTCGGCGTGGACTACGACGGCAGCGGCACCAACTTCGAATCCTCGATGAACTACACGCTGAACGAATACGCGGGCGATGTGGTGTACCGGATCAAGAGCGTGTGCGATGCGCGGCGCGTACCGCATCCGATGATCATCAGTGAATCCGGCCGCGCCATCGCCGCACATCACAGCGTGCTGGTCTTCGACGTGCTGGGCTCCTCCAAGCTGGACCAGTTCCGCGTCGCAGGACGCGTCGAGGAGGATTATCACGGCACGGAGCCCGTGCCCCAGCCGGTGAAGGATCTGTTCGACAGCTACCGCTCGGTCAACGAGCGGCGCCTGGTGGAGTGCTACCACGACGCGCTCGGCGCCCGCGAGCAGGCGCTGCAGATGTTCAACCTCGGCTACCTGGGGCTGGAGTTCCGCGGTCTGGCGGAGCGGTTGTACTGGGCGACCTGCGCCAAGATCCGCGACCTGTGCCGCAAGCTGGACAAGATTCCCGAGGAGCTCGAGGACATGGAAACCATGCTCAGCGACACCTATTTCTGCAATTTCTCGGTGTTCCAGTCCCTGCCGGACAGCTGGGCCATCGGTCAGCTGTTCCCCATCATGCCGATCCACCGGCTGGACGAAAAGCCCTCGCGAAACGCGGTCCTGGCCGATATCACCTGCGACTCGGATGGCAAGATCGACCGCTTCGTGCACCCGCGGGAAACCAAGCGCACTCTCGAGGTGCACGAGATCATCCCCAGCGAGCAGTACTACCTGGCCGCCTTTCTGGTGGGCGCTTATCAGGAAACCCTGGGAGATCTGCACAACCTGTTCGGCGATACGCATGTCATTCACATCCGCCTGCACGACGAGGGCGGCTGGTGGATCGAGGAAATCGTCAAAGGCGATACCGCCAACAAGGTCCTGGAATACATGGAGTACGACACCGACGAACTGTCTCCGCGCCTGGCACGAGACTGCGAACGCGCCGTGCGCGAGGGCCGAATCACCCTGGCGGAGGGTCAGGCAGTGAAGCGCTTCTATGAGACCGAACTGGACGGCTACGCCTATCTGGAAGGCGAATAGGCCTTTCAAAAAGGGCTTTGCCCCGACTTCGCCGGGATTCGCCCGGATTTGAAAAGTGCAAATCCCTGGCGTAGCATCAAAAACGTGTCAAACCGTGCAAAAATGGCGGCGGCTGGCGTCCGTCATGCGCATCAAGCAGTGAGAGCAGTTGAATGACGACGATCTACGTGGGGAATCTGCCATTCTCGGCGACAGAAGACGAAGTACGTGGTCTGTTCGAGCGGCACGGCAAGGTGGAGTCGGTCAAGCTGGTCATGGATCGTGAAACGGGCCGCCCGCGCGGCTTCGGATTCGTCGACATGTCCGCCAGCGACGCACAGACCGCCATCCAACAAACCAATGGCTTCCAGATGGGTGGACGCCCGCTTCGAGTCAACGAAGCCCAGGAGCGTCCAGCCCGCGCGCCCCGCCCATCCGGCGGTGGCGGTGGCGGCGGCGGTAGTGGTGGCGGCGGCCCGCGCCGCTGGTAAGATCCATCCATGAACAACAACCGCCGCTGCTCCATCCTGCGGCGTCTCGGGTTGCTGGGCGCATTGGTCATAAGCATCAATACGCTCTCAGCCACAGACGCCGGCGCCCTGCCACTTCCCAAAACCGATGCCCAGACCCTGACGCGGGTCGATGCGGCCATCGCCGGTAACCACCGTTCCGCGAAGAACAAGGCGCGCGATGTGTATCGCCACCCGCGCGAAACGCTGCAGTTTTTCGGACTGCGCAATGACATGAGGGTGGTCGAGATCTCCCCGGGCGGCGGCTGGTATACGGAAATTCTGGCGCCGGTCCTCAAGGACCATGGGCACTATGCCGCCGGCGTCACGCCGCCGGAAGCCGCTGACGCCGAAGACTCCGCCAGCATGAAAACGCTGAAGCAGAAGTTCACCGATCATGCGGCGGTGCTGGGAACTCTGAACACAGTGCCGTTCGGTCCAAAAGTCCAGCAAATTGCGGCGCCCGGAACGGCGGACATGGTGGTGGTGTTTCGCAGTCTGCACAACTGGATGGGTGCGGGGTGGGCCGACAAGGCCAGTGCGGACATGTTCAAGATGTTGAAGCCCGGCGGGGTTCTGGGCATCGAAGGACACCGCGGCAATCCGGCCAAACCGCAGGATCCCAAAGCAGAGTCCGCCTACGTCAACGAGGACTACGCCATCAAGCTGTTCGAAGCAGCAGGGTTCAAGCTGGTCGGACGGTCGGAAATCAACGCCAACCCGAAGGACACCAAGGACTACAAGGAGGGCGTGTGGACTCTGCCGCCCACCTTGACCCTGGGTGACAAGGACAAGGACAAGTACCTGGCCATCGGTGAATCCGACCGCTTCACGTTGAAGTTCCAGAAACCTTAGATCGTGGCGCGGGGCGGCAGGCGCCGCCCCGCGCTCACCACATGTCCTTGAGCTTCTGCGCCACGTCCACGGTGGCGGCCTCGCTCGAATTCAGGCTCTCCACGCCGCGCAGACTGCGATACGTGGTCTTCTCCAGAGTTTCCAGGACCTTGTCGGTCATGAACCGGCTCTTGGCCCCATACACGTGCGCATCGCCGCTCTTGGCCTGCTGCGTCACCATGTACTTCAGCGGCGCGCAGACATGCAGTTCATTGCGCGCGCGGGTCATCGCCACATAGAGCAAACGCCGCTCTTCTTCGATCATTTCCGGATTGCCGGTGGAGAATTCGGAAGGAAAGTTGCCGTCGGCCACATTGAGCAGATAGACGATGTCCCATTCCTGGCCCTTGGCCGAATGAATGGTTGACAGAATGACGTAGTCCTCGTCTTTGGACGGCGCGCCGGATTGATCGCTGGAGACCACCGGCGGATCGAGCGTCAGTTCGGTGAGGAAGCGCTCCCGATTCGGATACTGCACCGACAGCTGATCCAGTTGCTCCAGATCGCCCATCCGAGTCCAGGCGGCATCGTAGATGCGCTCCAGCTGCGGCTTGTACCAGTCGCGCACCAGACGCACCTGGCCGGGCCATGGGGTCTGCGGATCGGCGAGTTTGGCCAGGAACTCGCAAAATCGCTTCCAGTCCATCTTGTTGGCCTGCGGCGCGGCGAAGTCCGCCAATGCGGCGAGGCTGAACTGCTTGGACTCCAGATGATCCAGCGCCTGCTTGGCATGCGCCGGGCCGAATCCGGGCAGCAGCTTGAGCACGCGAAAGCCGGCGACGCCATTGCGCGGATTGTCCGCCCAGCGCAGCACGCTGATCATGTCCTTGACGTGCGCTGCTTCGAGAAACTTCAGACCGCCGTATTTGACGAAGGGAATGTTGCGCTTGGTCAGCTCCACCTCGAGTGCGTCGCTGTGATGCGAACTGCGGAACAGCACCGCGTGGCGCTTGAGCGAACCGCCGACTTCACGCGTGGCCAGGATTTTGCTGACGATGTACTCAGCCTGTGAGTAGGCATCCTCCAGGCTGACATACTGCGGCTTGGTGGAGGATTGCCGCGTGCTCATCAGCGTCTTGCGATGCTGGCGGGTGCCATCGGAC
>JANXOV010000145.1 GCA_025357635.1 Pseudomonadota bacterium
CAGAATTCAGACCGCGCTTGCGGACAGTACACGGCGCCAGGAAGCGGCGGGCGAGCCTGCCGTGCTGTTGGTTGCACCGAAAATTCGCCCGTGGATCGCGCGCCTGATGCGCCACTCCACACCGTCGCTGGCGGTGCTCGCCTACAACGAGATTCCCGAAAACCGCCGCATCCGGGTCATCGCCGCGGTGGGTCGCTGAAAGTAACGTGAGGTGCCTATGAAGATTCAACGATACACGGCCGCCAGCATGCGCGAGGCGCTTGCACGGATCCGCGCCGAACAGGGCGAGGAAGCCGTGATTCTTTCAACGCGGCGGCTGGAAGAGGGTGTCGAGGTGGTTTCCGCGGTGGATTATGACGCGGCGCTCATCGGCGATGTGGCGCGCCAATCGGCGCCGGCTGCGGCCGCCGCCCTTGCCGAGCCGCCGCCGTTGCGCGTCATCCGCGCCGCCGACCCGCCTGAGCCTGAACAGGCGCAGTACCTGGACGAGGAATGGACGGATGAAAGGTGTCTTGACGAGGTGTCCACCGATGAGGTGTCGACCGATGAGGTACGCAAGGACGCAGTATCTGCGCACGGCGTGTACGCGCACGGCGTGTACACGCAGCTGCAGAGCGAACTCAAGGATATGCGGCTGTTGCTGGAGAGCGAATTGGCCGTGCTTGGCTGGAAGAACCAGCGCCAGCAGGATCCGCTCAGCGCCCGCGTGCTCGAAGAACTCAGCGCCCTGGACATCGCGCCCGACGTGACGCTGACACTGGCGCAGAACATGCCGCGCCGCACGACGGCGAAGAATCCGCAACACATTCCGCTCGCCTTGCTGGTCAAGTACCTGCCCATGATCGATGACACGACCTGCACAGAGGGTGGAGTCGTGGCGGTCGTCGGCCCCACCGGCGTCGGCAAGACCACAACCATTGCAAAACTCGCCGCGCGCTGGTGCCTGCGTCACGGCAGTCAGGATCTGGCGCTGGTCAGCACCGACGGGTACCGCATCGGCGCGCGCGATCAGCTGCTTACGTATGCGCGCATTCTGGATGCACCCATGCATGTTGCCGATGGCGGCGCGGAACTGAGCAAGGTGCTGCAGCGGCTCAAACACAAGCGCCTGGTGCTCATCGACACCGCGGGCATGAGTCAGCGAGATCTGCGCATCCCCGAGCAGCTGGATGCGCTGCGATCGGGGTTGGGCAAAGCCCGCGTGCTGCTGGCGGTGCCG
The DNA here is from genome assembly GCA_025357635.1 of Pseudomonadota bacterium. Classification (GTDB taxonomy): domain Bacteria; phylum Pseudomonadota; class Gammaproteobacteria; order Steroidobacterales; family Steroidobacteraceae; genus TMP-86. The sequence continues at coordinate 1,220 of JANXOV010000145.1, forward strand.
GCGGGCGGCGAAGCCAGGGCGGTGGATGAAATCGTGCGGGCGTACGGCCGCATCGTGCCCGACGCCTGTGTGCTCACCAAGATCGATGAGGCCGCGAGTCTCGGCGCCGCGCTGTCCGCGGTGCTGCGCCGTGATCTTCCGATCGCCTATCTGTGCGATGGTCAGCGCGTCCCGGAGGACCTGCATGACGCGCAAGCCAAGCGCCTGTGGCTGGTGCGCAAGGCGCTGGCGCTGAAGGATGAATCGAAGCCCTTCAAGGACGAAGGTTACCTGGCCCGCAATTTTGGAAGAGTTCAATCCCATGCATGACATCGACTTACATCGCACGCAGGCCAACGGCATCCTGAGGCTCAAGGACAACAAGCCCGTCAAGGTCATCGCCGTGACGGGGGGCAAGGGCGGAGTAGGCAAGACCACCGTGTCGACCAATCTGGCGCTGTCGATCGCCGCGCGCGGCCGCGAAGTCATGCTCGTGGATGCGGACTTCGGACTTGCCAACGTCGATGTGGTGCTCGGCCTGCACACGCGGTTTCATCTGGGGCATGTGCTCAGCGGCGACTGTACCCTGGAAGATGCGATCGTCACCGGCCCGCGCGGCCTGCAGGTGGTGCCGGCGGCTTCGGGCATCATGCGCATGGCCAACCTCACGCCGGCCGAGAACGCGGGTCTGATCCGCGCCTTCAGCGATCTATATCACCGCATCGATGTGATGGTGATCGACACCGCGGCCGGCCTTCACGAGAGCGTGGTGACCTTCACGCGTGCCGCGCACCACGTGCTCGTCGTGGTCTGCGATGAGCCGGCATCGATCACCGACGCCTACGCCCTCATCAAGGTGTTGAGCAAGGACCACGGCGTGCAGCGTTTTCAGATTCTGGCCAGCCAGACGCGCCGCGCCGGCGAAGGGCTGCAGCTGTTTAACAAAATTAGCCGCGTTTGTGACCGGTTTCTCAATGTGACCCTCGAGTTTGCCGGTTCCGTGCCGTTTGACGATTACCTGCGTCGTGCCGTGCAGCAGCAGACGGCGGTGGTGGAAGCGTTTCCGAGTTCGTTGTCCGCAGACGCATTCAAGAATCTCGCCATCAAGGCCGATAAGTGGTCGGTGCCCGAAGGGGTGCGTGGACATTTGGAGTTTTTCGTAGAGCGCCTGGTTGGGGCACGGAGTGGTCCTTCAGCGGTATTGCAATGAGAGCAAGCACACAATATTCAAATCAAAACGCGCGTGGCGGACAACGCAGCGCCTCGCCGGCGGCCGACGGAGAGGTTTCCGTGGACCAGATGCCGCAGCACGATCTGGTGATCCGGCATGCGGATCTGGTAAAGCGCATCGCCTACCATCTGGTCAGCCGCATGCCCCCGAACGTCGAAGTCGACGATCTCATCCAGGCGGGAATGATCGGACTGCTTGACGCCGCGAAGCATTACTCCGCATCCAAAGGCGCCAATTTCGAAACCTACGCGGGCATCCGGGTGCGTGGCGCGATGCTCGATGAGGTTCGCAAGTCGGATTGGACGCCCCGTTCCGTGCATCGAAACATGCGCGAAATGGCCGATGTCGTGCGCAAGCTCGAAAACGAACAGGGTCACGATGCCAGGCCCTCCGATATCGCCGGGAAACTCGGCGTAAGCATCGAGGAGTATCACAAGCTGGTGCAGGACGCGGCCAGCTGCCGTCTGTTCAGCTTCGATCAGATGGGTTCGAGCGATGACGACTCAAGCCCCGCGGATCATGCCCGCGACGAGCGGCCCGGTCCCTTCGATGACATCGAGCAGGAGGGGTTTCGAGACGCATTGGCCAAAGCGATCCAGGGTCTGCCGGAGCGAGAGAAAACGGTGCTGTCGCTGTACTACGATGATGAGCTGAATCTGCGCGAAATCGGCGAGGTTCTCGAAGTCTCCGAGTCGCGCGTATGCCAGATCCACGGGCAGGCGCTGGTGCGCCTGCGGGCGCGTCTGACCGAATGGCTGCAGCCGGGCTGACATCGTGGATATCCTGAGCCTCATCGGTATCGTGCTGGCGCTGGTTGCGATCATCGGCGGTGCGATATTGAAAGGCAGCAGCGCCGGCGCGCTGGTGGGCAGCGCGGCGTTCGTCATCGTGGTGCTGGGGACTTTTGCCGCAAGCCTCATACAGACGCCGCTGGCCACGTTCTTGCGGGCTTGGAAAATCGCCGGCTGGGTGTGGAAGCCGCCTGTCAACAATCCGGAGGCGGTGATTGAGAAGATCGTGGAATGGAGCAATATCGCGCGCAAGCAAGGATTGCTCGGGCTGGAGTCCGCGGTCGAAAAGGAAGAAGACGAATTCTTGAAAAAGGGTCTGCAGTCCCTGGTCGACGGCGGCGAGCCGGATGCGATTCGCTCCACCATGGAGGTGGAACTGGACACGATGGAGCACTTTGACAATCAGGCTGCAAAGGTTTTTGAAGGCATGGGCGTGTACGCACCGACCCTGGGCATCATCGGCGCGGTCATGGGACTCATGGCCGTGATGCAGAACCTCGCCGATCCTTCCAAGCTCGGTCACGGCATCGCTGCGGCCTTCATTGCCACGATCTACGGCATCGGCTTCGCCAATCTGCTGTTCCTGCCGATGGGCAACAAGCTCAAGGCGATCGTGCATGGGCAGACACAGGCCCGGGTGATGGTGATCGAGGGCATCATCGCCATCGCGCAGGGAGAGAACCCGCGCAACATCGAATCGAAACTGAAGGGATATTTTCACCACTGAGACGCATCGGCGGCTGATTTGAATGGCACGCAAGAAGAAGCATGAAGAGCATGTGAACGCGGAGGCGTGGGCGATTCCCTACGGCGACCTCGTGACGCTGCTGTTGGCTCTGTTCGTCGTGATGTACGCCATGTCATCGGTGAATGAGGGGAAGTACCGCATTTTGTCGGACTCGATGATCGCCGCATTCCACGGCACGCCAAAGAGCGTTTCGCCGGTCAATGTCGGCACGAAAAAGCCGGTCGGCAACGACAAGAAACTCGCCGGGGAAAGGCCCACGACTTTGATGAAGGCCGACGCGAAAGCGATGACGCAAATAATCGCGTTGAACAGCCCTGAAAGCACCGATCATTTGAGAACCCAGGAATCCGAGAAGTCTCGATCGGCCGGCACGGGCGGCGACAGCGCCGGCGCCTTGATCCGCATGGAGCGCGAGGTGCAGCAGGCCATGCAGGCCCTGATCGATGCGCATCTGGTGACGGTGCGGCGTGAGAAACTCTGGCTCGAAGTGGAAATCAACACCGACATCCTGTTTCCGAGCGGCGCCGCCGCCTTCACCTCCAAGGCGGAGCCTGTGCTGGATAAGCTGGCCAGCGTGTTGAAGCCCTTTCCCAATCCGATCCGGGTGGAAGGCCACACCGACGATCGGCCCATCAGGACGGCGGCCTTTCCGTCGAATTGGGAACTGTCGGCAGCGCGCGCGGCCACCGTCGTGCATCAATTCATGCGCGCGGGCGTCGACCCATTGCGGCTCGAGATCGTCGGCTTCGGCGAATACCGCCCCCGCCAGCCCAATACGCAGGCGCAGGGGCGCAACGCCAACCGGCGCGTCGCCATTCTGATCATGGAAGCCACGGCATCGCCGGACACGCTGGTTGCGAGGAGCTCGGCGGCGGCGACGGAAGTCGCCGCGGCGCACAACGTCGAACTAGCCGATGCGACTGGCGCCTCGAATCGCCTGATTTCGAAAGTGTCACCGGCGGCGCTCGAGCGCACGGTGTTGATCAAAGACGCGCTGGCGCAAGGCGCTGCCGGGGATGCCAAACCAAAATGACGGACTGATGAAGGGGAACGCCATGAGCGATGTCGATCGTTTGAGTACTTCGGGAACCTATCCTGCGCTGCCCATGGCCGCCAAGCGTCGCGCGAAGGAGGATTCGTCGCACGCCGGCGGACAAGACAGGCGCCCCGAGGCCGACGGGCCTGCCCAAGGCCGGGAGACGGGAAATGAACTTCAATCCCCGCCGAAACCGCCCACCTCTCTGATCGATGAGTACGCATGATATGAACTACGCCGCAATGGTTTTGATGGGCTTTTCCTTCGCCGTGACCCTGGCGTGCGCCGCTGCCGTCTATTGGAGCGTGATGCGCGTCGAGCGCCTGCGCGTACAACACGACGCACTTGCCGCCGGTCTGGCCGCGAGCGTGCGTGAACTGGAACTGCTGGCCGCGCTGGCTGCCAAGACCGGCGCGGACACGGAGCGCACCGAACGCGATTGCGTCAGCCTCGCCGATCGGGTCGAGATCCTCGAACTGCGTGGCGAGAGCCGATCCTATGATCAGGCCATCGATTCGGCGCGCAGCGGCGCGGACCCGGCCAAGTTGGCGCGCCAGTTCGGCTTGAGCCATACCGAGGCCAGTCTCGTCACCTTGCTGCATGGCGCCAAACGCAGCGCCTGAGTATTCACCGCTTGCCCGCCGCAGCATCCTGGGTGCTGCTGCACCGCAGCATTCGGGTTTGCGCCCAACCACCTGAAGGTCCCGCAGGGCCGTGAGCCAGGTGAGGGGCTTCACGGTTCCCCTGGCCCAGGTTGTGCTAGCGCTTTGTCGTTGACAGTGCTGGGCGCGCACAGCAAAATACGCGGCTCATTTTGAGGAGGGGTACCCAAGCGGCCAACGGGGGCAGACTGTAAATCTGCTGGCTTATGCCTTCGTAGGTTCGAATCCTACCCCCTCCACCAGCTGTGCGAGGGCTAGGTGGCATCAGGTTTGTGATTTTTGGGATTAGGCGGGTGTAGTTCAATGGTAGAACTTCAGCCTTCCAAGCTGATAGCGTGGGTTCGATTCCCATCACCCGCTCCAGAAGAGGGATGTGGCCCACGTAGCTCAGTCGGTAGAGCACGTCCTTGGTAAGGACGAGGTCAGCGGTTCGATCCCGCTCGTGGGCTCCAGTTTTTTTAAGATTTTGAGAGGTAACGCCAGTGTCGAAGGGGAAGTTTGAGCGCACCAAGCCGCACGTCAACGTGGGGACGATTGGGCATGTGGATCACGGCAAGACGACGCTGACGGCGGCGTTGACGAAGGTGATGGCGGAGAAGTTTGGCGGGGAGTTCAAAGCCTACGACCAGATTGACAAGGCGCCGGAGGAGCGCGCGCGCGGCATTACGATCGCGACCGCACACGTGGAGTACCAGAGCGATGCGCGGCACTACGCGCACGTGGACTGCCCGGGGCACGCGGACTACGTGAAGAACATGATCACGGGAGCGGCGCAGATGGACGGGGCGATATTGGTGGTCTCGGCGGCCGATGGCCCGATGCCCCAGACGCGGGAGCACATCTTGCTGGCCCGGCAGGTGGGCGTGCCGTACATCGTGGTGTTCCTGAACAAGGCGGACATGGTGGACGATGCGGAGTTATTGGAGCTGGTGGAGCTGGAAGTGCGGGATCTGCTGACTTCGTACAAATTCCCTGGCGACAAGACGCCGATCATCACGGGTTCTGCGCTGAAGGCGCTGGAAGGGGACCAGAGCGATATTGGAGTGCCGTCGGTGATCAAGCTGGTGAAGGCGCTGGATGACTACATTCCGGTGCCGGAGCGTGCGATTGACGGAGCGTTCCTGATGCCGGTGGAGGACGTATTTTCGATTGCGGGCCGCGGCACGGTGGTGACGGGTCGGATTGAGCGCGGGATTGTGAAGATCAACGACGAAGTGGAGATTGTGGGCATTCGGGCGACGACGAAGACGACGTGCACGGGTGTTGAGATGTTCAGGAAGCTGCTGGACCAGGGTCAGGCGGGGGACAACGTGGGGGTGCTG
>JANXOV010000032.1 GCA_025357635.1 Pseudomonadota bacterium
CAAGGCCATTGCAAAGGCACGTTATGCAGCTTTGGCTAATCTCAAAAGGATGAAGAAATGAAGATCGACACTAAAATCCGCCATGTGACCAAGCCGGGGGTCAACCTGTTCCTGGAGCTGGGCTTCGCTCCTGCCGAGGCCCGGCGGCTGCATGCTGCCTCTCGCAAGCAGATCAATGACACTCAATTGCTGAAACGGCAGTTGATGACCGAGCTGACAGACTGGATTACAGAACACCGTCTTAAGCAGGCAGAGGCTGCTGCGATCTTAATGGTGTCGCGGCCTCGCGTATCCGATGTGGTGAACTACAAGACTGCAAAGTTCACCATCGACACGCTTGTGGAAATGCTGAGTCGCGTCGGGAAGCCGGTGAAGCTTGCGGTTGGCCGGGAGCTTTGAAAAGAGTCGCAGTCGTAAGAAGCGCGCCAGCCTGACTAGCTGGCCCCGTCAGCCTCGCAGCTTGAAGCGCTGGATTTTTCCGGTCGCGGTTTTGGGAAGCTCGGCGACAAACTCCACCCAGCGCGGATATTTGTAGGGCGCGAGTTTCGATTTGACGTGCGCCTTCAGCTCGTCCGCCGTTGCCTTGGCATCCGGCTTCAGCACAACAAACGCTTTGGGCTTCACAAGCTTGTCGGCGTCCTCATGCCCGACCACCGCGCATTCAAGCACCGACTGGTGCGACACCAGCGCCGCCTCCACTTCCGCGGGGGAGACGTAGATGCCGCCCACCTTGAGCATGTCGTCCGAGCGTCCGCCGTAAGTGTAATAACCTTGCGCATCCCGGGTGTACTTGTCGCCTGAGCGCGTCCACGGGCCGACGAATGTCTCCAGTGTCTTCGCGCGATTTCCCCAATAGTGGATCGCACTGGTTGGACCGTTGATCTGCAATTCGCCGATCTCGCCCGTGGCGATTTCTTCGTCATGGTCGCCCACAAGACGGATCCGGTACCCCGGCACCGGCTTGCCGGTAGTGCCGTAGCGAACTTCGCCCGGGCGGTTGGAAATGAAAATATGCAGCATCTCGGTAGAACCGATGCCGTCGAGAATTTCCACGCCGAAGCGTTCCGTCCAGCGTCGGCCCAGGTCCGCCGGCAATGCCTCGCCGGCCGACGTGCACACACGCAAAGCGAGTTCGTCCTTGCCGGGCAAGTCAGGGCTGGCAAGCAGGGTGCCATAAAGCGTCGGCACGCCGTAGAAAATCGTCGGTCGATATTCCTTGAGGCGTTTGAACACGCCCGCCGCCGTGGGCCGTTCCGCCATCAAAATCGCCGTCGCGCCCACAGCAAGTGGAAACGTCAGCGCATTGCCGAGGCCATAGGCGAAAAACAGCTTGGCCGCGGAGAACACGACATCGCCTTCGCGGATGCCGAGAATGGGTTTCGCATACAACTCTGCTGTCTGGATCAGACTCGAATGAATATGCACCGCGCCTTTCGGCATACCCGTGGAACCGGAGGAGTAGAGCCAGAAGCAAGGGTCATCCGCAGCCGTGGGCGCGGGAGAAAATGTCGTGGCGGCACGCGACATGAGGTGCTGCAGATGCAGATGGCCGTGAGGATCCTTGCCGGAAACGATGATGTGCTTGAGAAAGGGCGGGTTATCCAGCAGCGGCAGGAACGCGGGCAGCAATGCTTCTGAAACGATCAGGGCGCGAACGCGGCTGTCCTCGAGCATGAATTTGTAATCGGCGGTGGTCAGCAGCGTGTTGGCGCTCACGGGCACGATGCCGGCCTTGATCGCGCCGAGGAACACACTTGGAAAATCGATGGTGTCCAGGTGCGCCAGCATGACCCGGTTTTCCATTTCGAGGCCGAGCCCTGTCAGCGCACGCGCGGCGCGATTCACGCGCTCGGCCAGCTCCGCATACGTGTAGCGGCCCTGGTCGTCGATGTACGCGACTTTGCCACCTCGCCCCGCAATAAGGTTGCGCTCGACGAGATCGTGCGCGGCGTTGTAATCGCGCGGAATACTTACGATGGGGGGACTAACGCTATGGTCGGCCGAACTGAATCCTGACACGTCGGTTCTCCGTGACCTCGAACTGCTTACCAGTTTATTGAAGTGGCAGAAGATACCACGACGACCCATTCCATTCCAAAGCGCGCAGGAACCCCGCCAGATCTTCTCCGAGATCGCTTGTTGATGTACTTGAAGGATGTGAATAGACTGCGGAATCCATTGCGCCATTGCCCATTTCAAGCAGCGGTCCGACCGAGAATCCTGCGGGATATCCGTGACACAAATAAGAAAGCTGGCTGCGATCCTGAGTGCCGACGTGTTTGGCTACTCGAGATTGATGAGCGACGACGAGCAAGACACAGTGGCTGCTCTGCACGAAAGCAAAGCGGTCATGGCGCGGCATATCCATGCGCAAGGTGGCC
>JANXOV010000076.1 GCA_025357635.1 Pseudomonadota bacterium
CGCCACCCCATGCGGGGCGTAGGCCTCGTAGATGATTTCGTGATAGTTGGTCGAATCCTTGCTGATGGCGCGCTTGATGGCGGCATCAGTCTTGTCCTTGGGCATATTCACGGCCCGGGCGTTCTGTAAAACGCGCCGCAGCGTAGAGTTGGCGTTCGGATCTGGACCGCCCGCTTTCACCGCAATGGTGATATCTTTCGCCACCCGCGTGAACTGCTTCGCCATGCGGTTCCAGCGCGCGAACATCGCATGCTTTCTGACTTCAAATATTCTTCCCATACCCTCAATGGTAGCGCAGGAAGTGACCACAATTGGACTACAATCATTAATGACTGAATTACCCGAAACCACGTTCGCCTCCCTGTCCCTCTCGCCCCAGGTCCTCGCGGCGTTGGTCGATGTCGGATACGAGTCCCCTTCGCCGATTCAGGCGGCCACCATCCCCGTATTGTTGAGCGGCGCCGACATGCTGGGACAGGCGCAGACCGGCACTGGCAAGACGGCTGCCTTCGCACTGCCGGTGCTGTCCAAGATCGACATCAAGAAAACCGATCCGCAGGTGCTGGTGCTGGTGCCGACGCGCGAACTGGCCCTGCAGGTGGCCGAAGCCTTCCAGCGGTACGCTGCGCACATCAAGGGCTTTCACGTCATGCCGATCTACGGCGGGCAGAGTTACACGCCGCAGTTGAGCGCATTGCGGCGCGGCGTACACGTGGTGGTGGGGACGCCGGGCCGCATCACCGACCATCTGTCCCGCGGCACGCTCAAGCTGTCCGGCCTGACCACCCTGGTGCTCGACGAAGCCGACGAGATGCTGCGCATGGGTTTCATCGACGCGGTGGAAAGCATCCTGGAGCAGACGCCCCCGAAGCGGCAGGTGGCGCTTTTTTCGGCCACCATGCCCGCGCCGATCCGGCGCATTGCGCAGAAGCATTTGCACAATCCGGTCGAAGTCACGATCAAGAGCAAGACCACCACCGCCACCAACATCCGCCAGCGCTACTGGGTGGTGAGCGGCATGCACAAGCTGGACGCGCTGACCCGCATCCTCGAGGCCGAGAGCTTCGAGGCCATGTTGATTTTCACCCGCACCAAGCAATCCACCGTGGAGCTGGCCGAAAAACTCGAGGCTCGCGGATTCTCGGCGGTCGCCCTGAACGGCGACATCCTGCAGCGCGACCGGGAGCGCACCGTGGCGCGATTGAAGTCCGGCCAGATCGACATCGTGGTTGCCACCGATGTCGCCGCGCGCGGCCTGGACGTGGACCGCATCAGCCATGTCGTGAACTACGATGTGCCCTACGGACCGGAATCCTATACGCACCGCATCGGCCGCACCGGGCGGGCCGGGCGAAGCGGCGAGGCGATCCTGTTCATCGCACCGCGTGAGCGCAACATGCTGCGCGTCATAGAACGCTCCACCCGCCAGCCCATCGAGCCGATGAACCTGCCCAGTGTCGATGCCGTCAATCAGCGTCGCGTCGGCAAGTTCAAGACTCATTTGAGCGAAGCGCTGGCCAAGGACAGCGGCGCGCCTTACAAGCTGCTGCTGGAGCAGTTTGAGCGCGAACTGGAAGTGCCGCTGATCGACATCGCCGCGGCGCTGATGAGCATGGCGCAAGGGGATGCCCCTTTGTTGCTGCCCGGGCGGGATGAGTCAGCGCCGCTGCGGCCGCTGTTCACCGAACGGACCGAAAGAGCGGCGAAGCCGGAGCGGGCGGAACGGACTGGCCGGGCAGAGTGGTCCGATAAGGCGAAGCAACCCATTGAGGCGGAGCAACCGGTTGAGGCGGAGCGCCCTGTCAGGACAGAGCGCCCGGAAAAAACGGAAAAGCCCGCGAAGCCCAATCGCGGCAAGCCGCCGCGCGAGCGCGAGCCCGCTCGCGAGTTTTCCGATGAGGGCCCGCGTGCCAAGCGCGCCGCCGGCGGCAGCGCGGCAATGGAAACCTACCGCATCGAAGTCGGGCACGTGCACTCGGTGAAGCCCGGCAACATCGTCGGCGCCATCGCCAACGAATCAGGCATCGACGGCGTGTACATCGGCCGCGTCGACATCCGCGAAGATCACAGCTACGTGGATTTGCCCGAGGGTATGCCGAAGAACGTGTTCAAGGACCTGCAGAAGGTGCGCATCGCAGGCCGCGAACTGCGCATCACGCGCATCATGGAAAAGCCGCCCAAGCCGCGCCGCGACCCGGCGGGCCGGCACGAGAAGCTCAAGATCCGCTCTTGATTTAATTCGCCGCTCGGGTAGGTTATGCCGGACAGTTCTTTTTCACTCATCGACGGAGGCTGATATGGGCAAGGGTATGGAGCGGAAAAAAGAGGACAAGAAAAAGCCGACGAAGTCGCTCAAGGAAAAGCGCGCCGCCAAGAAAGAGAAGAAGAACGCCGGCTAGCGCCTGTCACCGCTGATCTGCGGCGGTGGGGAGGATTGGCCGATGACTGCAACAGGCCGTCGGGGATGGCGGCGGCGTTACGGCGTGCTGACGATGCTCTTGATTTTGCCGTCGATGATGGTCACCACGATCGCAAAGGCGTTCGAACCGCGGTCATAGGTCCACACTTCCCGCACCGTCGTTCCGGCACTGTGCGTGCCGGCGCCCACATTGGATGCACGAATTTCCTCTTCGGTGACCTTTTTGGAGGAGGGTTCGCCGCATTTCTCCACCAACTGTTCCAGCGTCACTTCGCTGGTGACGATGGCGTTGCCGCAGCGCACGGATTCGTTGGCGCGGCTGGAGACGCTGGCGAGCGAGGCGAGGGCGATGACACCGATCAGGTAGCGCATATCCGTTCCTTTTGGCTGGGCCTTCAAAATCATAGGATTACGCGGCCCCGCTGTCCACCCTGGAAGAAGTCGCGGATATTGGCCGCCATTTCCTCCAGGCACCGCTGGCGGGCCTCCTTTGCGGCCCAGGCAATGTGAGGGGTCAGCAGCAGATTCGGAACTCCGGGTTCAAGTAGCGCATCTCCGTCCACGGGCGGTTCCTGCGCCAGCACGTCGATGCCCGCGCCGCCGAGGCTCCCGGCGCGCAAGGCCGCGGCGAGCGCTGCGCTGTCCACCAGCGCCCCGCGCGCCGTGTTGATCAGCAATGCGTCCGGCTTCATCATCGCCAATTCGGCTGCGCCGATCATGCCGCGCGTCGCGTCGGTCAGCGGACAGTGCAGGCTGACCACATCCGCCAGGCGCAGCAGCGCATGCAGATCAAGCCGGCCCGGCTTGGCGCCGCCGCCTTTGCGATTGGCGACCAGAATGCGCATGCCGAATGCTTCGCCTGCCTTCGCCACCGCGCTGCCGAGTTCACCCCAGCCGACGATGCCCAGATGGCGGCCGTGCAGTTCACGGATCGAGTGATTCAGCATTGTAAAACTGGATCCCTCAACCCAGCTGCCATCCAGCGCCAGCTGCGAGTATTCGCGCAGATGGTGCGTGAGGGTGAGGATGCAGCCCCACACATGCTGAGCCACCGAACTGGTGCAATAGCCGCGGATGTTGCAGACCGCGACGCCACGCTCCTTGGCAAAGCGCACGTCGATGTTGTTGCTGCCCGTCGCTGACAGCGCGATCAGCTTCAAGTTCGGCGCGGCCTGCATGACGGCGCGGTCGATGATGGCCTTGTTCACCAGCACGACCTCGGCACCGGCCACGCGCTCCAGGATTTGCCGGTCGTCGGAATCATCGTACAGCGCGATGCCCGGAAGCACGGCCTGCAGCGGCTGTGGATCCAGATCGCCGTTGCTGACGGTTTGATAATCGAGAAAAACGCTTTTCATGGCGGGTTAGACTAGTCGGATGAAAATGTCGGCAGTTAAGATTCTGATCGGTTTGAATGTTGTCGTATTCGTATTACAGGGTTTGTCGCCCGAGTGGTTTGCCTACTATTTTGCGCTTCGACCGCTGCAGCCGGAAGACGGGGTCGTCGGTTTTCGCGTGTGGCAGTTGATCAGCTACGCATTCTTGCATGGTGGATTGGCGCACATTCTGTTCAATATGTGGGGCTTGTGGATGTTCGGCAGCGAGATCGAACGTTACCTGGGCGCACGACGCTTTCTGTCGATCTATTTTGCGTCCGTGGTCAGCGCCGCGGTGACCCAGTTGTTCGTGCCGACGTTGCTTCACATGGAGCCCGCCCCGGTCGTCGGCGCTTCTGGCGGAGTGATCGGCCTTCTGCTTGCCTACGCATTCATGTTTCCTCATCGAAAAATGATCATTCTGCCGATACCGGTCCCTATTTCAGCCTGGCTCCTGGCCACGCTGTACGCCGGCTTGGAACTGTTCCTCGGACTCACCGGTTCGCAGTCCAACGTCGCCCACTTTGCGCATCTGGGCGGCATGTTCGGCAGTGGCTTGCTGCTGGCGTATTGGGGACGCCGCTACACCGGCTCGTTGTAGTCCAGCTCGCGGTGGAAGGTCTCCTCCAGCATCCAGGTCGCGACGATGGCGATGGCCAGCACGGTGAATCCCACGGTCAACCCGGAGGCGATGACGCCTATGCCGGGGATCATCGCCTTGAACGCCTGGGTCATGACAATGGTGGAGCCGCGAACCAGATTTGACACGCTGGTGGTGACCGTCGCGCGGTAGTTGGTGCCGAATTGTTCAGCTGCAATCTGCACGAACATGGCCCAGTAGCCTGCGAATATGCCGGCCGTGAAGCAGGTGCCATAGTAGGCGGCCTTGGAGGAACTGGCCAGTTGCGGGTACAAGGCCAGCAGGATGGCGGTGGCGCCCAGCGATGCCAGCAGCGCATAGCGTCGGCTCTTCAGCCATTGACTGAGCAGTCCGATGCCGGCGCCGCCCACCGACAACCCGAGATACAGCCACATGATCGCGTTGGTGAGCCTGGGCTGCTCGCCGGGAATTTTGAGCGCCTGCGCGAACTCAGGCGTGAAGCCGACCAGCACGCCGATGATGAACCAGATGGGCACGCCGGTGAGCATGATGAGGCCGGCCCGGCGCAGCATCTCCGGCTTGCGCAAAAACGCGGTAAGGCGCCCTCGTGTCACGCCGGTGGCCTTCAATTTGGCGAACAGCAAGGACTCCCGTATGCCCAGGCGCAGGCCCAGCAACAGCAATCCCATGACGCCGCCCAGCAGGTAGGCGTGACGCCAGGTCACGGTGTTGGCGATCAATGCGGCCGCAACCGCGCCAAACACGCCGATGGCGGTGATGATGGTGCTGCCATAGCCGCGGATTCGCTGCGGCAGCAGTTCGGAGACGATGGTGACTCCCGCGCCGAGCTCGCCGGCAAGACCGATGCCGGCAATGAAGCGCAGCACCGCGTATTGCGGCACTGTGACGACGAATGCGTTGGCGATGTTGGCAACGGAATACAGGAGTATCGAGCCCAGCAGCACCGACAACCGGCCACGCTTGTCGCCCAGCACTCCCCAGAGGATGCCGCCGATGATGAGCCCCGCCATCTGCGCATTGAACAGATTGACGCCGACGTCCAGCATGACGGCGGCGGGCACATTCAAATCCTTGAGCGAGGTGGGTCTGACGAGCAGGAACAGGATCAGGTCGAACAGGTCGACCGCGTAGCCCAGCGTTGCAATCAAGACGGTCAGCGCCGTGCGGCTCTGCTGCGAAAGCGTCAGGTTCAAACCCTATCCCCCATTTTGCGCAGTCTACTGGAAAAACGGCTAGGCTATCGCGCATGAAACAATCGAGGTCCTGGCGATGGATGGCGGGGTTGCTGCTGTGCTCGTTGAGCGCAGGCGCCCATGCCGAGTGGGTCAAGCGCGTCACCGACGGCATCATGGGCACGCGCATCGTGGTGGAGTTGTGGGCCGATGACCGCGCAAAGGGTGATGCGGCGATCGATGCGGTGCTGGTCGAGATGCGCCACATCGATGAGTCCATGAGCACCTACAAGCCGGCCAGCGAGGTGTCGCAGGTCAATGCGCACGCCGCGGATGGCCCGATGAAGATCAGCAGGGAATTGTTCGATCTGCTGGTGACCGCGAACGAGTATTCACGCCTCACCGACGGCGCCTTTGACATCACCTACGCCAGCGTCGGGTATCTCTACGACTATCGCAAGCGCGTGCGCCCCGACGAGGCGGCCATCGGCAAAGCGTTGCCGGCGGTCAACTACCGGCATGTGATCCTGGATGAGAAAACGCAGACCGTCCGCTTTTCGCAGAAGGGCGTGCGCATCGACCTCGGCGGCATCGCCAAGGGCCATGCGGTCGACGGCGGCATCGCCGTGCTGCAGGCCAGGGGCATCACGCGCGCCTTCGTCGCGGCGGGCGGCGACAGCCGCATCATCGGCGATCGCTTCGGCAAGCCGTGGATGGTGGGCATCCGCGATCCGCGCGCCGGACCCGGCTCGGTCATCACGCGCATCCCGCTGACCGATGCAGCCATGTCCACCTCGGGCGACTATGAGCGATTCTTCGAAGAAGACGGCGTGCGATTTCACCACATCATCGACCCGCACACCGGCCACTCGGCCAGCAAAGTGCGCAGCGCCACCGTCATCGGACCCAGGGCCGTGCGCACCGATGGACTGTCGAAGACCGCCTTCGTGCTCGGGCCGGAGAAGGCCATGGAAATCTACAACCGCATCGAGGACATCGACGCCATCATCGTCAAGCTGGACGGGTCGGTGATTTATTCGAAAGGACTGGAGCAGTTGCCGGCGCCGTGATCATCCGACGTCTTCAAAGCATCAGCGAGCAGGAAGTTCGGGGATTGAGCGGGGTGCTGGTCGATTGCGTGCGATGCGGCGCCTCCGTCAGCTTTCTGCTGCCCTTCACGCACGAAACGGCGCACAAGTACTGGTCCGCCGTGTCCGCCGACGTGACTGCCGGCAGACGCATCGTGTTCGTGGCTGAAGATGCGGCCGGCGCAACGCTGGGCACCGTGTCGGTCCTGCTGGATCAGCCGCAGAATCAGCCGCATCGCGGCGATGTGTCGAAGATGCTGGTGCATCCGAGCGCGCGACGGCGTGGCGTCGGTGCGCAACTGCTCGCTGCCGCGGAGCGCAGTGCCTTACAGGCAGGCAAAACATTGCTGGTCCTCGACACCGCGAGCGATGACGCCGAGCGGCTGTACGAGCGTGCCGGCTGGCGTCGCTGTGGCCGCATTCCCCTCTACGCGCTCATGCCCGACGGCACACCCTGCGCCACCACCGTGTATTTCAAGCTGCTGCATGAATTCAGGCCGTACGGCGAATCAGACCTTCCGAGCTGTCTGGCTGTCTTCGATGCGAATTGCCCGGAGTATTTTGCGGTGAACGAACGCGCCGATTATGAGAAGTTCTTGAATGGGCGGCCCAATGGATTCACCGTGTGCGTCGCGGCCGACCAAGTGGTGGGCGCGTTCGGACTGTTCAACCCTTCCCCGGGCCGCGCGACCTTGAACTGGATTCTGATCAGCCCGCACGTGCACGGATCGGGCGTGGGATCCTCGATGATGCGGCAGGCGGTCGAGCAGGCACGGCGCAGCGGAGCGAGTAGCATATCCATTGCCGCCAGTCACAAGTCGGCTCCCTTCTTTGCCGGATGTGGCGCGATCCAATTGTCTGAAACCCCGGATGGCTGGGGGCCGGGGATGCACCGGATCGATATGGAGCTTCGCGTGGGAGCCTCGCCGTCGAAGGCTTCCGCAAATTCTAATCTCGAAAATTATTGAACTGCAGCGGCAGGCCCACGTCCGACTTGCGCAGGAAAGCGATCGCTTCCTGCAGATCGTCGCGCTTCTTGCCGATGACGCGCACCTTTTCCCCTTGAATCTGCGCCTGCACCTTGAGTTTGGAATCCTTGATCAGGCGCGCAACCTTCTTGCCAGTTTCCGCATCGATGCCGTGCTTGAGGATCACCTGCTGTTTTGCGCGCGCCAGGTTGACTTCCGGGTCTTTGATTTCCAGGCAGGCAACGTCGATGCCGCGCTTGGCCACTCGAAGCTTCAATATCTCCAGCATCTGCTTCAACTGGAATTCGGCCTCGGCGCTCATCGTGACCGTCGTGTCTTCGAGCTCGAAGGAGGCCTCGGTGCCCTTGAAGTCGAAACGCTGCGACAACTCCCGTATCGCCTGATCCACTGCGTTGGTAAGTTCGTGCGTGTCGATTTCCGAGACCACATCGAAGGAAGGCATGCCAGATCTCCTCTAGGCGCGCAGCAGTTTCTCGAGGCGATCGGCCGTGGCCGTATCGAGCGAGCCGCGCAGATGTTCAACGATGACCGGCACAAAGGCCTGCGCGTGATCGGTGTTCAGGCCCAATTTGCCGAATCCGCCGACGACGGCGGCGATCATGGCCGCGCGGCTGCCGCCCACGGCGGAGGCGACGCCGCCGAACAGTTTGCCCACGCCGCCCCGGCGCGGTGCGGACGCCAGCAGCGCGGCCATGCCGGGCAGGGTGCCGATGGATTGATCGAAGGTCACCGCACCGAGTTTGTCGCGCGCCGCCTTGAGCAGCAGCGCAGCGCCGCCGCTCGCCTGCGCCTCACTCACGCCCACGCGGGCGGCGATCTTGGAACTCAATTCGCGCATGGTTCAACGATACCCGCGCGCCTGCAATGTGAAAAGCTTCGCATATCGTCCGTCCGCGGCCATCAGCGATTCATGACTGCCGCGCTCCACGATGCGGCCCTCCTCCAGCACCAGAATCTGATCGGTCATGCGCACGGTGGAGAAGCGGTGTGAGATGACGATGGCGATGCGGTTGCGCGTGAGTTCGCGGAAATGCCCGAAAACCTCCGCCTCGGCACTGGCATCGATGGCCGCCGTGGGTTCGTCCAGGACCAGAATATCGGCATCGCTGCGCATGAAGGCGCGCGCGAGCGCGATCTTCTGCCATTGCCCGCCCGACAATTCACGGCCGTCCTTGAACCATTTGCCCAACTGAGTGTGATACCCGCCCGGCAATTGGCCGACGAAATCCGCGGCCAGCCCCTGCTCGGCGGCGCGCCGCCAGCGCACCTCATCGTCAAAGGAACGGACGTCGCCGGCGCCGATGTTCTGTCCCACGATCATCTGATAGCGCGTGAAGTCCTGAAAAATAACGCCTGTGCGCCGCCGCAGCGTGCCATCGTCCCAGTCCCGCAAATCCGTGCCGTCGAGCAGAATACGGCCTCCAGTGGGGTTGTACAGCCGCGTCAGCAGCTTGATCAGCGTGGTTTTTCCCGATCCGTTCTCGCCCACCAGCGCAAGACTCTGGCCGGGACGGATATGCAGCGTAATGTCGGTCAGCGCCGCCGAGCCGGCGCCGGGATACACGAAGCTGACGTTCTCGAAGCGGATGCCATCGCCGGGAACGGTGCCCTTGACGGCGGTGCCCGCGTGCACGGGCACCGGCTGTTCCAGGTACTCGTACAAATTCGACAAGTACAGATTGTCTTCGTACATGCCGCCCACCGCCGTCAGCGCCGCCGTGACCGCCGTCTGGCCCTGCCGCAGCAGCATCAGATACATGGTCATCTGCCCCAGTGACATGGCGCCTAGCACCGTGCGCACGGCGATCCAGGCATAGCCGCCATACAGCGCCGCGGTGCCTACGAGGCCCAGTCCCAGCCCCCAGCTGTCGCGGCGAATGGTGAGGCTGCGGTCATCCGCATACAGCTGGGAAAAAATATCGCGGTACCGGTCCAGCAGCCGCGGCCCCAGCTCAAACAGCTTCACCTCTTTGGCGTGATCTTCGCGCGCCAGAACCGATTCCAGATACAGCTGCATGCGTGATTCCGGCGCGCGCCAGCGCATCAGTTTGAAGGCGGCGCCGGAGAATTTCGCTTCGGCGAGAAATGCCGGCAGACCGGCGAGCACCAGCAGCACCACCGCCCACGGCGAGAAGCCCACCAGCAATCCGCCCACCGACACCAGCGACACCAGGTTTTGCAGCACGCTGAACGTGCGCATGACCAGACTCAAGGGACGGCTGGAGGCTTCGCGTCGCGCGCGCGCCAGCTTGTCGTAAAACTCCGAGTCCTCGAATTGAGTGAGATCCAGGGTCAGTGCCTTTTCCAGAATCATCACGTTCACGCGTTGACCGAGCTGGGCGCGGACCAGGTTCTGCGCCAGCGATATGCCGCGTTGGGCGAAGGCCATGGCCGCCATGAGCAGCGCTTCCAGGCCGACGAACATAAGCACACGGTTGATCTCGGTCGCGCCGGTGCGCTGGTGGACGCCGGCGGCGTGCACGACAGCATCGACGATGAGCGCGCCCACGTAGGCGATGCCGGCGGGGAGCAGGCCGGCGAACAAGGTCAGCAGCGCCAGTGCGATGCTCAACGCACGATTGGTGGTCCAGACGAGATCGAGCGCGCGGCGGCTGTAGGCAAAGACGCCGAGGAACCCGCGGGGGTTGGTGGCTTCGCCTGAGCTTGCGGGCTTTTCAGCCGGTGGATGGGATCGCAACCGCAGCGGCTCTATTGAACCAGCCGCAACGCAAAAGGGTAGCGGTAGGGTTTGCCGTCGCTGACCTGGATGGCAGCGATGATGACGAAAATCAGATTCAGCAGCCCCAATACCCAGAGCATCGCAAAGCCGATGAGTACGATGGCCAGCAGGCAGCCGACGATGCCAAGCAGCACCATGGTGATCTGAAAATTCAGCGCTTCTTTGGCCTGTGGGCCCACGAACGGCATTGTGTCGCCCTTGGCTTTCCAGATGATCAGCGGTCCCACGATTGTGAACAGTGCCAGGCCGCCGAAGGGAAAGAAGATCAGACTGCCGCCACCGAACAGCCACAACAGGCCGCACAAATGCGCCGCCATGGCCCAATTGCGCTCTTCTTTGCCGGGAAGTGACGTGTTTTCCGGAAACCCAGGATCGCTGCTCATGATCATTGGCCTTTGCGCTTATAATATATACAGGCGAACTATGGTGGCTGAATGGTGAAGTTTAAAGCACTACTGGATGGCTGGAAGCAGAAAGCCGGGCCTGTGAAGACGGAAAGCCCCTACACGGTGCGCCTGCCCGTGGCGGATGCGGCGCGGCTGCACGCCCTGGCCGAGATGTTCCCCGGCCGAACCGCAGAGGACATCATCACCGATCTGCTGCATGTTGCACTGGACGAGATCGCCGAGTCCATGCCCTACGAGCGAGGGCCCAAGGTGATATCCCAGGACGATCACGGCGATCCGGTGTTCGAGGACGTGGGCTTGACGCCGCGTTTCATCGAACTGTCGCGCAAGCACAAAAAAGTCCTGCAGCCGAAGTAGCCGGTAGTTCTTGACGCTGCGGCGCCCGCGCGGCGATACTTGCTTGCATGTTGTTCACGAACTTCTTCGCTGCCCGCTGGTGGCGCCCTTCAAACACGGAGAGGGCGCGGGTCGCTTAAGATTTTTCCAAGTTTCATCGATTAGGATCCCATGAACCCATCTCCGTAATACGGCGATGGGTTTTTTATTGCCATGAATACACTGTTCGACATAGCCGCCGATCTGGATACGCCGGTCTCGGCTTATTTGAAGCTGGCGCCGTTCAAGCCCCGTTTTCTCCTGGAAAGCGTCGAAGGCGGCGAGCGCCTGGCGCGCTATTCCTTCATCGGCTTCGGCAAATGCCTGGACGTGCGGCTGGATGCGGCCGGATTGAACGTCGGCGGCGTGGTCTCGCCGCGGCCCAGGTCCAAGGCCGAGTTCCTCAATGCGCTGCGCACGGCGCTGTCGCAGGCGCCCCAGCCCAAGCCTGAAATTCCCGGCGTGCCGCTGTCCGGCGGCTTGGTGGGCTACACCGCTTACGATGCGGTGCGCTATTTCGAGCATCTTCCGGGCCGCTCGCTGGATGATACGGACACCCCGCATGCGCATTACGTGGCGCCGCAATCGCTGCTGGTGTTCGATCACCTGACCCGCGGCGTAGCGCTGCTGCACGATGGCCCTGAAGAGGAACGGCAGCGTCTGCGGCGCGAAGTCATTCAGGCGCTGCGCGGCGCGGTGCCGGCGCAGACTGCCAGCGGAAAATTATCCGCCGCGACGCCATCGCTGAACGAGGCGGCTCATGCCGCCGGCGTGAGGCTCGCGCAGGATCACATCGCCGCCGGCGATGTATATCAGCTGGTGCTGGCCTCGCGCTTTGAAGGACTGCACAGCCTCTCGCCCTTCGAGGTGTATCGGGCGCTGCGGCTGCTCAATCCATCCCCCTACATGTTCTTCTGCGAGCTCGGCGACATCACCGTCGTCGGCACCTCGCCCGAAGCGCTGGTGAAATTGCATGCGGGTCACGCGCAGCTGCGGCCCATCGCAGGCTCCCGACCACGCGGCGCGGATACCGCGCACGATCTGGCGCTGGAGGCCGAGCTGCTCGCGGATCCCAAGGAAAACGCCGAGCATGTGATGCTGGTGGATCTGGCGCGCAATGATCTGGGGCGGGTTGCCAAAGCCGGCTCTGTGCGCGTGGATCCGTACCGCGTCATCGAGCGCTACAGCCACATCATGCACATTGTCAGCGGCGTCACCGGCACGCTTGCGCCCGGGCAGGATGCCTTCGATTTGTTCGCGGCGACCTTTCCCGCCGGCACGCTGGTGGGCGCACCCAAAGTGCGCGCCATGCAGCTCATCGATGAACTGGAGCCGGTGGGGCGGCGCTTGTACGGCGGTACGGTGGGATATTTCGGGCGGCACGGCGACATGGATCAGGCCATCACCATCCGCACGCTGGTGTTCCGCGGCGATGCGTACAGTTATCAGGCAGGCGGCGGCATCGTCGCCGACAGCATCGCGCGCGCCGAATTTGAAGAAGTCATGGCCAAGAGCGCGGTGCTGCGGCGGGCGCTCGCCATGGCGGCGGATGGAATATGAAACCGCAATTGCTGCTGATCGACAATTACGACTCCTTCACCTACAACCTGGTGCAGGCCTTTCTCATGCTGGGCGCTGAGGTCGAGGTCTTCCGCAACGATGCCATCACGGTCGATCAGGCACTGGCAAAGAAGCCCAGTCACGTGGTGATCTCCCCAGGCCCCGGCACGCCGCACGATGCCGGCGTGTCGATGCCGATGATCCGGGCATTCGCAGGCCGTGTGCCCGTGCTTGGAGTGTGCCTGGGGCATCAATCTCTGGTCGAGGTGTTCGGCGGCAAGGTGGTGCGCGCCGGGCGGTTGATGCACGGCAAGGTTTCACCCGTGTTGCACGATGGCCGCGGCGTGTTCACCGGTCTGGCCTCGCCCATGCAGTGCGGCCGCTATCATTCGCTGATCGCGGAACCGCACAGCCTGCCGGCCGAGCTGGAGGTCACCGCAAGGACCGCAGAAGGGGAGATCATGGGCGTGCGGCACCGGCATCACGCCGTCGAAGGCGTACAGTTTCATCCGGAAAGCGTGCTTACGCCGGACGGTCCCAAACTCATGGGTAATTTTCTGACATTCAAACAACCATGAACGACGCGGTGCGGGCATTGCTCGAACAAATTCTGGACCGGCGCGACCTGACCGAGGACCAGGCGCAGGTCCTGCTGCAGGTGCTTACACATGCGGATCTGCCGCAGGCTTTGGCCGGCGCATTCCTCGCGGGCCTTCGCAGCAAGGGCGTGGTGGCCGCCGAGGTGCGCGGCTTTGCCCATGCGATGCGCAAGCTGGGGCGCACGCCGGATTTTGCGCCGGGACTGGATGCCATCGACATCGTTGGCACGGGCGGCGACGCGTCCGGAAGCCTGAATTTATCGACCGGCGCGGCATTGCTGACTGCCGCCTGCGGTCTGCCGGTGATCAAGCACGGCAATCGTTCGATTTCCAGCCGCAGCGGCAGCGCCGATCTGATCGAGCGGCTGGGCCTGCCCATGCCCTTGAACGAGGACGCGGCGCGCCGCTGGCTGCAGGCCACGGGATTCACATTTCTGTTTGCGCCTTACTATCATCCGGCCATGAAGAGCCTCGCGCCGGTGCGCTCGGCCCTGGGCATCCGCACCGTGTTCAATATGCTGGGTCCGCTCACCAACCCCGGTTCGCCACGCTTTTATCTGATCGGCGCCTTCGGCGAGGACGCCGCCCGTCTCATGGCGCATGCCTTGTCGGGCATGCAGATCGAGCGCGCCTGGGTGGTGCACGGCGCGCAGGGCTGGGACGAAGCCACTCCCATCGGTCCATTCAAGGTCTTCGACGTGCACGCAGGTCAGGTGAGCGAGCAGGTGATCGATCCGCTGGATTTTGGGCTGGCACGCGTGTCCCCGGCGGCGCTGGCCGGCGGCGATGCCATCGCCAATCTCGCGGCGCTGCGCGCGGTGTTCGAGCGGCGCGATGGCGGCGCGCATCTGGATGCGTTGTCGCTGCAGGCCGGCCTTGCGCTGCACATCGCCGGGCGCGAGCCGAGCATCGAGGCCGGCATCGCAAGAGCGCGCGCCGCCGTGACCTCGGGCCAGGCCGCTCGCTGGCTGCAGATGCTGCAGCAGCAGGCGGCGGTGGATCCATGAGCGGATTTCTTGATGCCATGGCCGAGTCCAGCGCGCAGCGGGTCGCGCAAGCCAGACAATCCGAATCCTTCGCGGCACTGGAGCGCCGTGCGCTTGAATGCGCGGATGCGCCGGCACTGCAACTCTCGGCGCAAGGCTTTGACATCATCGCCGAACTCAAACTGCGTTCGCCCGCCTACGGCGCGCTCGGCAGCCAGAGCGATGACTGGCTCGGACGGGTGGAGTCCTACGCGCGCGGCGGCGCGGCAGCAGTGTCGGTCTTGACCGAACCCAGCCGCTTCGACGGCTCGCTGGATCACCTGCGGCTGGCGGCGGCGCGGCTGGCGCCGCTGCGCATTCCGGCCATGCGCAAGGATTTTCTGGTGGATTCGTATCAGGTCCTTGAAGCGCGCGCCTGCGGCGCCGGCGGCGTGCTAGTGATTGCGCGCATGCTCCCGCCGCGGCAGATCGTGGAGCTGTTGGATTGCGCCGCGGCCTGCAAGCTGTTCGTATTGCTCGAGGCCTTCGACACCGATGATCTGGCGGTTTCCTACGATATCCTGAAACGCCGGCGCACCAGGCACGAGACGGTGCTCGTGGGCATCAATTGCCGCGATCTGCAGACGCTACAGGTCGTGCAGGAGCGCTTCGAGTCCCTGGCGCCGCAGCTGTCCGCGGCCTGGCCCGGCGTTGCCGAAAGCGGCGTGAACACGGCGCAGGACGCCCAGCGCATGGCCGGCCTCGGCTTCCGGCTGGCCCTGATCGGGTCGGCGTTGATGTCGGACGCCAATCCGGTGTCCTTGCTGTCAGGCATGCTCGCGGCGGCGCGGACAGTGCAACCTTAAATCGCTACACTCACTTCTATGTGGATAAAAATTTGTGGATTGACCGGAGCGGATGGCGTCATCGCAGCGGCGGAGGCGAAGGTGGATGCCATCGGATTCGTCTTCGCGCCCAGCCCTCGGCAGGTGACGCCGGGGCAGGCCGCGCAGCTTGCCGCTCTGGCGCCGCCGGGCATCCTGCGCATCGCCGTCGCACAGCATCCTTTGCAGATGAAGGTCGATGAGATCTGCAAGATCCTCAAGCCGGACTATTTTCAAACCGACGTCGAGGATTTGCGCGAATTGAAAATCCCCGCGCACATCAAGATTCTTCCCGTCGTGCGCTTTGGACGCAAAACGCCGGATCCACTGCCCAAGCGCATGCTGTTCGAAGGTCCCACCAGCGGCATCGGTGAAATCGCCGACTGGGGCCGCGCCTCGGAACTGGCGCGCCAGACCGAAGTGATACTCGCAGGCGGGTTGTCGGCGCTGAACGTGGAGAAGGCGATCGAGGCGGTGAGGCCCTTCGGCGTCGACGTGAGCACTGGCGTTGAAGATCATCCCGGCGTCAAGTCCGCGGAGAAGATTGCTGAATTCGTTTCCCTGGTCAGAGCGGCAGCGGCCCGCTTGGAGCGTGATACATGAACACACAACTTAAAACCACGATGCCGGATTTCAACGCCTACCCGGATGCGCGAGGCCGCTTCGGCAGCTTCGGCGGACGCTATGTGCCCGAAACGCTGGTGCCGGCGCTGGACCGACTGCAGGAAGGCGTTCGCCGTTATCTGGTCGATGCGGATTTCCAGGCGGAGCTGGTCAGCGAGTTGAAGACCTGGGCCGGACGGCCGACGCCACTGACACGCGCGCATACCTTGAGCAAACGCTGGGGCGCCGAGGTGTGGCTCAAGCGCGAAGACATGGCCCATACCGGCGCGCACAAGATCAACAATGCGCTGGGCCAGACACTGCTCGCCAAGCGCCTGGGCGCCAAACGAATCATCGCCGAGACCGGCGCCGGGCAGCACGGTGTTGCCAGCGCGGCGGCGGCGGCGCGAATGGGCATGCCCTGCGTGATCTACATGGGTGCGGTCGATGTCGAGCGGCAGTCGCCCAATGTCGGGCGCATGCGGCTGATGGGCGCGGAAGTCGTGTCGGTGACCAGCGGCGACAAGACGCTGCGAGCCGCCATCGACGAGGCCTTGCGCGACTGGGTGTCCGATCCAAACGGCACCTATTATTCGCTCGGCTCGGCCCTGGGTCCGCATCCCTACCCGTACCTGGTGCGCGAGCTGCAGTCCGTCATCGGCAAGGAGGCGCGGGCGCAGATTCAACTCCAGGCCGGCGGCCTTCCCGATGTGGCGGTGGCTTGTGTGGGCGGCGGCTCCAACGCCATCGGTCTGTTTCATCCCTTCGTGAACGACGCCGGCGTGCAGCTGCTGGGCATCGAGGCGGGCGGTCGCGGTTCCGGGCTGGGCGACAATGCCGCCACGCTCACCTTCGGCTCGCCGGGCGTATTGCATGGCACCTATTCGATGTTGCTGCAGGACAAGTTCGGTCAGGTGCAGGAGACGCACTCGGTCTCGGCCGGTCTGGACTACCCGGGCGTCGGGCCCGAGCATGCCTTGCTGCAGTCCTGCGGGCGCGCGACCTATGAGTCCGCCAACGACGAGGAGACGCTGGAGGCGCTGATGGAGTGCGCCAAGTACGAGGGCATTCTGTCCGCGATCGAAACCGCGCATGCGCTGGTCGGCGCACGCCGCTATGCCCGCGCCAACCCGGGTTCGCGCATCCTCATCGGCTTTTCGGGTCGCGGCGACAAGGACATGCCCATTTTGCAACGCACCGTCCTCAAAGATCTCCTGTAAATGGCATCACACGAATCCATTTCCATCGCCATCAACGCGGCGCGCGCCAAGGGCCGGACTGCGCTGGTCGGCTTTCTCACGGCCGGGTTTCCAAGCCGCGCAACGTTCAGGAAAAATCTGCTCGCGGTCGCGCAGTGCTGCGATGTGGTGGAAATCGGCGTGCCGTTCTCCGATCCGATGGCCGATGGCACCACCATTCAGCGCGCCAGCGCCGCGGCCCTGTTGGACGGCGTCACCCTGCCGTGGATACTCGATGAACTGCGCGCGCTGCAGCCGCGGACGGGTGCGCCGCTGCTGCTGATGAGCTATCTGAACCCGCTGCTGGCTTTTGGACTGGACCTTCTGCCGCAAGCCGCGCACGCGGCGGGCGTGTCGGGCTTCATCGTTCCGGATCTTCCTTACGAGGAATCCGATGATCTCAAGACCGCGCTCAACGAAGCGAAAATCGCGCTGGTGCAGATGGTCACGCCGGTCACGCAAGAGGACCGGTTGAAAAAGTTGTGCGCGGGCGCGCAGGGTTTCATTTACGCGGTGACCATGACGGGCACCACCGGCAAGGCCGTGGATGTGCCGGATGATGCGCTGGAATACATGCAGCGGGTCAAGCGCGCCGCCTCCATTCCTGTCTGCGCCGGCTTTGGAATCCGCTCACGCGCCCAGGTGGACAGGTTGGGCGCGTGCGTCGATGGCGTCATTGTCGGCTCCGCGTTGGTGGAGATTCTCGAGCGCAACGAAGATCCGCAACCCTTTTTAAAATCCTTGGTCGGAGAACCCGTATGAAGAAACTCATCCTGACGGCCGCCGCCTGCCTGCTCACAAGCCTGTCGGTCGCGCATTCCACGCCGGTGAACAAAGCCGCCGTCGTTGAACAGATCAAGGCGTTGGAAAAAGCGGTCAACGATGCGTATGCCGCCAACGATCTGCCAAAGTATTTTTCGTTTTATTGGGATGACCTGACCCAATGGTTTCCCGAAGGCCGCGTGAGCCTGCCGCAGTACAAGACCAGCTGGAATGCCTTCATCAAGGCGGGCAACAAGATTCAATCCGTGCAGATTTCCGACTTGCAGATTCAACTCAGTCCGGGTGGCGACACCGCGGTGGCGACTCTGGAACTGCATGTGAAGACCCGGACAGCCGCGGGTGCGGTGACCGACGAGGAATTTCACGAAACCGACGTCTGGTTCAATCGCGGCGGCGTGTGGAAGATCGCTCACCTGCATTATTCACCGGCGCCGATGGCGGTCTCAAAACCTGCGAACTGACGGGCTCGAGGCCGGCGGACCGCAGTTTCAACTGAAAGTCTCGCGCCATCCTGCGGCGCAGCCGCAGCCCGGACGTCAGATCCCAGGCGTTGACGATCGCGAGACGGAATCCACCCGGCGGCATCGCGTGCGCACCAGCGGGCCGATCCTCGTGAAAGGTGATCTGGACACTGCTGACGCCCGGCGCGGTCCGGTACGCTGCGACCCGGTCTGGTTCTGGATGAGAATATCGCCGGCCATGGGGTCCAAATAGCGCGACGCTGAAGCCGTCCTTGCGGCTCGTATCGGCGAATGCCCACTCGCCGCGCGCATACAGGTGGACCACCGCCTCGATCCAGCCTGGCCCATACAAATCTGGCCACTGATCGGCGAAACGCAGGTGTGCCTCGATGATCCGGCCACCGATGGTCTCGATGTTCATCATTCCCGTATATCCGGTCAGGTTTGCGCGCACCCAGTTGCAGCAGTATTGCGTCAGCTCATCGCGGCCGCACGCACTGACGGTCCAGTAATCGAATGTTCCTTGCGCTCCCGGCCGGCCAATGCAGTGGCGATGCCAGACCGGCAGGCCTTCGATCACGGCAAGGTCGGTGCTGACATGCTCGCCCTGCAGCAGCGTCATCCAGAAATGACCCGGTAGGCAGAATCGCTCGAAGTCCTGCACGGAGTGCAGCACATGAATATTGAGTCCCATTCCTCTGAGATTGGTGATGGGTTTGCAGAACACAGGGTAGCGTTGCGGCACGGAGCCGTCCTTGCCGCAGTCAAGTCCTTGAGATTGCGCGACGATGTACTTGTCGTAGATCCAGCGATGCCGCGGATTCCAGTCAAACGCGCTCAGGTCGTCAGTTGGAATGTCGACGTCCTCGGGGCAGTCGATGCCGTCGAAGTATTGTTGGCGCCAGGGGTCACGCTCGATGATGGTCATGCGCTGTCCACAGCTATTTCCCGGTGAGGCACACGTTAGATGCTGCGGCCCTGGGAATGCAAACCATTTGCGGTGGCGGTCGTTGCACTTTCACAAGAATTGACTATGCTGCATTGGCGCCGAATTGTTCGCAAACGCGTGCGTTGCGATCAGGCGTGGTTTCGGCTCGAGCAACCGGAGACTGACCAATGGACAGCACAAATGATCCGACCCTTTCCCAGGCCCCTGCCGGTGCCGGCAGCATCAAGGGCGCGGTCACGGGTGAATTCAAGAATCTGATCAGTGACGTGGAAGAACTGCTGTCGCGCGTCGCGCACATCAAGGACCCGGACATCGTCAGGATTCGTGACAACGTCATGGATGCATTGTCCGGCGCGAAGGATGCGTTGACCGACGGCGCAGACCAGGCTCGCCGTCAGGCACAGCAGGTGGCCGGCAATGCGGAGGACTTCGTGCGCGCCAATCCCCTGGCTGCGTTGGGCATCGCCGCGCTGCTGGGCGTCGTCGTCGGAAGCCTGGCGGCACGCCGGTCCTAGAGGACTTATGAGCGCGTGGTGGAAGCTTGCGAAGGCGGCGCCGGTTCTGCTGCGTCATTTTCTGGCCTATGCAGAACTGGCGGAGCAGGACCTTGAAGTCTATTCGCGCCGTTTGATGGCGCAATGCGCTGTGTTCGCCGTGGCGCTCATTGCCGGCTTCTTCACGCTGGCATTGAGCTGTGTTGCGGTCGTCGCGGCGACGTGGGACACGCCTAACCGCATGCCGGCGATCTACGGGATGCTTGGGGGCTGCGCGCTTGTCGCACTGATCGCCGTCGTGGTCGCCTTCCAGCGCGCGGCGCGTGCTCCGGCCCTGTTCGAATCGGTGAGACGGGAATGGGGCGAGGATCGCGTCATTCTGGATCGCCTGCTTGCGGAGGAGGATCATGGCAAACGGGATTGACAGCGTACCGCGCGATTCGGCCGCCGCAAGACTGGCGTGCAGCCGTGCTGAGCTCAAGGCGCTGTTCGAACCGGCACCGGTAAGTTCTGCGGAGCAGGGTCTTGAGGGAGACAGACCCGCATATCCTCGCAGTTGGACCATGAAACTGCTGACCAAGGGCGCAGGCCCCGGGGGGCTTGCGGCGATGGCGGCGCTGGCGTTCGCGGCATCCCCGGCGAAGGCGATCAAGCTCCTGGGCTATCTGCCCATCGAGGCGATCGCGAATATAGTGGTTGACCGGCTCATCAAGGATCGCCGTTCACCGTAGCCGAAGTCCTATGCGGCGCGGACGAACCTGACGATCGCGACCACCGTGCCGGCCAGCATCAGACCCCAGCCCAACAGGGATGCCCACGGAAACAGGGCCAGGCAGGTGATGCCGCCCATCCACAGCATCGCACCGAGCAGAACGCCGTCGCGGCGCGCGTGACCGCGGCGGATTTCCGCGCGCAGCGCGTCGATCTCCTGCATGGGCAGCGACAGCGCGAAACGGCCTTCGGCGCTTTCGCGCGTCACGTTCTGGAAGATCTGCGGCAGGAGTTTGGCGGCCTGCACCACGTCCGGCAATTGCTGGCGCATGCGCTTGAGCAATGTCCTGGGGCTGACGCGTTCGCGCATCCATGCGCGCAGCACCGGCTGCGCCGTCTTCCACAGATCAAGCTGCGGATATAACTGGCGTCCCAGGCCCTCGATGTTCAGCAGGGTCTTTTGCAGCAGAATCAGCTGCGGCTGCACCTGCATCTCGAAGCGGCGCGCCGTTTCAAACAACCGCAGCAGCACCTGCGCGAAGGATATTTCCGCCAGCGGCTTGTTGAATATGGGCTCGCAGACCGTGCGCACCGCAGACTCGAGCTCATCCACCCGCGTATTCCTGGGCACCCAGCCCGACTCGATGTGCAGCGCGGCGATGCGGTGATAGTCGCGATCGAAAAAGGCCAGGAAGTTCTCGGCCAGATAGTGCTGATCGCGCTCCTGCAGGGTGCCGACGATGCCGAAATCCACGGCCGCGTAGCGGGGATTCTCCGGGTCGTCCACCTGCACGAAAATATTTCCCGGGTGCATGTCGGCGTGGAAAAAATTGTGACGGAACACCTGCGTGAAAAAGATCTCCACGCCGTGCTCGGCAAGCTTGGCAAAATTCGTTCCGCGGCTCTTCAGTTCTTCAATCTGACTGATGATGATGCCGTGTATGCGCTCCATCACCATGACGTTGCTGCGGCACAGGTCCCAATACACCTGCGGCACGTACAAGAGCGAGGAGCCGGCGAAGTTTCGCTTCAGTTGCGCCGCGTTGGCCGCCTCGCGCATCAGATCCAGCTCATCGAAAATCACCTTTTCGTATTCGCTCACCACTTCGCGCGGACGCAGCCGCCGCGACCCCTCCCAAAAGCGGTCCGCCAGTTGCGCCAGGGCATGCAGTACATCGATGTCGCGGCGGATGACCTCGTGCATGCCCGGCCGCAGCACCTTGACGACGACTTCGGTGCCGTCCTTGAGCTTCGCGGCATGCACCTGCGCAATGGAAGCGGCCGCCAGAGGGGCGCTTTGGAAATCATCGAGAAATGTGCCGACGGGCCCGCCCAGCGCGGCTTCGATCGCGGCCAGTGCTGCTGCGCTCGAGAAGGGCGGCACGCGGTCCTGGAGTTTCGCCAGTTCATCGGCAATGTCTTCGGGCAGCAGATCGCGGCGTGTCGACAGGGCCTGTCCGAACTTGATGAATATGGGGCCAAGTTCTTCGAGCGCAAGCCGCAGCCGTTCGCCGCGCGAGATCCCGCGGCTGCGCTGAAACCAGGTCCAGGGCGAGAGCAGTATCAAGAATCGCACAGGCCGGAACAGATGCGTCTCGCGTACGTACTCGTCCAGGCCGTGGCGCACCAGCGCCCGTTGAATCTGCAGCAGCCGGATGGCGACGCGCACACGCATCATCAGGCCCTCTGCCGCTTGCGTTCCAGCAGCACCAGGCGCGCTTCGGCGCGGTCGGCGGCCTCGCGCACTTGATCCACGCCGCGCAAAAATTCTTCGAGCTCGGTCTTGTTGACCAGATCGCGGCTTTCCTCCTGCAGATACTCGGCAATGTTGGCGCGGCCGCTCGCAACGGCCCGCCGGCCCCATTCCAGCGCCGCGGTCGTGAATGCCGCCAGCCCGTGCGCCGGCACATCGCCGATGAATCGCGACATCTCGGTTTCGACATCCGGACGCAGCATCTTGAACAAGTCGCGGAAGCGATTGGCCACTTCGGCATCCCCGCGCACCTGCACGGCGGAGGAGCTGCCGGGGTTCACACTGTTTGCCGCGAGCAGGTTCATGAGCGCGAATGCGGATCCCGCAATGACGGCGTCCGCCGCCTCGTGTTCAGCGCCGCGCGTCAACACCAGCCGTCCGCCATGGATGTCCGTCCGCACGCTCAAGACGGCCGCGACATCCAGGCGCAGCGATCTGCCTTCCACTGCCTTTGCGCAGGCAGCGGCCTCACCGGATTCGTCCAGGTTGCGATTGAGCACCGCCTCGAGTGAGGCGAGCCAGGCGGGCGTCGCGGTCACGTCAGACCTTGTAGCCGCGATGCACGGCGACGATGCCGCCGGACAGGTTGTGGTAGCGCGCCTGACCGAAGCCGGCGTCGCGCATCATGCCGAGCAGGGTTTCTTGATCCGGATGCATGCGGATCGACTCGGCCAGGTATTGATAACTGGCCGAATCATTCGCCACCAGCTTTCCCAGCAGCGGCAGCACTTTGAACGAGTACCCGTCGTAGAGCGGCTTGAGTCCCGGTGCAACCGGTTTTGAGAATTCGAGCACCAGCAATTGCCCGCCAGGCCTTAGGACTCGCCGCATGGAGGCCAGCGCGGCCGGCTTGTCGGTGACGTTTCGCAGCCCAAAGCCAATGGTCACACAATGGAAGGAGTCGTCGGCAAAGGGCAGGCACTCGGCATTGGCCAGAGCCCAGCGCACGGTGCCGGCGCAGCCTGCGTCGATGCTGCGATCGCGGCCGATCTCCAGCATGGCCGGGTTGATGTCCGACAAGACCACCTGACCGGTCCTGCCCACCTGCCGCGCCATGCCGATGGCGAGATCCCCGGTGCCGCCGGCCACGTCCAGCGCGCGCTGACCGGGCTTCAGTCCCGTCAGCGCCAGCGTGAACTTTTTCCACAAGCGGTGCGCGCCGAGCGACATCAGGTCGTTCATGACATCGTATTTGCCGGCCACAGACTCAAACACGGACCGCACGCGCTGCGCCTTTTCCTGCCAATCAACGCTTTGAAAGCCGAAATCCGTGGTTCTCGGGGGTGTTTCCATGCGCTTAAGATTAGCGCGTTCGGGCGCACTGCGCATGATCAGCGTGGCTGACCCGCATCGCGGCAGCGCTCCAGATAGCGCGCCCACTTGACCGGACGCTCCTGGCCCAATTCGTACAGGAAACGCCAGGTGAACAACCCCGTGTCGTGGCCATCGTCGAAAATCAGCCGCAGCGCGTAGTTGCCCACCGGTTCGACGCCGCTGATGCCGACTTCCTGCTTGTTCAACTGCAGGATGCCCTCTCCGCCGCCGTGGCCCTTGACCTCGGCCGAAGGGGAATGGATGCGCAGGTATTCGAAGGGCAGCTCGAATGTCACGCCATCCTCGAAGCTGATCTGCAGCAGCCGCGACTGAGTGCGCAGCTTGATATCCGTGGGCCGGGGAATGCTCATGAGTGGTTGCTTTGTTTACAGAATATAGCGCGACAGGTCTTGATTGCGCACCAGCTCGCCCAGACTCTTGTCGACGTAGTCGCGGTCGATGTGAACCTGCGTGCCGCTGCGGTCGGCCGCTTCGAAGGAGACGCCTTC
>JANXOV010000087.1 GCA_025357635.1 Pseudomonadota bacterium
TCATGCCGGGTTTGACCTGCTCCACCGCCGCCTGATCCAGGAAATTCCCCTGTTGAACGTTGATGCGGTAGACGCATGCGCACGTCAGCAGCAGGGTGCAGGCAAGAGCGAAATGGCGGAAGTACGTAGTCATGGCAGTGGTGCAATCAATCTATTTAACAGATAATCCGCCCAGCATCATACCGGAATGAACACTGTGCCGCAGCGAATGAAAGATTCACCGACCACCGAGAGCACCGATCTGCGCAAAGCCGGTCTGAAGGTAACGTTGCCGCGGTTGAAGATCCTGGACATCCTCGCTGCCGGCAATGCGCGCCACATGAGC
The DNA here is from genome assembly GCA_025357635.1 of Pseudomonadota bacterium. Lineage (GTDB taxonomy): Bacteria > Pseudomonadota > Gammaproteobacteria > Steroidobacterales > Steroidobacteraceae > TMP-86. The sequence continues at coordinate 326 of JANXOV010000087.1, forward strand.
GCGGAAGACATCTACAAACAGCTGCTGGAATCCAACCAGGACATCGGTCTTGCGACCGTGTATCGGGTGCTGACGCAGTTCGAGGCGGCCGGTCTCGTCACGCGCCACCATTTCGAAGGCGGCATGGCGGTGTTCGAACTCAATCACGGTGCGCATCACGATCATATCGTGTGTGTGGACTGCGGCCGCGTCGAAGAGTTCATGGACAGCGGCATCGAAGAGCTGCAGCAGGCCGTGGCGAAGCGTCTGGGATTTGAGATCAGCGATCACGCGCTGATCCTCTACGGGCACTGCCGCAAGGCCGACTGCCCCGGCAAACGCGTCAAGTAGAGCGGCGTGGTTTGGCCTTCTTGGCCGGCGGCGCGGCTACGGGTACGGTGAGCATCTCGCGCGCGTGGTCGCGGGCGGTGTCGGTAATCGACACTCCGCCCAGCATCCGGGCGATTTCCTCGACGCGTTCAGCGGCATTTAGCACATTCACCGCCGTTCGCGTGGTCTTGCCGTCGGACAGCTTGACTACGCGGAACTGGCTGTGAGCCTGTGCCGCAACCTGCGGCAAATGCGTCACGCATAAGACCTGCGCGACAGACCCGAGTTCGCGCAGTTGCCGCCCCACGATTTCCGCCACGGCGCCGCCGACGCCCGCATCGACTTCATCGAACACCATGCACAAGGCGGTGGTGTTGGCGGCGGCCGCCACCTGAATGGCAAGACTAATGCGCGACAGTTCGCCGCCTGAGGCGACCTTGGCCAATCCTTTCAACGGCTGGCCCGGATTGGCGCTGACGAGAAAGTCGATTTCATCGACGCCATGCGCGCCGAAGGATCCGGGGACTTGTTCGACACGCACCTCGAAGCGGCCGCCGACCATGCCCAAGGACTGCATGAGGCGGCTGATCTGAGCACTCAGGTCGGCCGCGGCCGTCTCGCGGGCCTTGCTCAGCTGCGATGCCGCGGACTGATACTGCTGCGTCAATTGCGCCAGTTGCTGCTGCAACTGCGCAAGCGTAACGCCTGACGCTTGTAAATCGGCATATTCGCGTTCGGTCTGCGCCAGCACCTGCGGCAGTTCCGTCACCGCAACGCGATGTTTGCGCGCCAGCGTTTCGAGGCTTGCCGCGCGACGCTCCAGGTCTTCGAGGCGGGCCGGATCCACATCCAGCGCTTGCAAAAATTGCTGCAGGGCCGATGCGGCCTCTCGCGCCGAGACCTGCGCTTCTTGCAGCAGCGCCGCCGCTGCCGCCAGTTCCGCGTCACCCTCGGCCGGAACACGGATCGCGGCGCCGGCCTTGGCCAGCAGGTCATACGCGTTGGCATCATCGGATTCGTACGTCAGATCCAGTGAAGCGCGCGCAGCCGCCGCGAGCCGGCCGCGATTGGCGAAGCGCTTTTGCTCGCTCATCAATTGCTCGATCTGCTCCCGGCTGCCGACCTCGGCTTTGAGTTCGGCCAATTGAAACTGCAGGTAATCCAGGCGCGAGTCGCGCTGATCGGCCGCCGCCTGCAGCGCCTCGTACTCGTCGCGGCAGGCGCGGTACGCGGCAAAGCAGCTGGCCACCGAATCGCGCAGAACGGCGGGAACTGCGTGCGCGTCGAGCAGTTCGCGCTGCGCACTGCGTTTGATCAGGTGCTGAAACTCCTGCTGACCGTGGATCTCGATGACGAAGTCTGAGAATTCGCGCAACGCCTGCAGCGACACCATCTGTCCGTTGAGATAGGCGCGTGAGCGGCCATCGGCGCCGACCACGCGCCGCAGGATGACCTCGCCCTGATGCTCGATGGACTGCTCGCGCAGCCAGTCCGCAGCCGCTCCGGCGGTCACGGTGAAGCTGGCGGAAACCTCGGCTCGTTCCGCGCCATGGCGCACCACGTCCGGCCCGGTGCGGCCGCCGGCCGCCAGCAGCAGCGCATCGACGATGATGGACTTGCCGGCGCCTGTCTCGCCTGTCAGCGCGCTCAGGCCGGGGGTGAATTCCAGTTCGGCCCGGTCGACGATGGCGAGGTCGCGAAGTTGCAGGTGCGTCAGCATGGTCCCAAGCCTACCTAGTCGCTGGTCCGGTTGTCGAACGCGCCACGACCCCAATGCAGCTTGGTGCGCAGGATGCGGTAGTAGTCGTATCCGGGCGGATGCAGGAAGGTGATCTTGGCCGCCGCCTTTTCCACGAACAGTTCATCCTGCAGTTCCATGTCGCCGAGGGCTTCGCCATCGCAGGCCACCTGGGCGCGTCCCGAGGGGCGTTCCATGAGCCGCAGCGTAATCTTGCTGCTGGCGCTGACGATGACGGGCCGGTCGCTGAGGGTGTGCGGGCAGATGGGCGCCAGCACCCACACGTCGAGTTCCGGCTCCACAATGGGTCCGCCGCAGGACAGGGCGTAGGCGGTCGAGCCGGTGGCGGTGGCCACCACCAGGCCATCGGCGCCGTGTGAATTGACCAGAGTGCCATTGATCGCGGTTTCGAAATCCAGCATCCGGCCGCTCTCGCGCTTTTGGATGACCACGTCATTGAGCGCCAGGGAAGTCAGCGCCTGCGCCCCGGGGCGCTCGAGCCGCGCGCTTAGCATGGAGCGCGGGTCTTCGGAGTAGCGCCCCGCCAGGACGGTGTCGACGTCTTCGAGCATGGTGCGCGCGCCCACATCGGTCAGAAACCCGAGCCGGCCGCGATTCACGCCCAGCAGTGGCACGTCGTGTCCGGCCACCAGGCGCGAGGCGTGCAACAGCGTGCCGTCGCCGCCGATGGCGATGACGAGGTCGGCCTCTGTGGCGAAGAAACGCGCCTCGCGGCGCGTGACCGTATCGGGCGGGAAGGGCAGATCGACGCTTGCGTCCACCAGCACCTTGCCGGCACGGCGTGACAGGTGCGCGGCGAGGTTGAGCATGCAGTCGGCCACTCGGACATCGACCGTATTGCCAATGAGTGCAATGGAAGAAAACGATTGGGCCATGCGGTGAAACCTCTAATGGTCGTTGTAGCACGCCCGCTGCGACGCGGTCACGGGTTCAATCTCCAATCTTTTCTCAGATTGAGGTATCTTGACTTGGTGCCAGCCTACTGGGTAGGTTATATCCCTTAGAGCGTATGGAGAGGACGATCTCCGAACATAATGCCGATGATGTCCTGAGTGAGCGGGCTCAGCTGCTTCTCAAGGCGCTGATCGAGAACTACATCCGCGACGGCCAGCCGGTCGGCTCGCGGACGTTGTCGCGCGATTCAGGATTGAGTCTGTCCTCCGCCACCATCCGCAATGTCATGGCGGATCTGGAAGGGCTTGGGTTCGTCGCCTCGCGCCACACCTCTGCGGGCCGCATCCCCACCGACAAAGGCTACCGTCTGTTCGTTGACTCACTGCTCAAGGTCAAGCCGCTGGAGTTGAACGAGATCGAGGAAATCCAGCGGGGGCTGGTCACCGATGCCCAAAATGGCCGGTCGCTGGTGCAGATCGCCTCGCAGATGCTCTCCAATGTCACACATATGGCCGGCGTGGTCACGCTGCCCAACCCGCATTACGTCGCGCTCACTCAGATCGAGTTCATCGGCCTGTCGGACAACCGGGCGCTGGCCATCATGGTCATGAACAACCGCGAGGTGCAGAACCGCGTGGTTCAGCTGGATCGCCACTACGCGCCTGAAGAACTCAAGCGCGTCGCCAACTATTTGAACGAAGTCATCGGAGGACGCTCGCTGCCGGATGCGCGGGCGCACATCGTTGCGCAGCTGCAAGAAACCCGCCAGCACATGAACCGGCTGATGCTCGATGCCATCCAGATGGCGCAGAAGGTCTTCGACAGCTCGCCCGACGACAAGATGGAATACGTGATCGCCGGCGAAACCAACCTCATGGGCTTTGCCGAACTGTCCAACGTGGATCGGCTGCGCCGGCTGTTCGAAGCCTTCAACGAAAAGCGCGACATTCTGCACATCCTGGATATTTGCCTGCGGGCGGATGGCGTGCAGATATTCATCGGCCAGGAATCCGGTTACAGCATCCTGGACGACATCAGCGTGGTCTCCGCGCCCTATACCATCGACAACCGGGTGGTCGGGGTTCTGGGGGTGATCGGTCCGACCCGGATGGCTTATGAGAGGGTCATCCCCATCGTCGATCTGACTGCGAAATTGCTCGGGTCCGCCTTGAACGCCCGCAAATAGCCCCAATCCAAGCGCCTTTGGTCGGGTAGCGACCGCGCGGTTGAGCAATCGAGGATGCCAGTTACGTGACCAATTCCAATTCTGCCGAAAGCAAGAATCCCGATTCGGCGGTGGAGGATTCCCCGGACGCCGCCGGCGTGCCGCCCTCCGTCGAGACCCAGCTGGCAGCCGCTCTCGCCAAGGCCGAGGAGCATCGCAACAACCATTTGCGCGCTCTCGCTGAGATGGACAATTTTCGCAAGCGATCGGAGCGCGAAATTGATCAGGCGCGCAAGTTCGCGATCGAGCGGTTCGCTCAGGAATTGGTGGCAGTGGGCGATGCGCTCGAGGCAGGCATCACCACCGGCATCGCCAATCCGGGGCCGGCGCTGCTGGAGGGGGCACAGGCCACGCTGCGCGAGCTATACCGCGCCTTCGACAAGGCCGGCATCGTGACGCTCGACCCGGCCGGCAAGCCCTTCGACCCCAACTGGCACGAAGCCATGGTGGCGCAGGAAAGCGCCGATAAGCCGCCGGGCACGGTTCTCAACGTGATCCAAAAGGGCTATGCCCTCAACGGCCGCCTGTTGCGTCCGGCCCGCGTCATCGTGGCCAAGGCGCCGGCCGGCTGAAGGCAATTGAAAAATGCATCCGCCCCCCCCATTCTTCGGTCACAGATTTTGAATTTTTAGAGGATTACAACCATGTCTAGAGTCATCGGCATCGATCTGGGTACTACGAATTCCTGCGTGGCCATCATGGAGGGCGGCAAACCCAAGGTGATCGAAAACAGCGAGGGCGATCGCACCACGCCTTCGATCGTTGCCTTCACCAAGGACGACGAGGTCCTGGTGGGACAGTCCGCGAAGCGGCAGGCGGTGACCAATCCGCACAACACCCTGTTTGCTGTCAAGCGTCTTATCGGCCGCAAGTTCGCCGATGACGTGGTCAAGAAAGACGTCAGCATGGTGCCCTACAAGGTGGTCAAGGCCGACAACGGCGATGCCTGGGTCGAAGCCCAGGGCAAGAAGATGGCGCCGCCGGAAGTTTCGGCGCGCATTCTCATGAAGATGAAGAAAACCGCCGAAGATTATCTGGGCGAAGCCGTCACTGATGCAGTGATCACCGTGCCGGCCTATTTCAACGACTCGCAACGCCAGGCCACGAAGGATGCCGGACGCATCGCCGGACTGAACGTCAAGCGCATCATCAACGAGCCCACGGCGGCGGCGCTTGCCTACGGCATGGACAAGGGCGCAGGCGATCGCAAAATCGCGGTCTACGATCTTGGCGGCGGCACGTTCGACGTATCCATCATCGAGATCGCTGAAGTCGATGGCGAGCGCCAGTTCGAGGTGCTCTCGACCAATGGCGATACGTTCCTGGGCGGTGAGGATTTCGACCTTCGCGTCATCAACTACCTGGGCGATGAGTTCAAGAAGGAATCCGGCGTGGATGTGCGCAAGGACCCGCTGGCGCTGCAGCGTCTGAAGGAAGCGGCCGAGAAGGCCAAGATCGAGCTGTCCTCGAGTCAGCAGACGGAAATCAATCTGCCGTACATCACCGCCGATCAAAGCGGTCCGAAGCATCTGAGCATCAAGTTGACGCGCGCCAAGCTGGAGTCGCTGGTCGAGGAACTGGTGAATAAGACCATCGAACCGTGCAAGGTTGCGATGAAAGACGCGGGCCTGTCGATCAAGGACGTCAGCGAGGTCATTCTGGTGGGCGGGCAGACCCGCATGCCGCTGGTGCAAAAGGCGGTCAAGGATTTCTTCGGCAAGGAGCCGCGCAAGGACGTGAACCCCGATGAAGCGGTCGCCGTCGGCGCCGCGATTCAAGGCGGCGTGCTGGCCGGCGACGTCAAAGACGTGCTGCTGCTGGATGTGACCCCGCTGTCGCTGGGCATCGAGACTTTGGGTGGCGTCATGACCAAGGTGATCGAAAAGAACACCACGATTCCGACCAAGGCTTCACAGACCTTCTCCACCGCCGAGGACAATCAGACCGGCGTGACGATTCACGTGCTGCAGGGCGAGCGCGAACGCTCCACCGACAACAAGTCGTTGGGCCGCTTCGATCTCACCGATATTCCGCCGGCGGCTCGCGGCTTGCCGCAAATCGAGGTCGCCTTCGATATCGATGCGAACGGCATCCTCAACGTGTCAGCGAAAGACGTGAAAACCGGAAAAGAACAGCGAATCGTCATCAAAGCCTCCAGCGGTTTGTCGGAAGGCGAGATCAAGCGCATGGTCGCGGATGCCGAGGCGCATGCTGAGGAAGACAAGAAATTTCGTGAGATGGTCGGTGCGCGCAACAAGGCCGATGCGACGGCGCACACGGTGGAGAAGGCGATCAAAGATCTGGGCGAGAAGCTCAGTGAGGATGAGAAGCGCCCGGTTCAAGAAGCCCTGGATGCGGTCAAAGCGGCCATGACGGGAGAGGACCGCGAGGAACTGGAGCGCAAGACCGAGGCCTTGGTGCAGGTTTCCTCTGCGATTTTGCAGAAGACCCACGAGCAAGCAACCGCTGCCGCGGGTGAATCTGCAGCGGCCGATGCCGGCGGCAAGAAGGACGATGTCCTGGATGCTGAGTTCGAGGAAGTCAACGAGGGCGATCGCAAGAAGGCTTAAGGCAACGGCCACGGGCCGGTTGTGACCAATTAGGTCGAAAAGCAAAGCCGCCGGCGGGTAAAATCGCCGGCGGTTTACTCGTTATGGATCAGTAATGGCGAAACAGGATTACTACAAAGTGCTCGGCGTGGCGAAAGACGCAGCCGAAGCCGACATCAAAAAAGCCTTCCGCCGCTTAGCCATGAAGTTCCACCCGGATCGCAATCCGGATGATCCGGCGGCGGAAGGGCAATTCAAGGAAGCCAAGGAAGCCTGCGAAGTGCTGCTCGATGCCAAGAAGCGTGCCGTCTACGATCAGTTTGGACACGCCGGTCTTGAGGGGGGTCGCGGCGGCGGTTTCGATAACGGCGGCGCGTTCAGCGATATCTTCGGGGAAATGTTCGGCGATATTTTTGGCGGCGCACGCCGCGGCGGCGGTACGCAGGTGTTTCGCGGCGCCGATCTGCGCTTCGAACTCGAAGTGGACCTCGAACAGGCGGTGTTCGGCACGGACACGGAAATACAAATCCCCACATTGGGCGAGTGCAAGACCTGCAAAGGCAGTGGGGCCGCCAAGGGCTCCACACCCAAGACCTGCGATACCTGCCATGGCCAGGGCCAGGTCCGCGTGCAGCAGTCAATTTTCACGATTCAGCAACCCTGTCCGCGCTGCAAGGGGCGGGGCAAGGTCATCAGCAATCCCTGCGACTCCTGTTATGGCCAGGGAAGAATCCGCGAGGAGAAAACGCTCTCGGTCAATGTTCCGGCCGGCGTGGATACGGGCGATCGGATTCGCTTGACGGGGCAGGGCGAGGCAGGGCGCAACGGCGGCCCTGCGGGGGACTTGTACGTTGAGATCAGCGTGCGCAAGCATGAAATATTCGAGCGCGAAGGCAGCCATCTGTCCTGCGAAGTGCCCATCAGTTTTTCCGCTGCGGCGCTCGGTGGCACGGTGGACGTGCCCACGCTGGATTCTTCCGTGCAATTGAAGATTCCGCCGGAAACTCAGAGCGGCCGCGTGTTCCGGTTGCGGGACAAAGGCGTCAAGCCGGTTCGCGGCGGTTCCACCGGTGACTTGTTCTGCCGCGTAGTCATCGAAACGCCGGTGGGATTGAACGCCGAGCAGAAAGAATTGCTGCGCAAGTTCGAGTCTTCGCTGTCCGATGAGGGCGGCCACAAGCCACGCGAGCAGAGTTTTTTCGACGGCGTGAAGAAATTCTTCACCGGCGCGACCTGAATTCGCCTGCACCGGACCCGACAGTTGTCAGCGTGAGACCGGCTGAATGAAAAACCTTGCTGTTTTTGGAATCACCGGTCGCATGGGTCAGGCGATTCTGCAGGCGTTGGACAGCTCTCAAGAGTTGATCCTCAGCGGCGCCTCGGCTTCCGTGGGCAGCGCGCGTCTGGGTCATGATGCACGGCTGGGTTCTGGCGGCGGCAGCGGCGTCACCATCGTTTCTGACCCGGCCACCGCATTGCGCGGCGCGGCGGTGGCCTTGGACTTCAGTCAGGCGGCCGCGGTGAGCGCCAATCTTGCAGCGTGCGTTGCGGCCAACGTTCCCGTGGTGATCGCTGTGACCGGCCTGGAGCCTGCGGTTTGCGCTGCGATCGACGCGGCGGGCCGGCGCATTGCGGTTCTGCCGGCTGCGAACACCAGCCTGGGCGTGGCTGTGATGAATCGCATCGCGAGCCTCGCCGCGGCCTCGCTGCCCGGCTACGAGATCGAGATCACCGAGGCGCATCATCGCCACAAGCGCGATGCGCCCTCCGGCACGGCGCTCATGCTGGGCGAATCCGTGGCGCAGGCGCGCGGCCGGCAACTCAAGGACCTCGCGGTGTATGCGCGCCACGGGACGGGCGGGCCGCGAGCCAACGATCAGATTGGTTTTTCGGTGCTCCGCGCCGGTGATATCGTCGGTGTGCACACCGTGCTGTACGCCGGAGCCGATGAAACGCTGGAGATAACGCACCGTGCGACGGACCGGATGTGCTTTGCGCGCGGCGCACTGGCAGCCGCAAGCTGGCTGGCCGGCCGGCCGGCCGGCCTGTATTCGATGCAGGATGTGCTCGGCATTCACGATCCAGCATAGACAGCCGGGGTTCGCGTCGCTATCATTTGCGCCCGGAAAACTGATCGCAGATTCATTCAAGAGGCGGGAGGCTGTTCTTACGAGCGCCTCCCGCTTTGCGCATCTGAAGGCTGTACGGCCAGTGCGTCAAGCGAGGGGAACCGGAAGTGTCGACACCTGCAGTGCTAGCTCTCGAGGACGGCACCGTATTTCGAGGCCTGTCGGTCGGTGCCAAAGGAAATACGACCGGCGAAGTGGTATTCAACACCGCCATGTCGGGCTATCAGGAAATCCTGACCGACCCGTCCTATTGCCGGCAGATCGTCACGCTGACCTACCCTCACATCGGCAACACCGGCGCCACGCCCGAAGATCTCGAATCCTCGCAAATCTACGCCGCCGGACTCGTCGTTCGCGACCTGCCGCTGCTGCACTCCAATTGGCGCGCCACCGAATCCCTGGGCAGCTTCCTGACCAAGGGCAAGATCGTTGCGATCGCCGACATCGATACCCGCAAGCTCACCCGCATACTGCGTGAAAAGGGCGCGCAGTCCGGGTGCATCATGACCGGCGAGACCATCGACGAGGCCGCCGCGGTGCGTGCCGCCAAGAAATTTCCCGGCCTCAAGGGCATGGATCTGGCCAAGGTGGTGTCGACCAAGCGCACCTATCAGTGGAACGATGGTCTGGTCTGGAAGCCCTCGGACCGTCCGCCGCCGCGACCGCAAAGCCGCTTGCACGTGGTGGCCTATGATTTCGGCATCAAACGCAACATCTTGCGGCTGTTGGCCGAGTATGGCTGCCGCATGACGGTTGTGCCCGCTCAAACGCCCGCAGATCAAGTACTTGCGATGAGTCCTGATGGTATTTTCTTAAGTAACGGTCCGGGTGATCCGGAGCCTTGCGACTACGCCGTTGCCGCGATCAACGAATTTCTCGAAACCGACATTCCCGTGTTCGGCATCTGCCTCGGGCATCAACTGCTGGGTCTGGCGGCGGGGGCAAAAACGCTGAAGATGAAGTTCGGGCATCACGGCGCCAACCATCCGGTGCAGGAACTGGACTCCAAGCGCGTGCTGATTTCCAGCCAGAACCACGGATTTGCCATCGATGAGGCGACGCTGCCGGCGACGCTTCGCCCCACGCATCGCTCGTTGTTCGACGGGTCGTTGCAGGGCATTGCGCACACCACGCGTCCCGCCTTTAGTTTTCAAGGTCACCCGGAAGCCAGTCCCGGCCCGCACGATGTTCGACAGCTGTTCGAGCATTTCATGTACCTGATGCTCAAGCGTCTGCAGACAACGGTACGCAGCCGGGTTGCGGCCAAGCCGAAATCGGCGGAGATGTAAGCGTCCCGTGCCCAAGCGTACCGATATCAAGTCCATTCTCATCATCGGCGCCGGCCCGATCGTCATCGGCCAGGCGTGTGAGTTCGATTACTCCGGCGCCCAGGCGTGCAAAGCGCTCAAGGAAGAGGGATTCCGCGTCATCCTGGTGAACTCGAATCCGGCCACGATCATGACCGATCCTGAAACCGCGGATTCCATCTACATTGAGCCGGTGAACTGGCGCACCGTCGCGCGCATCATCGAAAAAGAACGACCCGATGCCTTGTTGCCCACCATGGGCGGGCAGACGGCGCTGAACACAGCGCTGGATCTGGTGCGCGAGGGAGTGCTCGAAAAATACAACGTCGAGATGATCGGCGCCTCGCGCCGCGCCATCGACATGGCCGAGGACCGCGAGCAGTTCCGCCATGCCATGACCGACATTGGACTGGCCACGCCGCGAGCACGGGTGGCGCACAGCATGGAAGATGCGCATGCGGTGCAGTCTGAAATCGGCTTTCCGACGGTCATCCGTCCCTCCTTCACGCTGGGCGGCAGCGGCGGCGGCATCGCCTACAACCGAGAGGAATTTGAAACCATCGTGGCGCGCGGTCTGGACGCATCGCCCACCAATGAAGTGCTGCTGGAAGAGTCGGTGCTGGGCTGGAAAGAGTATGAGATGGAGGTGGTCCGCGACAGCGAGGACAACTGCATCATCGTCTGCGCCATCGAGAACCTGGATCCCATGGGCGTGCACACCGGCGATTCCATCACCGTCGCACCGGCGCAGACGCTGACCGACAAGGAGTATCAGCGGCTGCGCGATGCCTCCATCGCGGTGCTGCGCAAGATCGGCGTGGACACGGGCGGCTCGAATGTGCAGTTCGCCGTCAATCCCGACGACGGCCGCGTGCTGGTGATCGAGATGAATCCGCGCGTGTCGCGCTCATCGGCGCTGGCCTCCAAGGCCACCGGTTTTCCCATCGCCAAGGTGGCCGCCAAACTTGCCATCGGTTACACGCTGGATGAACTGCGCAACGACATCACCGGCGGCGCGACGCCGGCCTCGTTCGAGCCCTCCATCGACTACGTCGTCACCAAGATCCCGCGTTTCACCTTCGAAAAATTCCCCGGCGCCGACAAGCGCCTGACCACGCAGATGAAATCCGTCGGTGAAGTCATGGCCATCGGCCGCACGTTTCAGGAATCCATGCAGAAGGCGCTGCGCAGCCTGGAAACCGGATACGACGGGTTCGATGAGGTGATGACACTGCCGCTCACGGACGAAGCGTCCGGTGAATTGCTGCAGGAACTGCGCTGGCCCGGACCAAACCGCATTCTGTATGTCGGCGATGCGTTCCGTGCCGGCTGGACTCTGGCGCAGGTGTTCGATGCCACCAAGATCGATCCGTGGTTTCTGGCGCAGATCGAAGATCTGATTGCCGAGGAGGCGGCGCTGCGCACCGCCGGCTACGATGGCCTGGATGACAAGCGCCTGCGCCGTTTGAAACGCAAGGGTTTCTCCGATGCGCGGATCGCGACCCTGGTCGCGCGCGACGAGACTGCCATCCGCGCGCGGCGCATCAAGCAGGGCCTGCACCCCGTATACAAGCGCGTGGATACCTGCGCGGCGGAGTTCGCGACCTCCACCGCGTATCTGTATTCGACCTATGAAGAGGAGTGCGAAGCGGATCCGACGACGCGGCGCAAAATCATGATCCTGGGAGGTGGACCCAACCGGATCGGGCAGGGCATCGAGTTCGACTATTGTTGCGTGCATGCGGCCATGGCGCTGCGCGAGGACGGCTTCGAAACCATCATGGTGAACTGCAATCCGGAGACGGTTTCCACCGACTATGACACTTCCGATCGACTGTACTTTGAGCCGCTGACCTTCGAAGACGTGATGGAGATTATCCTCAAGGAGAAGCCCGAGGGTGTGATCGTGCAGTACGGCGGCCAGACGCCGCTGAAACTGTCGCGGGCGCTGGCCGCGGCGGGCGCGCCCATCATCGGCACGACCCCCGACAGCATCGACATCGCCGAGGATCGGGAACGATTTCAAAACCTGGTCAACAATCTCAAGCTCAAGCAGCCGGCGAACGCGACTGCGCGCACCGAAGAGCAGGCCATTGTGATGGCGCGCGAGGTGGGCTTCCCGCTGGTGGTGCGGCCGAGCTACGTGCTGGGCGGGCGCGCCATGGAAATCGTCTTCAACGAAGATGATCTGCGCCAGTACACCACCGATGCGGTCAAGGTGTCCAACGACAGCCCGGTGCTGCTGGACCGGTTCTTGGATCTGGCCATCGAGGTGGACGTGGATGCCATCTGTGACGGTCAGGATGTGCTGATCGGCGGCATCATGGAGCACGTCGAGCAGGCCGGTGTGCACTCCGGCGATTCAGGCTGCTCGCTGCCGCCCTCGACGCTGTCCGCCGAGATCCAGGATGAACTGCGCGTGCAGACGCGCAAACTCGCCAAGGCCTTGAACGTCGTGGGGCTGATGAACATTCAGTTCGCGATACAAAGTGGCGTCATTTACATTCTGGAGGTCAATCCGCGCGCCTCGCGCACCGTGCCTTTCGTGTCCAAGGCCACCGGTGTGCAGCTGGCCAAGGTGGCGGCGCGCGTGATGACGGGGCGCTCGCTGGCCTCGCAGGGCCAGTTGCGTGAGCGCATTCCGCCGTATTTCAGCGTCAAGGAAGCGGTGTTTCCGTTCGCAAAATTCCCTGATGCCGATCCGATCCTTGGGCCGGAGATGAAATCCACGGGCGAAGTCATGGGAACCGGCAATACGTTCGGCGAAGCCTACGCCAAGGCTCAGGCAGCCTCCGGCGTCATCCTGCCCACGCGCGGTCTGTGCTTCATCAGCGTGCGCGATCGAGACAAGCCCGCGGTGGTGGAACTGGCGCAGATGCTGATGGCGCGCGGCTTTGAATTCGCCGCGACCGGCGGCACGGCGCAGACGCTCGAAAGCGCAGGGATTGCCTGCAGGCGCGTCAACAAGGTGCGCGAAGGCCGCCCACACGTGGTCGACATGATCAAGAACGACGAAGTGGTGTTGATCGTGAACACGACTGAAGGCAAGCTCGCCGTCAAGGAATCGCGCTCGATCCGCCGCGAGGCCGTGGCGCGGCGCGTGACCTACTACACAACGGTTGCCGCCGCCCGCGCGACCTGCGATGCGCTGGATCATCTGGGCGACATAGAAGTGAACCGGCTACAGGATTTGCACAAGGAATTGCAGGCGTGAAACGTACCCCCATGACTCTGCGCGGCGCCGAGGCCCTGCGCGCCGAACTCAAGAAGCTCAAGAGCGAGGACCGCCCGCATGTGATCAAAGCGATCGCCGAGGCGCGTGCGCACGGCGACCTGAGCGAAAACGCGGAGTACCACGCGGCGCGCGAACAGCAGGGCTTTATCGAAGGCCGCATCAACGACATTGAAAACCGGCTCTCCAACGCGGAGGTCATCGACGTCACCAGGCTTGTCGCCACCGGCAAGGTGGTTTTCGGTTCAACCGTCGAGCTGGCGGATGAGGACTCGGGTGCGAAGGTGGTGTATCAGCTGGTCGGCGATGATGAAGCCAACATCAAGTCCGGCCTGTTGTCGGTTTCCTCGCCGATCGCCCGGGCACTGATCGGCAAGTCGGAAGGCGATGTTGCGGAGGTGAGCGCGCCGGGCGGGGTTCGCAGCTACGAAATCCTCTCCGTCCGCTATACGTGACCAGTCCCGGCAGAGTGCGGCGGTGAATGCGCTGACAGGCAAGCTTGCGCGCCTGGCACTGGTGCTGTGGGCGGGGAGCCTGTGGGCCCTGGCTTTGTGGACTGCGCCGCTCCTGTTCAAACTGGCGCCGGATAGGCACGCTGCCGGGGTCATTGCCGCCGGTTTGTTCCAGGCCCAGACCTACCTCACCCTGGCACTGGCGGCAGCAGTCGCGTGGCGCCACGATCGGCGGCGCTTTGGCGCGATCTACCTGGCAGCGCTGTTGCTTGCAATAAATGAGTTTTTAATCAGAAGGTTATTTGATTATATTCGTGTAAATGGTGAGGTTCTGGGTCTTGGATTCGGCGGCTGGCATGGGGTCGCCGGCGGTCTGTACGTGGTGGCCTGCGCAGCGGCGGTGTCATTGGTCTGGAATGAGGATTTTCGCTAAGTCCGCCGAACGCCTGTACAGCACGCCGACATTGCCTATCCGCTGCACCAATTCGCTTGCGGTCCGAGTCGCGAGCGTCTGCAATGCTGCGTCGCGCGCATCCCGGTCACCGACCCGCGCGCTGACCTTGATGAGCTCGTGATCGTGCAGGGCGCGTTCGGTTTCCTTGACGATGTTGTCGGTCAAACCGGCGTTTCCCAGCATGACTACCGGATTCAAGGGATGAGCCAGGCGGCGCAAATACTTCTTCTGCTTTTCGGATAGCGGCATCGGCGCATTATAGTCGGACGAGGCGGATCTTGTTTTGTCCGATATGGTCCCCACCATCCCATGCAAGGGCTCATTCGATGGGCCATTTTGCCTGCCCAAGCTTTAAAAAAGCCGATGGCGTCACGGCTCGGGGCTTCCGCGCCCCGACTTATTGGCGCGCCAGTTTGGGATGGTGTAACGTCGGGAACAACTGATGTTTCCCGCTTGTCTTAGCCTCCATTGAGCTTCAGGTGAACGCTTTGAATGATCTGACGAAACAGATTCTGCTGTGGGTCGCGCTGGCCGTCATCTTGCTGGCCATATTCAGCCAGTTCGGCATGCATACGGGACAACCCCAGGCGGTCGACTACTCGCAGTTCCTCACCGAAGTGAAGAACAACAATATCGAATCGGTGACGCTGAAGGGCGAGATCATCGAGGGCAAGCGCAAGGCAGGGGATTCCTTCGTCACGTTCAACCCGGAAACCGAAAACGGCGCGCTGATCGGCTTGATGCAGTCGCAGGGCGTCAAGTTCCGCGGCGAGCCGCCCAAACAGCAGTCCGTGATCCTGCAGCTGCTCATTTCCGCCTTCCCGATCCTGATTCTCATCGGCTTCTGGGCCTACTTCATGCGCCAGATGCAAGGCGCCAGCGGTGGCCGCGGAGCCATGTCCTTCGGCAAGAGCCGTGCAAGACTGCTTGGGGAAGATCAGGTCAACGTCACCTTCGCGGACGTCGCCGGTGTCGAAGAGGCCAAACAGGAAGTCGTGGAAATTGTCGATTTCCTCAAGGATCCGGGCAAGTTTCAGAAACTCGGCGGCAAGATTCCCAAAGGCGTGCTGATGGTCGGTTCGCCCGGCACCGGCAAGACGCTGCTGGCGCGCGCCATCGCAGGCGAAGCCAAGGTTCCGTTCTTCACAATTTCCGGTTCGGACTTCGTGGAAATGTTCGTCGGTGTCGGCGCCTCGCGCGTACGCGACATGTTCGAGCAGGCCAAGAAGCACGCGCCCTGCATCATCTTCATCGACGAGATCGACGCGGTCGGCCGCCACCGCGGCGCGGGCCTTGGCGGCGGTCATGACGAGCGCGAGCAGACCCTGAATCAGCTGCTGGTGGAAATGGACGGCTTCGAAGGCAACGAGGGCATCATCGTCATCGCCGCCACCAATCGTCCCGATGTGCTCGACCCGGCGCTGCTGCGTCCGGGCCGTTTCGATCGACAGGTCGTGGTGTCTCTGCCCGACGTGCGCGGCCGCGAGCAGATTCTCAAAGTGCACATGCGCAAGGTGCCGCTGAGCGACAACGTCAAGCCGTCGGTCATTGCGCGCGGCACGCCGGGCTTCTCCGGTGCGGATCTGGCCAATCTGGTCAATGAGGCCGCCTTGTTCGCGGCCCGCGCCAACAAGCGTTCCGTGACCATGGATGAATTCGAAAAGGCCAAGGACAAGATCATGATGGGTGCGGAGCGGCGCTCAATGGTCATGAGCGAGGACGAAAAGCGCAATACCGCCTACCACGAGGCGGGTCACGCCATTGTCGGCCTGAGCGTGCCGGATCACGATCCGGTTTACAAAGTCACCATCATTCCTCGCGGACGTGCGCTGGGCGTGACCATGTTCCTGCCTGAGATGGATCGCTACAGCACCAGCAAGCGGCGTCTGGAAAGCATCATCGCCACGCTGTTCGGCGGCCGGGTCGCGGAAGAGTTGGTCTTCGGCGTGGACGCCGTCACCACCGGCGCATCCAACGACATCGAACGCGCCACAGACCTTGCTCGAAGCATGGTCACTCGATGGGGATTGTCGGATCGATTGGGTCCGCAGACCTATGCCGAGGAATCTGGCGAAGTGTTTCTGGGCCGCAGCGTGACCCAGAACAAGAAAGTCTCAGAAGTCACCTCGCATGTCATCGACGAGGAAGTACGCCGCGTCATCGACAGCAACTACCAGCGCGCCAAGGGCATTATTGCCGCCAATATGGACAAGCTGCAGGCAATGTCCGCCGCGTTGATGAAATACGAAACCATCGATGAAGAGCAGATCAAGGACATCATGGCCGGCCGTGAGCCCAAGCCGCCGCGGGATTGGGACGATACACCCACGCCGACGCCGCGTGGACCCACTGCGGAAAGCCCGGCGACACCGCTGACGAATCCCGCAGGACAGCATTGATGGCCGCCGGCCTCACCGGCCGGCGGCCTTGATCAGCGGGCAGCCGGCGATGATCTGGTGCTGTAGAAACCGCCTCATCGACCTGTCGCGTCCCATCGTCATGGGCGTGTTGAACGTGACCCCCGATTCCTTCTCCGACGGCGGACGCTATGCCTGCGCGGATGCCGCCTGCGATCGCGCCGCTCAAATTGTCAGCGAAGGCGCAGCAATCATCGATGTCGGGGGCGAGTCCACCCGCCCGGGCGCCGAACGCGTGCCGGCCGGGGAGCAGATTGCACGCGTCGTCCCGGTGATCCGGCGTATTGCGGCGACGCTCGACATCGCCATTTCCATCGACAGCAGCGACCCGGCGGTCATCCGGGCCGCCGTGGATGCCGGTGCCTGTATCGCAAACGACGTCAGCGCGCTGCGAGTACCCGGTGCGCGTGCGGTCTGCGCCGAAACCGGGGTAGGCGTATGTCTGATGCACATGAAGGGGGAGCCGCGCAGCATGCAGGACTCCCCCAGCTATGGCGATGTGCGGGCCGAAGTGTCGGCCTTTCTGCTCGAGCAGCGGCGGATCTGCATCGCGGCCGGCATCGCCACCGAGTCCATCGTGTTCGATCCGGGGCTCGGTTTTGGCAAGTCGTTTGCACATAATATGACCTTGCTCAAAGATATTCCGGCCCTGGCTGCGCTAGGGTCCGCCTTGCTGATCGGCGTTTCGCGCAAGAGCTTCATCGGCACGATGCTGGGCCGTCAAGTCGAGAATCGACTGTATGGCGGACTGGGATTGGCGGCCTTGGCAGTCTGTCAAGGAGCCCGCATCATTCGTGCGCATGATGTTGCGCCTACGGTGGATGCGATCGGAGCGGTTGCGGCAGTCATTCAAGGAAGTACACAGACGTGAGTCGACAATATTTCGGTACCGATGGCGTTCGCGGCCGCGTGGGCAAAGCCCCGTTGACGGTGGATTTCGCGCTGCGTCTGGCCAGTGCCGCGGCGCGCGTTCTGGCACCCGAGGGAGGCCGCGTGCTCATCGGCAAAGACACGCGGGTGTCGGGCTACATGTTCGAATCGGCGCTGGAAGCGGGCTTCGTGGCGGCCGGCGTCGATGTGCTGCTGATCGGTCCGCTGCCCACGCCGGGCATCGCTTACCTGGCGCAACGCTCGGGCTGTAAGTTCGGCGTGGTCATCAGCGCATCGCACAATCTGTTCGAGGACAACGGCATCAAATTCTTCGACGGTCAGGGAAGCAAACTGTCGGACGAAATGGAAAATCAGATCGAGCGCCTCATCGATGAGCCGGTACTGACGCAGGAGTCGCATCTCCTGGGCAAGGCTACGCGCATCGACCGCATGCGAATCCAGTATCAGGAATTCTGCGCATCGACCCTGCCGGCCGGCATGGACCTGCGCGGCTTCAAGATCGTCATCGACTGCGCCAACGGCGCAGGCTACAAGGTGGCGCCGCGCGTCCTGGCGGATCTGGGCGCGGAAATCGTGCCCATCGGCTGTTCGCCCAACGGCAAGAACATCAACGACGGCTGCGGTTCTACAGCGCCTGAATTGCTGCAATTGACGGTGCCCGGCGTGCGCGCGCACGTGGGGATCGCGCTCGATGGCGACGGCGACCGGCTCGTGATGGTGGACGCGTTGGGCCGCGCGCTGGATGGCGATCAGCTGCTGTACGTCATCGCCAATCAGCGGCAGGCGCGTGGTGAACTCGTCGGACCGGTCGTGGGCACCGTCATGAGCAACCTGGGTCTTGAGCTGGCTTTTGCCGCGCGCAAAATCCCTTTCCTGCGGGCGCAGGTGGGGGACCGCTATGTACTGGCCATGCTCAAGGAATGTGGCGGCACACTCGGCGGGGAAACCTCCGGGCATGTCCTGTGTTTGGACAAGACCACCACGGGCGATGGCCTGGTAAGCGCGCTGCAGGTCCTGGCGGTCATGAAGCAGACCGGAGCGAGTCTTGCGGAACTCGCAGCGGGCATGAAGAAGTTCCCGCAGGTGCTGCTCAATGTGCGCGTGGCGCGCAAATTTGACGCCGCCGCGGCGCCTGGCGTCCAGGCGGCTGTGCGCAAGGTGCAAGAGCGCTTTGCCGGACGCGGGCGCATCGTGCTGCGGCCTTCGGGCACCGAATCCGTCATCCGCGTCATGGTGGAGGGCGAGGACGGCAGCGTGGTGACTGCCAGCGCCCGGGAGATCGCTGCGGCGGTCGAGCTGGCGGCGGCCGCAGCCTGAGCCTTACGCGCTGAATCAGTCGCATCCGTCGCCGATTTGCCGTGCTGTGCTTGCAGTGTCGGCCCCGCGCCGTTAATCTTCGCCGCCTTTAGAGACGGGGGGATCCCCCAAGGCAGGCCGTATGCGTCGACCCATGGTTGCCGGCAATTGGAAAATGCACGGAACCCGCGCGAGCAATAAACTGCTGGTGGATGAGTTGCAGCAGCGGATGACGGACGATTGGGGTATCGATGTCGTCGTCTTCCCTCCATATGTCTATCTGACCGAGGTCATGCGCCAGGTGGAGGGAGATTCCATCGCCGTGGGCGCGCAGAATGTCTGCGCTGAAGGGCCCGGTGCGTTCACCGGCGAGGTTGCAGCGGCCATGCTTGCCGACATCGGCTGCACACATGTCCTGGTCGGCCATTCGGAGCGCCGGCGCCTGTACGGTGAAGACGACGCGCTGGTCGCCCGCAAGTTTGCGGCCGTGCTCGCGGCCCGGATGACGCCGATTCTGTGCGTGGGCGAGACGCTGGATGAGCGCGATGCCAATCAAACCGATGCGGTGGTCTCAAGACAGCTCGATGCGGTGTTGCGCATGAGCGGCGTGAAGAGTCTGGCCAAGGCCATCGTGGCCTATGAGCCCGTATGGGCGATCGGCACAGGGCGCAACGCGACGCCAGCCCAGGCACAGACCGTCCATGCCGTGTTACGCAGCCGCATCGCGGCTCAAGATGCTAATATAGCGGGTCTATTGCGCATCCTGTACGGCGGGAGCGTCAAGGCGGCCAATGCGGCGGAGCTGTTTGCCAACCCGGATGTGGATGGCGGTTTGATCGGCGGCGCGTCGCTGAGTGCGGATGAGTTCGAGCGAATTTGCGCGGCGGCAGCCGTTCAACCTTAAAGAGATTTTCAAGCATGCTTCATGGAATCGTTTTGGTCGTGCACATTTTACTGGCGGTGATGATCATCGGCCTGGTGCTGCTGCAGCGTGGCAAGGGCGCGGAAGCGGGCGCCGGTTTCGGCGCGGGCGCATCGGGCACCGTGTTCGGCGCGCGCGGCACGAGCACGCTGTTCTCGAAGTTGACGGCGGTTTTCGCCGCAATGTTTTTTATGACGAGTTTGACCCTCGCGTTTCTCGGCACCCGTCAAAGCGTTGAGCCGACTTCGGTTCTCGAACGTGCGGCGCAAGCGTCGACTCCGGCGGTGGTTCCGGCGGTGCCCGCGACGCCGACTCCTGCAAAATGATTCAAGCCGACGTGGCGAAATTGGTAGACGCGCTAGTTTGAGGGGCTAGTGGGGCAACCTGTGCCGGTTCGACTCCGGCCGTCGGCACCATCTTGGATCGGACAGGCTCAGTGTTCGTTGTGATGCGAGCGTTACTCATCGCGTTCGGCCTGATACAATTGCGCATCGTAGAAAACGCGCCCGGCTCAAAGTGATGCTTCGTGAATATCTGCCGATTCTGATCTTCCTGGGGCTCGCCAGCATTCTCGGTCTGGCGCTCTATACCGTCGGTTCGCTCGCCGGGCCGAGCCGTCCCGACGCAGAAAAACTCTCTCCCTACGAGTGCGGCTTCGAAGCCTTCGAAGACTCGCGCATGCGCTTCGACGTGCGTTACTACCTTGTCGCCATCATCTTCATCGTGTTCGATCTGGAAATTGCATTCTTTTTCCCTTGGGCCGTCAGCTTGCGGGAAACCGGCGTCTTCGGCTTGATTACCATGCTCATCTTCGCACTCATCCTGGTCGTGGCGCTGGTGTACGACTATCGCAAGGGAGCGCTGGAATGGGATTAGAACAGGCGGTGTCGCCGACGGGCCGGGGTTTTGAGGTCACCACCGTCGACAACCTCATCAACTGGGCGCGGACAGGTTCCTTGTGGCCGATGACTTTCGGCCTTGCCTGCTGCGCCGTCGAAATGATGCATGCAGGCGCATCGCGCTACGATTTCGACCGCTTCGGTATCGTGTTTCGCGGTAGTCCGCGCCAATCCGACGTCATGATCGTGGCCGGCACACTGGTCAACAAAATGGCGCCGGCGCTGCGCAAGGTCTACGACCAGATGGCCGAGCCGCGCTGGGTGATCTCCATGGGCTCGTGCGCCAACGGCGGAGGCTACTACCACTACTCTTACGCCGTGGTGCGCGGCTGCGACCGCATCGTGCCGGTCGATGTCTACGTGCCCGGGTGTCCCCCGACCGCCGAGGCGCTGATGTACGGAATCATTCAGCTGCAGAACAAGATCAAGCGCAACAAGGCGATTACGCGATGAGCGACGCGGCTCAGGACAGCGCTGCGGCTCCGAGCGCGGCACCGGCATCGCGCGCTGAACTGCTCGATGCTGCGATGCAGTCCCGATTCGCCGGGCGCCTCACCGCCGTACCCGGCCAGATTGGTGAAATCACCTATGAAGTGCCCGCCGCTGACATTCTGGAGGTTGCGCAGCGCCTGCGCGATGACGAGGGACTTAAGTTCGAGATGTGCATCGATGTCTGCGGCGTGGACTACCTGCAGCACGGTATCGTGGAATGGAAAACCCAGAGTGCCACTTCCAGCGGCTTCAGCCGCGGCGTTACGCGGCTGTCGCAGGCAGCTCCGCAAGAACAAGACGGGCTGCCGTCGCGGCGTTTTGCCGTGGTGTATCACCTGCTGTCGGTGTCGTTGAATCACCGGCTGCGGCTGCGCTGCTTCTGCGACAGCGCGGATGAGCCCATGATCGACTCGGTGACCTCCGTGTGGGCGTCCGCCGACTGGTTTGAGCGCGAGACCTTCGATCTGTTCGGCATCCTGTTCAAGGGTCATCCGGATCTGCGTCGACTGTTGACCGACTACGGATTCATCGGTCACCCGTTTCGCAAGGACTTTCCCCTGTCGGGCAATGTCGAAGTCCGCTACGACCCGGAGAAGGGGCGCGTGGTGTATCAGCCGGTCACCATCGAGCCGCGCATTCTCGTGCCCAAGGTCATCCGTCACGACAACCGCTACGAAGCGGCATTGAAGGATGCGAAGCCCGATGGCTGAGATCCGCAACTTCACCATGAACTTCGGGCCGCAGCATCCGGCAGCGCACGGCGTGCTGCGCCTGGTGCTGGAAATGGACGGTGAAGTCATTCAAAAGGCCGACCCGCACGTCGGCCTTCTGCATCGGGGCACGGAAAAGCTCGCCGAGAGCAAGCCGTACAACCAAAGCATCGGCTACATGGACCGTCTGGATTACGTGTCCATGATGTGCAACGAGCACGCCTATGTGCTGGCCATCGAAAAGCTCTTGGGCATCACGCCCCCCATCCGCGCGCAGTACATCCGCGTGATGTTCGATGAGATCACGCGCATCCTGAACCACCTGATGTGGCTTGGCGCGCATGGTCTGGACATTGGCGCGATGACCGTGTTCCTGTATGCCTTTCGCGAGCGCGAAGACCTGATGGACTGCTATGAGGCGGTCTCCGGAACGCGCATGCACGCGACCTACTACCGGCCGGGCGGCGTGTACCGGGATCTGCCTGCCAGCATGCCGCAGTATCAACAATCGCAATGGCGCGGCAAGAAGGACGCGCAGCGGCTCAACGACCGCCGCTCCGGCACGCTGCTGGACTTCATCGAAAACTTCACCGGCCGCTTCCCGGCCTGCATAGACGAGTACGAAACCCTGCTGACGGACAATCGCATCTGGAAGCAGCGAACGGTCAACATAGGCGTCGTTTCGCCTGAGCGAGCATTGCAGTTGGGTTTTACCGGCCCGATGCTGCGCGGCTCGGGAGTTGAATGGGATTTGCGCAAGAAGCAGCCGTATGAAGTGTACGAACAGATGGACTTCGACATTCCCGTCGGGGTCAGCGGGGATTGCTACGACCGCTATCTGGTTCGCATGGCGGAGTTGCGCCAATCCACCCGCATCATCGAGCAATGCGTGCGCTGGCTCAAGGTCAATCCGGGCCCGGTGATGATCGATGACCGCAAGGTGCGTCCGCCGAGCCGCGAGGAAATGAAGGGCGACATGGAATCCCTGATTCACCACTTCAAGCTGATGACCGAGGGCTACTGCGTGCCGGCCGGGGAAACCTACGCAGCCGTCGAAGCGCCCAAAGGGGAACTCGGCGTGTACCTCGTTTCCGACGGCGCCAACAAGCCCTACCGGCTCAAAGTGCGGGCGCCCGGCTTTGCGCATCTGTCGGCACTGGATGAAATGGTGCGCGGCCATATGCTTGCGGACGTGGTGGCCGTGATCGGCACTCAGGACATTGTGTTCGGCGAGATCGACCGATGAGCATCGAACTGTCCGCGCATGTGCGCGGAGAAATCGACCTTTGGGTCGCCAAGTTCCCGCCCGAGCGCAGGCGTTCAGCGGTGCTGGCGGGATTGCGCGCCGCGCAGCACGAGAACAATGGCTTTCTTACGCCGGATCTCATGGATGCGGTTGCTCAATACCTGGGACTTGCGCCGGTGCAGGTCTACGAAGTGGCGACCTTTTACTCCATGTTCGAAACGCATCCGGTGGGCCGGCATCACGTGTCGGTGTGCACGAATATTTCGTGCATGTTGCGCGGCGCCGAGGACATCGTGGCGCATGTGGAAAAAAAACTCGGCATCAAGACCGGCGAAAGCACGCCCGATATGCGCATCTTTCTCAAATGCGAGGAAGAGTGTCTTGCGGCCTGCACCGGCGGACCGATGATGATGGTGGATCACATCTACCACGAGCATCTGACGCCCGAATCGGTGGATCGAATTTTGGATGAGTTGACATGATGCATCGAGGCGCGTGATGGCGTACGAACAGAATCTGGTGGTCTTCGAAGCGCTCAAGCACGACAAGCCCTGGACACTTCAGAGCTACCGTCAGTCTGGCGGCTACGAGGCGTGGGAGAAGATCCTGCGCGAGAAAACCCTGCCGGAGAAGATCATCGAGGAGGTCAAGGCCTCCGGACTGCGCGGCCGCGGCGGCGCTGCGTTTCCCACCGGCGTGAAATGGAGCTTCATGCCGCGAAGTTCGCCCATTCAAAAATATGTGGTGTGCAATTCGGACGAGTCCGAACCAGGAACCTGTCACGACCGTGACATCCTGCGCTACAACCCGCATTCCATCATCGAGGGCATGGCCATCGGTGGCTACGCGATGACCGCCACGGTCGGCTACAACTACATTCGCGGCGAATTTCTGGGCGAGCCCGTACCGCGCTTCGAAGCGGCCCTGGCCGAGGCGTATGCGGCCGGCCTGCTGGGAAGAAACATTCTCGGTTCGGGCGTGGACTTCGATCTGCACACCTTTATCGGCGCCGGCGCCTACATCTGCGGAGAAGAAACGGCATTGCTCGAATCGCTCGAAGGCAAGCAGGGCAAGCCGCGCTTCAAACCGCCGTTCCCGGCCAATTTCGGATTGTTCGGCAAACCCACCACCATCAACAACGCACAGAGTTTCGCATCGGTGCCGACCATCATGCGCAAGGGAGCGCCCTGGTTCGCAGCGCTGGGTCCGGCAAACTCCGGCGGCACGGTCATTTTCTCGGTATCGGGACACGTGGCCAAGGGCGGCAATTTCGAAGTCCCGCTGGGCATTCCCTTCAAGGAACTGCTGGCGCTGGCCGGAGGAGTCTGGAAGGGCCGCCAACTCAAGGCCGTGATTCCCGGCGGCTCGTCGGTTCCGGTGGTGCCGGCGGCGACCATGCTCGAACTCAACATGGATTACGACTCGGTCAAAAAGGGCGGCTCCTCCATCGGCTCCGCGGCGGTCATCGTCATGGATGAGACCACCTGCATGGTGAAGGCGCTGGAGCGCTTGTCGCGCTTCTATATGTCGGAGTCCTGCGGGCAATGCACGCCTTGCCGCGAGGGCACCGGCTGGCTCAACCGCGTGCTGAAGCGCATCCTGGCGGGTCACGGACGCAGCGAAGATCTGAACATGCTGGTCGATGTGGCCAACAAGATCGAAGGTCACACCATCTGTGCGCTCGGCGATGCCGCGGCCTGGCCGGTGCAGAGCTTCATGAAGCATTTTCGCCACGAGTTTCAATACATGGTCGATCATGGCGGACGCTCGATTGTGACGGCGCAAGCCGCCGCGGGAAGCGTGAGGGCAGCATGAGCGACGACGCAGTCAACATCGTGGTGGATGGTGTGCCGGTGGTGGCCCGCAAGGGCCAGATGATCATGCAGGCGACCGACCGCCAAGGCATCTACATCCCGCGCTTCTGCTATCACGAAAAACTCAGCGTGGCCGCCAATTGCCGCATGTGCCTGGTCGAGGTGGAGAAGGCACCCAAGCCGATGCCGGCTTGTGCAACGCCGGTCACCGAGGGCATGAAGGTGTTCACCAAGTCGCCGCGCGCGATCTCCGCGCAGAAGGCGACCATGGAATTTCTGCTCATCAACCACCCGCTGGACTGCCCGATCTGCGATCAGGGCGGGGAATGCGAACTGCAGGACCTGGCCATGGGATTCGGCCGCGATATCGCCCGCTATGCCGAACGCAAGCGTGTGGTCAAGGATAAGAATCTCGGGCCGCTGGTCTCCACCGACATGACGCGCTGCATTCACTGCACGCGTTGCGTGCGATTCGGCCAGGAAATTCAAGGATTCCCGCAGCTCGGAACAACCGGCCGCGGCGAACACATGGAAATCACCACCTACGTCGAGCAGAGCGTGGATCACGAACTGTCGGCGAATATCGTGGATCTGTGTCCGGTCGGCGCGTTGAACAACAAACCGTTCCGTTTTCGCGGCCGCTCCTGGGAAATGACGCAGCACGCGCTGGTGTCACCGCACGATGCAGTGGGTTCGAATCTTTACGCGCATGTGTTGCGCGGCCAGTTGATGCGCATCGTGCCGCGCCAGAACGATGAGATCAACGAAACGTGGATCTCCGATCGCGACCGGTTCGGATTCGAAGGCATTTATTCCGAGGACCGCGTGCAGCAGCCGCTGCTGCGCGTGGAGGGCGAATTGCGTCCTGTGGATTGGGAGACGGCGCTGGCGGCGGCCGTGGATGGCCTGAGCCAGGCGCGCGACCGGCATGGCCCGAAGTCCATTGGCTTTCTGGCTTCGCCCTCCAGTACCGTGGAGGAGTTTTTCCTCGCTGCGCAGATTGCGCGCGCGCTGGGCACCGACAATATCGACCATCGTCTGCGGCAGACGGACTTCAGCGGCCAGGACCGCGACGCTGCGTTCCCGGGCATCGGCGTCGCGCTGACCGACATCGACAAGCTGCAGGGCATCCTGGTCATCGGCTCGCACCTGCGTGCCGAAGTGCCGCTGCTCGCGCATCGCATCCGCACGGCCGCGATCAAGGGCGGAGCGAAGGTCGCCTTTCTCAATCCGCAGCGATTCGAGTATCTGTTTCCGGCCCTGCAACATGCGCTGGACGGCAAGGATCTGCTGACGGAGATGTGCGGCGTAGTCCATGCCTGTGCGCAAATCAGCAATCAGAGTGTGCCGGCCGGCATCGCCACGGCAAGCGTCAGCGATGATCATCGCGCGCTGGCCAGGGCGCTGCTCAACGGCGAGCGCCGCGCGGTGTTTCTTGGGCACCTGGCGCAGCGCCATCCGGCGTATTCGCAGATCATCGCGCTGGCGCGCGTGCTGGCACAGCTCAGCGGCGCTACATTCGGCGTGATCACCGAAGGCGCCAACGCGGCGGGGGCCTATTTGAGCGGCGCCGTTCCGCACCGCCACAGCGGCGGGGAGCCGCGTTCGCATGCCGGGTTGCACGCCCGCTCGATGCTGGACTCGGTGCTGCAGGCCTATGTATTGCTGGGCGATATCGACGCGCCCGAGGACTTCGCGAAAGGTCCGGCTTCCCTGCAACGCTCTGAGTTCATCGTGGCCATCACCCCGCACTTGTCGCAAGCGCTGCGCAGCGTCGCCCACGTGGTGCTGCCCATCGGGACCTTTGCAGAGACCTCGGGCACGTACGTGAATTGCGAAGGACGCTGGCAGAGTTGGGCGGGCGCCGCCAAGCCGGTGGGCGAGAGCCGGCCGGGCTGGAAGGTGCTGCGCGTGCTGGGTAACTTGTTCGGATTGCCGGGGTTCGAGTATGCGACCTCCGAAGAAGTGCGCGATGCCGCCAAGGTATTGTGCAACCTGGAGGCCAGCGTGCTGAGCGGCGCTCACGCCACGGAGGCGCATGCAGATGCGCGCAGCGCGGCGATCGCCGCACCCTGGGTCCACGTTCCGATCTACCAAAGCGATGCGCTGGTGCGCCGTTCGGCCTCGCTGGCCAAGACCAACGGCGGGCAGCTCGCCATCGGGGCGCTCTAGATCATGTGGCAGTGGACTCCTCTGCGGGACGTCTTGTCGCAATGGATCACGCCGTATTGGGCGGCGCCGCTGCTGCTCGCGGTCCAGATCTTCATGGTCATGATCTGTCTCATACTGGTCATGGCCTTTTACACCCTGGCCGAGCGCAAGATCATCGGCTGGATTCAGGCGCGCCGCGGCCCCAACCGCGTCAACCTGTTCTGGATCCCCGGCCTGGGCCAGCCCTTTGCCGACGTGTTCAAGCTGATCTTCAAAGAGATCCTGATTCCGGCGGATTCCAATCAGTTCCTGTTCCGGCTGGCGCCGTTTCTGGCTTTGGTGCCGGCGCTGGCGATCTGGGCGGTCATTCCGTTTGCCCCTGAGAAGGTGTTTGCCAACATCGACGCGGGGCTGCTGTACATCCTGGCAATGACCTCGATGGGCGTGTACGGCATCATCCTGGCCGGCTGGGCGGCCAACTCCAAATACGCTTTCCTGGGCGCGATGCGATCCGCGGCACAGATCGTCGCGTACGAAATTGCGATGGGCTTTGCGCTCGTGGGCGTGCTCATGGCCGCGCGCAGCCTCAATATCGGCGACATCATTCACGCGCAGTCCGGCGGGGCGCTGAGTTGGAATTGGTTCTGGCTGTTTCCGCTGCTGGTGGTGTATTTCATCGCCGGGGTCGCCGAGACCAATCGCGCGCCTTTCGACGTCGCCGAAGGCGAGTCCGAGATCGTCGCCGGTTTCCATGTCGACTACTCCGGGATGGCATTCGCGCTGTTCTTCATCGCCGAGTACGTCAACATGATCACGGTGTCGGCGCTCACCGTTATTTTCTTTTTTGGCGGCTGGCTCTCGCCGTTTCAGGGCTACCATCTCTGGGGCCTTCTGCCCGACGATGCGCTGCTCGCGCAGCCGGGCTTTTTCTGGTTCGGCCTGAAGATGCTGGGCCCGATGTTCTCGTTCTTGTGGCTGCGCGCCACGTTTCCGCGATATCGGTACGACCAGATCATGCGGCTGGGGTGGAAGGCGCTGATCCCGGTGACACTGGTCTGGTTGCTGGTCGAAGGCGTGATGGTCTACTGCCAAGTGGGACCGTGGAAGACTTAGAGGTTGACGATGCAAGGCATACGCAATTTCATCAAAACCTACCTGCTGCTGGACATGTTCCAGGGGCTGTGGGTGACGCTGAAAAACATGTTCCGGCCGAAGATCACCATCAACTATCCGGAAGAAAAGACTCCGCAGAGCGCGCGTTTCCGCGGCCTGCATGCATTGCGCCGCTATCCGAACGGCGAGGAGCGCTGCATCGCCTGCAAGCTGTGCGAGGCGGTGTGTCCGGCGCTGGCCATCACCATCGAGTCCGATGTGTCCAACGACGGCACGCGGCGCACGACGCGCTATGACATCGACTTGTTCAAATGCATCTATTGCGGATTCTGCGAAGAGGCCTGCCCGGTGGATGCCATCGTGGAGACGCGGCTGCACGAATATCATATGGAAGAGCGGGGCGAGAACATCATGAGCAAGGACAAGCTGCTTGCCATCGGAGATCGCTACGAAGCGATGATTGCGCAGGACAGGGCGGCCGACGCGCCGTATCGCTAGGCCAGGGGGGTACCAGGTGTTTGCGACCATATTGTTCTACGTCTTCGGCACGGTGCTGATCGGTTCG
>JANXOV010000169.1 GCA_025357635.1 Pseudomonadota bacterium
CGCAGGCGGCGCTCTCCTTCGTGATCGTGATCGGCGCAATCACCTGCTTCTTCATGGCGTTGATCGCGATCGTGCAGTACGACATCAAGCGCGTGGTGGCGTATTCAACGCTGTCGCAGCTGGGTTACATGACGGTCGCGCTGGGTGTGTCGGCCTATGCGTCGGGCATTTTTCACCTGATGACCCATGCCTTCTTCAAGGCGCTGCTGTTTCTCGCCGCCGGCTCGGTCATCATGGCCATGCACCATGAGCAGGACATGCGCAAAATGGGCGGGCTGAAGAAGTATCTGCCGGTCACCTACTGGACCTGCCTCGTCGGTTCGCTCGCGTTGATCGGCTTTCCGGGAACCTCAGGTTTCTTCTCCAAGGATGCGCTGATCGATGCGGTGCATGCGTCCCGCTTGCCGGGCGCCGGCTACGCCTATTTCTGCGTGCTGAGCGGCGTGTTTATCACCGCGACTTACACCTTCCGCATGTTCTTCATGACTTTTCACGGCAAAGAGCGCATGGATCATCACACCCAGGAATACCTGCACGAAAGCCCCTGGGTGGTCACGTTGCCGCTGGTGTTGCTGGCGATTCCGTCGGCCGTCATCGGCTGGTTCACAATTCAATCGATGCTGTTCGGCAGGTTTTTTGAAGGCGCCATCAGAGTGGCCCCGGCGCACGATGTGCTGGGAGAAGTCGGGCGCGAATTCCATGGTCCCATGGACTTCGTGCTGCACGCATTCGCATCTCCGGCTCTGTGGCTGGCCGGCGCTGGCGTGTTGACCGCCTACATTTTCTTTTTGAAGAAAACCGAATGGGCCGACCGCGCCGAGACATCTTTCTCCTGGCTGCATTCGCTGTTGGTTCGCAAGTACGGCTTCGACTGGTTCAACGAGAACGTGCTGGCTGTTGGCGCGCGAGTGCTGGGTGGCGCGCTGTGGAAGGGGGGCGATCAGGTGTTGATCGACGGCGCGCTCGTCAACGGAAGCGCCCGCGGCGTCGGCTGGGTCGCCTCCATCATGCGCTATGCGCAGTCGGGCTACCTGTACCACTATGCCTTCGCCATGATTCTGGGTCTGGCATCGCTGCTGCTGTGGCTGCTGTGGCGTCAATGAACATGATCCTCAGCACGCACCTGTTGAGCTGGTTGATCTGGCTGCCCATTGCCGGCGGCGTTGCAACGCTGGCCATGGGTGAATCGCGCGCGCCGGCGGCCCGATGGGTGGCGCTGCTATCCACCATCGCCACGTTTGTCTTGAGCATTTCGCTGTTCACGCAATTCAAGACCGGCACTGCCGACATGCAGTTCGTGGAGCGGGCGCCGTGGATTCCGATGCTCAATGCGCAGTACCACCTCGGCGTCGACGGCATTGCCATGCCGCTGATCCTGCTGACCACCTTCATCACCGTGCTCATCGTCATTGCGGGGTGGGGGGGCATCGAGAAGCGTGTCTCGCAATACTTTGCCGCTTTTCTGATCCTCGAAGGGCTGATGATCGGCGTCTTCGCCGCGCTTGACGGGCTGCTGTTCTACGCGATGTGGGAAGCCATGCTGATTCCGATGTTCATCATCATCGGGATCTGGGGCGGCGCGCGGCGCGTCTACGCCACCATCAAGTTCTTTTTGTACACCTTCCTGGGTTCTGTGCTGATGCTGGTGGCGTTGATCTACCTGTATCTGAAAAGCGGCAGCTACGAGATCGCCGTGTTTCAGCGCCTGCCGCTGTCTCTGAGCGAGCAGATTTTCATTTTCCTCGCGTTCTTCGCGGCCTTCGCCGTCAAGGTGCCGATGTGGCCGGTGCATACCTGGCTGCCTGACGCGCATGTCGAGGCGCCCACCGGCGGCTCGGTGGTGCTGGCGGCCATCATGTTGAAAATGGGCGGGTACGGCTTTCTGCGCTTCTCGCTCCCCATCGCACCCGATGCCAGCCGTGAACTGGATTGGCTGATCATCGGGCTGTCGCTCATCGCCGTTGTGTACATCGGATTCGTCGCGCTGGTTCAGCAAGACATGAAGAAGCTGATCGCTTATTCCTCGATCGCACACATGGGATTCGTCACCTTGGGTGCCTTCATCGGATACACGATCCTCGCCAATACCGGTCACACCGCGGGAATTGCGCTGGGACTGGATGGCGCGCTGGTGCAGATGATTTCGCATGGCCTGGTGTCGGGGGCAATGTTCCTGTGCGTCGGCGTCATGTACGACCGCGTACACAGCCGCGAGATCAGTGCTTACGGAGGCGTCATCAATACGATGCCGCATTTCGCGGCCTTCATGGTGCTGTTCGCCATGGCCAACGCGGGGTTGCCTGGCACGTCGGGTTTCGTCGGGGAATTCCTGGTCATCCTGTCGGCTTTCAAGGCCAACCCTTGGTACGCATTCTTTGCGGCCATGACGCTGGTCCTGGGCGCCGCGTACACCTTGTGGCTCGTGAAGCGCGTCATCTTCGGCGCCGTCGCCAATCATCACGTGGCGGAAATGCAGGATCTGAACGGCCGCGAATTTCTGGTCTTAAGCATCCTGGCCGCCGCAGTGCTGGTGGTGGGTTTGTGGCCCGCGCCTTTGCTCGAGGTCATGCAAGGCTCCACCCAACATCTGGTTCAGCAGTTGCTGAGCTCCAAGCTCGTGCCATAGGCCTGTATGAATTCGTTCCATCCCGCTGATTTCACCGCTGGTCTGGCCCTGCTGACACCGGAGATTTTCCTCGGTACGTCGGCCTGCCTGATCCTGATCCTCGATTTGTTTGTGCCGCAGTCCCGACGCGTCATCACCAGCACGCTGTCGATACTGACTGTTCTGATATCGGCGGGGCTCGTGCTGATGCAGCCCTGGAGCACTCATACGCTCGCACTGGGCGACATGTTCGTGCTCGACCCGCTGGCGCAGGTGCTGAAAGTGGTGACGCTGATCATCGTCGCCGTGGCGTTTGTGTATTCGGGCGACTATCTGCAGCATCGCTCGATCTACAAGGGTGAATACTACGTGCTCGGCTTGTTCGCCACGCTCGGTATTCTGGTGCTGTCCTCGGCGGCCAACCTGATCACCGTTTACCTCGGTCTGGAAATGCTGTCCTTGAGTCTGTACGCGATGGTCGCATTCGACCGTGACTCCGGCGTCGCCGCGGAATCCGCGATGAAGTATTTCGTGTTGAGCGCACTGTCATCCGGCACGCTGCTCTACGGCATGTCGATCCTCTATGGCGTCACCGGCAGCCTGGATCTGGGCCAGATCGCTCACGCGCTGCACGGCGGCGGCGCCGCCAATGTCGGCCTGCTGTTCGGATTGGCCTTCATCATGGTCGGCGTCGGCTTCAAGTTCGGTGCCGTGCCGTTTCACATGTGGATTCCGGATGTGTATCAGGGAGCACCCACCAGCGTGACGCTGTACATCGGCTCCGCCTCCATGGTCGGTTCGCTCGCGCTCATCATGCGGCTGCTCGCTGAAGGGATGGGCCCTGCGCATCACGACTGGTCGCAGATGCTCACCGTGTTTGCGGTGCTGTCCATGGTGATCGGCAATCTCGTGGCCATCATGCAGACGAATCTGAAGCGCATGCTGGCGTATTCGACCATTTCGCATGTCGGCTTTCTGCTCATGGGCATCTTGTCCGGAACGCCCGGCGGATATCAGGCCTCGCTGTTCTACACCATCGCCTATGTCATCATGACCAGCGGCGCCTTCGGCATGATCTTGCTGTTGTCGCGCCAGGGTTTCGAATCGGACCGGCTTGAGGACTTCAAAGGGCTCAACACGCGCAGCCCCTGGTTCGCCAGCATGATGGCCATGCTCATGTTCAGCATGGCCGGCGTGCCGCCGTTCGTGGGATTCTGGGCCAAGCTTGGCGTGATTCAGGCTGTGCTGGGCGTTGACCTGCTGTGGGTGGCCATTGTCGCCGTGCTGTTCTCCGTGGTCGGCGCGTTCTACTACCTGCGCATGATCAAAATGATGTACTTCGATGAGCCGCTCGACGCGACGCCCATCGGTGGATCGGGTCTGATGCGGGCAGTACTGAGCGTCAACTCGCTGGCCGTGCTGGCGCTGGGCATTGCGCCTGCCGTGCTTCTTGATCTCTGTCAGCGCGTTTTTCGCTGAATAACAGGCTCGCTGCCCTGATAGCCCCGCGCCCGGCAGGGTACTGACTCCGCGCCTTGCTTTAAATGCCTTTGTGAGTACAATGAGCGGCTCGAACCGGTGCGGGGTGGAGCAGTCTGGCAGCTCGTCGGGCTCATAACCCGAAGGTCGTAGGTTCAAATCCTACCC
Organism: Pseudomonadota bacterium; assembly: GCA_025357635.1. Classification (GTDB taxonomy): domain Bacteria; phylum Pseudomonadota; class Gammaproteobacteria; order Steroidobacterales; family Steroidobacteraceae; genus TMP-86. The sequence goes on from JANXOV010000169.1 coordinate 4,253, forward strand.
CCGCTACCA
>JANXOV010000039.1 GCA_025357635.1 Pseudomonadota bacterium
CCGTGACGGCAGCGGCGGCGGGGGCGGTCAATCCGATTTCCTCTGGCGGCTCTGCGCCAAGGAGTGGCTCGACCAGCGAAGGGCTGCCGGGTAGCCGAACTTCGCGGATTCGCCGCTTTGAAGACGGTAAGCCGTTGACGCAATTGAGGTGACCCCCCAAAGGTCTGCACTACACGGCGCTGGCGAGGGTGGCTTGGGCGGCGCTGATTTTGGGGGGCGGTTGGGCGGGCAATTCAAGGCGCAAGCGTTCAAGCAGGAGCTTCAGTTCCGGCTCGGGTTGGGTATAACGGGTGAGCAGAAGTTCACGCCCGTCGGTGGTTGGGATCAGCACATCGACCATCTGCACAGCGGCAAATTTCTCCAGCGCGCTGCGACTGGTGAGTCCTGGGGCAAGGCTCTTCAGTTGCTGGCCCAGGGTGACGTACAGGCAATAGGCGAGGAAGGAGATGAACACGTGCGCCTCGATGTTGTCCATTTTTTGATGGAAGATCGGGCGGATCGCCAGATCGCTCTTCAAGGTGCGGAAGGCTTCTTCGACCTGCACCAGTTGCAGGTAGTAATTCCATAATTTCACCGGATCGGTTTCGGTGAGATTGGTGCGCAGTAAATATCGGCCTTCGCGGCGCAGCACGATACGAAGCTTCTGACGATTCAGCCGATACGTGAAGCTGGAGCCGGTTTCACCGACTTTCACATCCAGGATTCGCCAGGCGGCAGGGACTTTGCTTTTCGCGCTGCCCAGTTTCATCAGCAGCTCATCGCGCGATAGTTGCATCCCTTGCAATTGAGCGAGCCGCGCCCACAACCACTTCAGTTTTCGCCGCCGCATCGAGCGCTCTTTGCCGATTCGATCCTGGCTTTGGGCGAACACGTACAGTTCGTTATCCTGCGGCAACAGCTTCACCTTCACCCCGGGCCGGGCGCTGTGCCAGGGCTTCATCAGCAAGGATTTCTCGAGCCGATTGAGCCGGCCCTTGGGCGTGCCGACCAGATACTGCACCGGCGGATCACTGCGGCGCATCTCCCCGAGCACCGCCTCGGTGGGGATGCCCCGATCCATGCACCAGATGCGGCTCGCCTTGCCGTATTGATGCTCGATCTTGGCCAGGAAGGCGCGCAAGGTGCTTGAGTCGTTGGTATTGCCCGCCAATACCTCGTAGGCCAGCGGCAGCCCTTGCGGGGTGACGATGAGCGCGATCACGATCTGTACGCAGTCAAAGCGATGATCGCGGCTGTAGCCGTGACGGCGCTTATCCTTCTCATCCAGCGGCGGATCGGACTCAAAGTAGGTGCTCGTCAAATCATACAGCAGGACCTCGAAGCTCACGTTGAACAGGTCGCGCCAGCGCCCCATCAGATGATTGAACAAGGCCTCTTTGTGCTTAAGCAGCCGGCTATGACAGCCATACAGCAGATGCGGATCGGCCAGCGCCTCATCGGCACCGAGTAAATCGGCGAGCGCCGTGCGACCAAACCACTGCCGGTGCAACCGCCACTCGCTGCCCGGTTCGATCAGCCGATACGCGGTGAGTACGAACAAGACCAGATCCCAGCGCGTGCCTTTGCGCGAGGCGGGCAACGCGTGCGCCCAAAACACATCCAGCTCCAGTGTTTGCCACACCCTCAATGCCAACCAACACGCCCCCCACTGGCGCGGCCGATGCAGCTGCAGGGATTTGAGCTGCAGGCGCACGATCGACTCATCGGGCAAGACCCCTTCGCAGCGATCCTCGGGAAACAGTGCGTAGGTGCGCGGTGCGGAGCCGGAGCCCTTGCTATCCAAGACCTGGATCGATTTGCGCCACGCGAGTGCTTGCGAGGAGTTGATCTCCCCCAGATACAACACGTGTCGCTGCACCACGCGCCCGCCGGCGACACGACGGTTCTCCACGATGCTCCAGTAATTGTGCAGCTTGCCGTCTTTCTTACGAGTGGTGGCGCGCAAAAACATCTTGGGCTCGCATTATCCGCTACCCTGCGCCGTTGACCAGACAGTAGGTCTTCACTACACGCGCTTTCGCACAAACGCGGGCACTGGATTTGAACAAAATCAAAAACATAATGCGCGGCCACCCCGGACGGGGTGGCCTAATCAGGTGCGAATCCGCGAAGTTCGGCTAGCGACCGACCGATCCAAAACGGTGCCTTTACCGCGCGCCCACGCGCCAAACAGATTCCCCTCAGACAGACAGAGCGGCGAGGTAAAAAGCAGGAGTCAGCACGCGCCGATGTCAGGAATTCTGAACGCGCTCGTTGCGGCGCCGTTCGAAGCGGCCCGTCTGCAGGGTTTGGTACTCCGCTTCCATGACCACCACCCGATTGCGGCCCTGTTCCTTGGCGGCGTACAGCGCTTCATCGGCGAGCTGGATCAGGCCTTCATGCGTGCGGTTGGCTCCGGGCAGCACGTAGGCTGCGCCGATGCTGACTGTTAGCCGGCTCGCCACCCGCGATGCTTCGTGTGGAATGTTCAACTCGGCAACCGAGCGCTGGATGCGGGTGAGCACCTCGGCCACGTATTCGCGCGTGGCCTGGTACAGCACCAGCGCGAATTCCTCCCCGCCATAGCGCGCGACCACGTCCAGCGGCCGGCGTGCGCACTGATTCAGACACACGGCCACCGCACGCAGGCATTCATCGCCGGCCTGATGCCCGTAGCGGTCGTTGTAGTCCTTGAAGCAATCGATGTCGACCAGGAACACCGCAACGCGCTGGCGTTCGGACAAGGCCAGCTGCCAGGTGCGGTGAATGTGCTGGTCGAACATGCGGCGATTTTGAATTCCTGTGAGGCCGTCGCGCGCCACCATGTCACGCAGCAGGTGGCCTTCGAGGAATCGGGTGCGTACCGTCCTCTCATGCATGTAGATGACGGAGGCGCAGAACACATTGGCCGTAAACAGCGACAGCGCGTTGAAGGCAAACAGACTGCCCGGCAGACTCAACCCCGCCGCGGTGATCAGGTAGCTGACGAGCACGATCAAGTTGATGGTCAGTGCGTGATAGAAAACCAAGCCGGTCAGAAGATACAGGTACGCTGTCGTCAGGATCAGGCAGGGGAACAATAGGGTGATTCCGCCCTGCGCACTCAAGATCTGCTCCGCGACGACGCAGAGTCCGGCGATGGTTCCCCCGGCCATCATCATCTGCGCAAAATAGCGCTTGCCGGTCTGCGTGAACGTCATGGCGAACAGCAACAGGGTTGCCGGCGCAATGATCAGAAAATGCAGCAGGTTGGGAATGCGGTTGAGCGTCGGGCCCAGGATCATCGCCTGCATGACGGCGAAGCCAATCAGCGCGAGAAATCCGAGCAGCATGTTGATGCGCAGATACTGAAGATTGTCCGTCAGGTATTGGCGGCGAAAGTCCGCCTCCAGATCCGGTGCAAAGGTCAGCCACGGAAACCCCTCGCGCAATTGTCGGGCGTGCGGAGCATCCGGCAAATCTTCGATGGAAAAGCGGTTTTCGGGATTCATCGCAGGGGTGAACATAACACTCCGATCGCCGGGAATAAGGCCTCAAGGCACAGTTTTCAATTTACCTGTTATGTCAAAACAACGCTTTCAGTGATGCGGCGCGTCAGTGCCGGAAATACTCGGCAAGGTAGGCGTCAAAATCGACTTTATCGGAGGCTTCAATGCTGCGCTGCGCTTCGAGGGACTCGGCCGCAGCGGCGCTGAAGGTATTGAGCCGCTGTTCGTTGGGCGGGTACAGGTCGAGGAAATAATCCTTGTGCACCTTGGACATGCGCTGCGCGAACTCGAAAAACGACTCTCGTTCCTGCCGCATTTCCGCCAGCATGCGCGCCGATGGCGTGCGCTCGACATCCTCGATCTTTGCCCGCTGATGCTCCAGGGCAGCCATATACGGACGCTGCGGCTCGCTGTAGTCAAGCATTTCACACAGACCCTGCATGGAATCGAGCAGCTCACGAGCCCAGTCGAGCATGCGGAAGCTGCGGCCCTCCCGTTGCAGCATCAATCCGGGCTCACGGCCGCGCCGCGCCACCAGCACGTGATTCTCATCCAGCCGGTCCTGCTCGCTGCGCCCCAGCGGCTCGCTGTCCTTGAGCAGGCACAGCGCCAGGAACGCTTCGAGAAACCGCAGCTTGTTTTGATTGACGCCCACCGGATCAAACGCGCTCACATCCAGCGCGCGCACCTCGACGTATTCAACGCCGGCGCGCTGCAGCGCTTTGGTCGGACGTTCGCCGGAGCCTGCCACGCGCTTGGGACGGATGAAGCTGTAGTACTCGTTCTCAATCTGCAGAATGTTGGAGTTCAATTGGCGATAGTCCCCATCCACTTTCACGCCGAGTTCTGCATAAGGCGCGTACGGCGTGTTGATGGCCTTGGACAAGTCGCGCACATAATCCTCGATGCTGTTCACCGAAACGCTCACGCCAGCCTGGTTCTTGTTGCGGTAGCCAATGTCGCTCATGCGCAGCGACGTGGCATGGGGTTCGTAGTAGGTGTGCGCGTCAAATTTCGGCATCGCCACTTCGCGGCCCGCAAAGAAGCCCTCGCCCACGGCCGGCGACGTGCCAAACAGATACAGCACGATCCAGCCATAGCGGCGGTAGTTGCGCAGCAGCGCGAAATACTGCTCGGACATGAAGTCCTGACGCGGCGCGGAAGATTTGCTGACGTGCTGCAATACGTCCCACAGATGAGTGGAGAACGAGTAGTTGAAATGCACGCCGGAAATCGCCTGCATGATGCGCCCGTAGCGGAGCCCAAGTCCGTTGCGGTACACGGTTTTCATGCGGCCGATGTTGGACGTGCCGAACTGCGCGATGGGAATGCTGTCATCGCCGTGCAGCGCGCTCGGCATGCTCGTGGCCCACAGCAGCTCATCGTTCAGATGGCGGTAGACGAACTGATGCATGTCGCACAGGTACTGAAGCAGCTCCCATGACTCGCCGAAGGGCGGCGTGACCAGTTCGATCAGGCTTTCGGAAAAATCGGTGGTGATGTTCTCGTTGGTCAGCGCCGAACCCAGCGCCTCGGGGTGGCGGGTGCGCGCGATCTCGCCGTCCGGCATGACCCGCAGCGATTCTTTTTCCACGCCCTTGCGTCCGCCGCGCAGAACCTTCCGCTCGCCAGAGTTCGTCAGGCCCGCCAGCCGACGCTCGAAATTCCGATCGATAAGATTGCGCACGGCGAACCTGTTACGGCAACTCCGCCACGACTTCGATTTCAATCATGAAACCGGGATCGATAAGCCGCTGCACCTGAACCCATGAGGCGGCCGGCAGCCGCGCCTTGTCGTAGAAATCCAGCCGCACATTCTTTTCCTTCAGGAACGCATCCATATCCGTGGTGTAGATCGTCTCCTTGACCACCTGCTCAAAGCCTACGCCGTGCGCGGCCAGTGTGTGCTGCACGTTGATGTACGCAGCGCGCATCTGATCGGCCATGTTGCCCGGTGCAACCAGGCGCCCCTGCGCATCGGCGGAAACGGAACCCGACACGTACAAGGTCTTGTCAATGAGCACGGCCTGCGCGTAGCCGAAGTCCTTCTCATAGCCGTTGAGGTGGAACACTTCCTTGATGCGCGGCGGCGGCGGCGGGGACTCGCGGTCGCAGGCGCCGGCTGTGCAGGCGAGCGCGGCAATCGCGGCCCATGTCAGGATACGGATTTTCATTGCGGCGGATTATAAGCCTTACTCTTTATCCAGCGATCCATTTTCGCATCCAGGACCTCCAGCGGCAGGCTGCCCTCGTTGAGCAATGCGCCGTGAAACTCACGAATATCGAACCGCGGCCCCAGCGCCGTTTGCGCGCGGACCCGCAATGCCTTGAATCGCAGTTCACCGACCATGCCGGCCAGGGCGCGGCCTGGCAGCGCCAGCATACGGTCCACCTCGATGGAGGCTTCGCCGTCGCTGATCGGCAGTTGCGCGCGAAGATAGTCGATCCCCTGGCGCCGGCTCCAGCCCTTGGCGTGCAGACCGGTGTCCGCCACCAACCGCGCCGCGCGGCGCAGTTCCCCGAACAGCGCGCCCACCCGCTGGTAGGGATCGGCATTGACGCCTAGTTCATCGCCCAGGCTCTCCGAGTACGCAGCCCAGCCTTGCACAAACGCGTCCACCGCGCCGAAGCGGCGGAAACGCGGCAGATCAGTGCGTTGACGTTGAAGGGCACTCTGCAGGTGCCGGCCCGGGATCCCCTCATGCAGAAACAGCGCCGAGACCGCAAACCTTGGACGCGAGGGAAGATCGGCGGTGTTCACGTACAACAGCGCCGCATGCCTGCCATCCGCAATGCCCGGATCATAGGCAACAGCGGGTGCGCCGGCATGGCGGAAATCCGGCATGGCGAGGATCTGCAGATCCGCGGCCGGCGCGGCGGCGAACAGTGCCGGTGCCGCCGCCGTCACCTGCGTCTTCAGCGCGCCGTAAACATCAAGCAGTTCCTGCGCTGATTGAAAATAAAATCGCGCATCGCGCGCAAGAAATTCAATGAACGCAGGCAGATTCCCGGCAAAACCTGATTGCGCGGCGGCATCCAGCAGGCGCGCACGCACGCGCTCCACTTCGGCAGCGCCCAAAGCATGCACCTGCGCAGGCGTCATCGACGTCGTGGTCGCGCGGCGCACGCAATACGCGTACCACGCCTCGCCCATTGGCAACTCATTCAAGCCGGCGCTGGCACGCGCCCGCGGCAAATACTCATTGCGCAGAAAATCGTGCAGGTTTCGATAGGCCGGCAACACCCTGTTCTTGATTGCGGTGTTCAAACGCTGCGAAATGTCGGTACGGTTCGCGGCCGAAATGCCGGACGGGAACATATTCAACGGCCGGTAGAAGGGATTGCCGATGCGATCCTGCCCAAGCTCGGCAAGCTGCGGCAGCAGTCTGTCGACCAGGACTCGCGGCAAGGTGTAGCCGCGGCGCTCACCCTCACGCAGGTTGTCGATGGCCTGGCGCGACCACGCCTCGAACGCATCGATGCGGCTGAGCCAGTCTTCGTAGCCTTTCAGGTCGGCGAATGAATGCACACCGCCGCCGCTGCCCATTTGCGCGAAATCCTGCGGCATGCCCTCGAAAGGATTCACCGGCAGCAATTCCTGTGGATACACGAAGCCCTGGATCGCCGCTTCACGCTCGAATTTGAAAATGTCGAAGTTCAATCTCGCATCCGCGTCCAGGATTGCGGCCGGAACCAGGTTCAGTTCGGCCAGGGCGCCGCGCTCGAGCGCGAGCGAATCCGCCAGGTACTGCAGCGAGACGGAGTTTTCCAGCTGCGCATCCAGGTGGCGGTCTCCGATCGCGCTGGCCTGCGTCGGATTCAATGCCAGATAAGCGGCAAAGTAGCGTTCGAGCACACGCTTTAATTCAATGGCCGCGGCGCGGGCGCTGGGCGCAGCGGCCTGCACCGGCGCGGGCGGCTGTGCAGTACGCTGGCAGCCGGCTGCGAGCAGCAGCAATCCCAGCGGAATCAGTCGGGCGCGTGACACCATGTTCGAATTATAGGGGCTCCTGGGTCCATAATACCGGTACGCACCTGCGGTATCATTTCGCAACGCTTCGCAAAGGATCAACGTCATGCTGGTTGGAGCCAATACTCGACGAGTCGCCATCATCGGCGGGTCCCGCATTCCCTTTGCGCGCGGCAACACCGCGTACACGCAAGTCGGGAATCAGGAGATGCTGACCGCGGCGCTGGCCGGCGTGGTCAATCGATTCGGTTTGAACGGCCAGCGCCTGGGCGATGTGGCAGCGGGCGCCGTCATGAAGCATTCCAGCCAATGGAACCTGACGCGGGAAAGCGTGCTCGGCAGCGGTCTGTCGCCGCAGACGCCGGGCGTGGATCTGCAGCGTGCCTGCGGCACCAGTCTCGAAGCGGCCATCATGATCGGCAACAAGATCGCGCTGGGCCAGATCGACTCCGGCATTGCCGCGGGCGTGGATACGGTGAGTGATCCGCCGGTGGTGTTTCCGAAGAGCTTTCAGCAGTTGCTGCTCAAAGCCTATCGAAGCAGAAGCACGGGCGAGCGCATCGGCGCTTGGCTTAAGGTCCGGGCCAGACATTTCAAGCCGGTGCTGCCCGGCGTCACCGAACCGCGCACCGGACTGTCCATGGGACAGAGCACCGAACTCATGGCAAGACAATGGGGCATCACGCGCGAAGAGCAGGATCAGCTCGCTCTGGAAAGTCATCAAAAGGCCGCGGCAGCCTATGCCGAGGGCTTTTATGATGATCTGGTGATCCAATACCAGGGATTGAAGCAGGACAACAACATCCGCGCCGACACCAGCCTGGACAAGCTGGCCAAGCTCAAGCCCGCGTTCGATTTTTCCGGATCGGGCACGCTGACGGCTGGCAATTCCACACCGATGACCGATGGCGCCTCCGCCGTGCTGCTGGCCAGCGAGGAGTGGGCCCGCGCCCACAACCTGCCGGTGCTCGCCTATCTGGCCTACGGCAAAGTCGCGGCGGTGGATTTTTTCGACAAGTCTGACGGATTGTTGATGGCGCCGGCCTTCGCCGTGCCGGCCATGCTCACCGATGCAAACCTGAAACTGCAGGACTTCGACTTCTATGAAATTCACGAGGCCTTCGCCGCGCAGGCCTTGTGCACGCTCAAAGCCTGGAACGACCCCGCGTTCTGCCGCGACAAGCTGGGGTTGAAATCCCGGCTCGGAACCATCGAGCGCAGCAAGTTGAACGTCAAAGGCGGGAGCCTCGCGTTGGGACATCCCTTCGGCGCCACGGGCACACGCATCGTTGCCAGTCTTGCCAAACTGTTGGATCAGCAAAAAGCCAAGCGCGGGCTGATCTCCATCTGCACGGCCGGCGGCATGGGCGTCACGGCCATTCTGGAGAGATAGCCAATCATGAATCTCAAAGATCCCTCGTTACTCAGCCAGCGCTGCTACATCGACGGCGCGTGGAGCGACGCCGACGGCGGCAAGACCATCGCAGTGACCAATCCGGCCAGCGGCGCCGTGCTCGGCTCGATTCCCAACATGGGCGCCGCCGAGACGCGCCGCGCCATCGATGCGGCAGCGCGCGCCTTCCCGGCCTGGGCGGCGAAGACGGCGAAGGAACGCGCCATCATTCTGCGCCGCTGGTTCGATCTGCTCATGGCCAATCAGGAAGACCTGGCCGTGTTGATGACGGCCGAACAGGGCAAACCGCTGGCAGAGTCAAAAGGCGAGATCGCCTACGCAGCCTCCTTCATCGAATGGTTTGCCGAGGAAGGCAAGCGCTTGTACGGCGATGTGATACCCGGACATCAGGCCGACAAACGGCTGGTGGTGATCCGTCAACCCGTGGGCGTGGTGGCGGCGATCACGCCGTGGAACTTTCCCTCGGCGATGATCACGCGCAAGGCCGGTCCGGCACTGGCCTCGGGCTGCACCTTCGTCTGCAAGCCGGCCACACAGACGCCATATTCGGCGCTGGCACTGGCGGAGCTGGCGCATCGCGCCGGGATTCCGGCCGGCGTGTTCAACGTCATCACCGGTTCGGCCACAGCCATCGGCGCTGAGATGACATCCAACCCCATCGTGCGCAAGGTCACCTTCACCGGCTCCACGGAAATCGGCAAGAAGCTGATGGAGCAATGCGCCGGCACCATGAAAAAGCTTTCTCTCGAACTGGGCGGCAACGCGCCATTCATCGTCTTCGACGATGCGGATCTGGACGCGGCCGTCGAAGGCGCGCTGGCCAGCAAGTACCGCAACACCGGGCAGACCTGCGTGTGCGCCAACCGGCTGCTGGTACAGGCTGGCGTCTACGACGCTTTCTCCGGAAAACTGGCGCAGGCGGTGCGCAAGCTGCGCATTGGCGACGGCCTCGCCGGCGCCACCGAGCAGGGCCCGTTGATCGATGCGAAAGCGCTGGCCAAGATGGAGGAGCACATACAGGACGCGATCGCCAAAGGCGCGCACATCATCCTCGGCGGCAAGCGCCACGCGTTAGGCGGCACGTTTTTCGAGCCCACGATTCTCGCCAACGTCACGCGCGACATGCTGGTGGCCCGCGAGGAGACCTTCGGGCCGCTCGCGCCGCTGTTCAAGTTCGACACCGAGGCACAGGCCATCGCCATGGCCAATGACACCGAATTCGGCCTCGCACCTATTTCTACACCCGCGACCTTGCCCGTTCCTGGCGCGTCGCAGAGAAGCTGGAGTACGGCATCGTCGGCATCAACACGGGCATCATTTCCACCGAAGTCGCACCCTTCGGCGGCATCAAGGAATCCGGCGTCGGACGCGAAGGCTCGAAGTACGGCATCCTGGATTACACCGAATTGAAGTACATGTGCATCGGCGGAATTTCCTAAGCGGCCGATGCTGGGACGCTTCCTGGAATTCTCGGTGCAAAGCGCGGACATTCCGCACTCGCTGGAATTCTATGCAAAGCTGGGCTTCACGCAGGCGCAGGTGGGCGATGCCTGGAATCACCCTTACGCCGTCGTCACGGACGGCAGGATCTGCGTGGGCCTGCACCAGCAATCCCCGGCCACGCCCGCCCTGACCTTCGTGCGGCCCGACATCCTCAATCAGGCCGGGCTGCTGGAAACCGACGGCGTGGAACTGCAGGTGCGCCGGCTCGGCAATGCCGTGTTCAATGAAATCGGCTTCCTGGATCCCTGCGGCGTGCTGGTGCGCATGATCGAAGCGCGCAGCTTCTCTCCCAGTGAACGCAAGGCCACGCAGGTGTCCCATTGCGGCTACTTCGAGGAAATCGCGCTTCCCGCCGCAGACATGGATGGCGCCAAGGCCTTCTGGGAAGGCAAGGGTTTCGTCGGCATGGACGCACTCCAGGCGCGCCTGCCGCACATCAGCTGCACCAGCGACTTCATCGACATCGGCTTGTACGACGCGCGCCATCTGCCACAGCCAACGCTGGTATTCGAAGCCGACGACATCCACACCCGCATCGCCACGCTCGCGGCCGCCGGCATCGAGGCGCATCGGGACCTGCCCGCCGTGCTGCGCGGCACGCCGTCGGCGCTGTTCATTGCGCCTGAGGGTACCCGCATATTGATGCGAGGCATCACCGACGAATAAGCCCGGCGGGTCAGCCGCGGGTCGCAACGATGCGGAACTTGATGCGCATCTGATCCTGCACCTGCAAAGCGCCCAGCATGATGCTGAAGGGCTTCAAGCCCAATTCGGACTGGCGCAGATCCAACTGGCCGCTGGCGATGAGCCGGGTGGCCGTCTCTTCCAGCTTGAATTGCGCGCTCACATTGGATTCGTGGCCCGCCACGCTCAAGTGCACAATGGCCGTGAGCGTATCGCCGTGCGCGGCGATGGCGGCGCTGCGAATGACCAGCAGCGGGTAATGCGACGCATCCAGCAAGGCCTCGCCCAGCATGTTGCGTGCCGTGCCCTGCTTTGCCTCTTCGGGAATTTCACCCGCGAAATCCGCGCCTTCCTGCCGGCGCAGCGCCGCGTCGTCGACAATCACCCGCTCAAGGGGAACTTGCACATAGAACGAGGAGCCTGAAATCGGCGCGGCGGATTCGATCCAACCGCGATCCGGACGCAGCGCAAGCACATGATTGTGGCCCAGATTGGCCAGCGCACCCGCGCGGTACACCAGCACGATAATCTGCGAGCTCTGCGCATCGACCCGGTACAACCTTGCGCCGGAACGCAGCGCCGGCTCGGCGGGGCCGGTCGGACCGGGACTCATGGGCGGCGCCGGGTTTGCGCCCGGCGATCCGGTGCCTGAACGCGGCGGTGGCGCTGTGCACGCGCAGGCGAGCATGCAGGTCAGCGCCAATCCAATGGAATTTTTCATGGGCTATTCCAAAATCCGGCCGCAGCATCGCGACTTGCTACACTATCGCGGCCACCGACCCTGCGCAAAGATTAAGGAGCCCCATGCCCGATTCAACCGCCAAGCACCGCTACGATGGAATCGCTCAGCTGCTGCATTGGGTCATCACCGGCCTCATCGTGACGCAGTTTGTGCTCGCAAGCCTCGCCGAGGACACCCCTTCGAAGATGCAGCAGCTGGCGCTGCTCACCCGCCACAAGAGCGTCGGCATGACGGTGCTGATGCTGGCCGTCGTGCGGCTGATCTGGCGGCTCATGAATCCTGCGCCGGCATTGCCCGGCGGCATGAAGGGCTACGAACGAACGCTGGCTCGCCTCACCCATGTTCTTTTTTATGTGCTGCTGTTCGCGGTTCCCCTGTCCGGCTGGCTGATGTCCTCGGCGCGCGGCTTCACGGTGAGCTGGTTCGGATTTTTTCCCTGGCCCGATCTGATTGCGCGCGATCAGGGTCATTTCAAGCTGCTCCAGGAGGTTCACGAGGTGCTCACGACCACGCTGCTCATCCTGGCCATACTGCACATTCTGGCTGCGCTGAAGCATCATTTTTGGGACAAGGACGATGTGCTCAAGCGCATGCTTCCCTTCACGAACACGCGAGGCAAGTCATGATCAAGACCGCCGTACCAGCGTTTGTGTCCTGCGTCCTACTGATGGCGAGCGGCGCGTTCGCCGAAGCATCCAAGGGCCCGGTTCCTGCTGCCGCGGCGGCGACGCCACCCTCCTATGCCTCCGATGCGGTTCGCAGCCGGCTGGAATTCTCCGGCATGCAGGCGGGCGCTGCGTTCAAAGGCGTGTTCAAGAAGTTCGCCGTGACCGCCCGGTTCAATCCGGCGCAGCCGGAAGCAGGCCGCATCGAGGTGCAGATCGATGTTGATTCACTGGACTCGCAGGATGAGGAGCGCGACAAGGCCCTGCGCGGCGCGGAGTTCTTCGACACGGCGAAAATCCCCGGCGCGCACTATGTGACTCGCGGCATCACCAGGACGGCGCAAGGCTTTGCCGCCGTCGGCACGCTGACCTTGCGCGGCGTCAGCCGCGACGTTCCCATCGACTTTCAGTTCACGCCCGTCGCCGGTGCAGCAACCCTCATCGGCAACTCCACGATCAAGCGCCTGGATTTTGGGGTGGGTCAGAGTGAATGGAAAAGCACCGAGTGGGTGGGCGATGAGGTGAAGATCCATTTCTCGGTAAGCCTGAAACCTGTTCCCTGACCGCAATGTCCAAAACGCCACGCTACGTCGACGACGTCGCCGAATGCGTGGACGCCACGCTGCAGCGCCTCGGCGGCAAGATCGTGCTGGCGCTGCCCATCGGTGTGGGCAAGGCCATTCCGGTCGCGAACGAGTTCTACCGGCGCGCACAGCGCGACCCGGCCATTTCCTTGAAGATCTTCACCGCCTTGAGCCTGCGCAAACCGCAATGGCACAGCGAACTGGAGCGGCGCTTTTTGCAGCCGCTGGTGGAGCGCGTCTTTGGCGGCACCGTGGAGCTGGACTATGTGCGGGACCTGCATGCCAACACCCTGCCCGCCAACGTCCAGGTGATCGAGTTCTTCTTCGAACCGGGCGCCTCGCTGAACGTGGCGCATTCACAGCGTCACTACGTCAGCAGCAACTACACCCACGTGGCGCGCGATCTGCTGCGCGCCGGCGTCAATGTCATGGCGCAGCTGGTGGCCCGGTCCGGGCCCGGCGGGCGCGTCCGCTACAGCTTCGGCTCCAACCCGGATATCAGCGTCGACTTGCTCGACGCCCTGGCAGCGCAGGGCGCGGCGAATGTGGTAGTGATCGGCGAGGTGAACCGGCAGATGCCCTTCATGTTCGGGGCCGCTGAAGTCGAGGCGGAAACCTTCGACTTCATCCTCGAACATCCGCGCTATGAGTACGACCTGTTCGCGCCCCCCAATACAGCCATCGCCACGGTGGACTATGCGATCGGATTGCATGCTGCGGCGCTGGTGCGCGACGGCGGAACTCTGCAACTGGGCATCGGCGCGCTGGGCGATGCAGTGGCCTACTGCCTGCAGCTTCGTCACCAGCAGAACGGCGAGTTCCGCGAGATCATCCAATCACTCGGGATCAGCGAACGATTCGCGGATGAAGTGGGCGAACTCGGCGGCGAGGAGGTGTTCGAGGAAGGGCTGTACGGCTGCACCGAGATGCTGGTCGATGGCTTCATCGACCTGTACCGCAGCGGCGTGCTCAAGCGCCGCGTCTACCCGGATCTGCGCATTCAGCAGTTACTGAGTGCGCGCAAAATCGGTGAGCAGATCGATGAGCGGATGCTGTGTGCCCTCGCCGATCGCGGCCTGAGGGGAACGCTCAGCGCCGCCGATTTCGGCAGCCTGCAGCGCTGCGGCGTGTTTCGATCCGAGTGCCGCTTCGATGAGGGCAACATCATCGGCGGCGAGGCACTGGCCGCGGCGCGGCTGGACGACGCGGCAAATCGCGCGCGGCTGCTCAAGTACTGCACGGCACGGCAGTTGAGCGGCGGCGTGCTCCTGCACGGCGGCTTTTTTCTCGGCCCGCGCGGCTTTTATGCGGCCTTGCGCGACATGCCAGAGCCCGAGCGCCGTCAGTTTGAGATGTGCGGCATCGCCTACATCAACGACTTGTACGGTGATGCCGCGGTACTCAAGGCGGCGCAGCGGCGCGACAGCCGCTTCATCAACACCACCATGATGGTGAGCCTGCTGGGCGCATCGACGGCCGATGCGCTGGCCGATGGCCGTGTCGTCAGCGGCGTGGGCGGACAGTACAACTTCGTGGCCATGGGGCATGCACTGCCGGGCGCGCGCACCATCCTGGTTTTGCGCAGCACGCGCGGGCACAAGGACAAGCTGCAGTCGAACATCCTGTGGAACTATGCACACACCACCATTCCACGCCATCTTCGCGATGTGGTGGTGACCGAATACGGAATCGCGGACCTGCGCGGCAAGACCGACGAACAGGTGATCGTGGCGTTGCTCAACATTGCCGATTCTCGCTTTCAGGAAAACCTGAGACTGCTGGCCGTGCGTGCGGGCAAGTTGTCCGCAGATCATGCCATCCCGGCGGCGCACCGGGACAATCACCCAGGCCGCCTCGAGCGCCGCTTCGCGCTGGCCCGCGCCCGGGGACTGTTTTCGGAGTTTCCGTTTGGAACGGATCTGACTGCGCAGGAAATCGAGCTGGCGAAGGCTTTGACGCATCTGAAGCAAAGCACCGCCACCCTGTGGCCGAGAATCCGGGCCGTGGCCGGCGCGGTACTGCGCGCGCGCACGCCGGCCGCATGCCGGCCGGCGCTGGAGCGAATGGGTTTACAGAAGCCTGCGTCGCGTCAGGAGTGGCTTTGGCAGCGGCTGCTCGTGCGCTCACTGGAGCACAGCAGCGACTAAGACATTCGCAGGCGGATGCGTTTTGGATTCAATCGCGACGCGATCGGATTCGGCGCTTCGCGCTACCGGCTCAATGGTGTAAGGTCACGCCATCCAATCCGACGATGCAAGGTATTTATGGCCAAGAAAGAGCAGGAATCAGCGGTCACGCGCGAGTCGGCCGAAGACGCGGTGCGAACACTGTTGCGCTGGGCCGGCGAAGACCCGCAGCGCGAGGGATTGCGTGACACGCCCAAGCGCGTCGTGAACGCCTATCGTGACTGGTTCTCCGGTTATGCCTCGGACCCGGGCGAATACCTGCGGCGCACGTTCGAAGAAGTCGAAGGCTATGACGAGATGGTGGTGTTGCGCGACATCTCCTTCGAGTCCTATTGCGAACATCACATGGCTCCCATCATCGGCCGCGCGCACGTCGGCTATCTGCCCACCGACCGTGTGGTCGGCATCAGCAAACTGGCGCGCGTTGTGGACGGCTACGCGCGCCGCTTTCAGGTGCAGGAAAAGCTCACGGCGCAGATCGCCGCATCCATCCACGACGTGCTCAAGCCGCGCGGCGTGGGCGTGGTCATCGACGCCGTGCACCAGTGCATGACCACGCGCGGCGTGCACAAGCGCGGCGTGTCCATGGTCACCAGCAAGATGCTCGGCACTTTTCGCGCCGATGCCAGCACGCGCGCCGAGTTTCTGCGCTTCATCGGCATCGAGGGCGTCGGATCGTCGGGACGCTAAGGCGCAATGCGTTCATCGGCATAGATGGCCGTTGCCGATGCGCTCTGCGAACTGACCCAGCCACGGTACATCCCGACGCTGTTCATTGAAAAAGCGACGTGGCCGCTGCCGTCCATGCCCATCACTGCGCCGTCGCCACCGAGAATTTCGATGTCCTCGATGGTGTCGTCGACCGCGTCCTGGATGCTTTCCCCCTGCCATTCCACGCGATCGCGCACCTGACGCGCAGCGGAACTGCGGATGAAGTATTCGCCCGTGCCGGTGGCGGACACCGCGGCGATGCCGTCTTCGGCATAGGTGCCGGCACCGATCACGGGCGAGTCGCCGATACGTCCCCAGCGTTTGCCGGTCAGCCCGCCGGTGGAGGTGGCGGCGGAAAGATGCCCGTCCCGGTCCAGGGCCACGGCGCCGACGGTGCCGTACAAATGCGTGCGCTCGGGCGTGACTTTCTGAGTGGCGCGCCACTGCAGATACTGCTGCCATCGTTCCTCGGTGCGAAAGTAGCCGGCGTCGACCTGTTCCAGGCCGCGCAGCTTGGAATACGTGTCGGCGCCCTCACCGGCCAGCATGACGTGCTCGGATTTTTCCATCACGGCACGCGCCAGACTGACGGGATTCTTGGTCCGCGTCACGCTTGCCACCGCACCCGCCCTGCGCGTTCGTCCATCCATGATGGCGGCGTCCAACTCGTTCCTGCCCTCGGCATTGAACACCGCGCCCTTGCCGGCATTGAACAGCGGATCATCTTCCAGCACGCGCACCGCCGCTTCGACCGCATCCAGGCTTGAACCGCCATCGCGCAACACCTTGCCGCCCGCGTTCAAGGCATTGGTCAACCCGGCGCGATACAGCGCTTCTTTCTGCGGCGTCAGAGCGCCCTTGTCGATCACCCCGACGCCGCCGTGAACGCCCAGCGACCAATGCGGCTCTGAGTTCAGGCGGGCCGCGGCGGTGCGCTCATTGCCGATCAACACGCCCTGCTTGACGCTGACCGTGAACTCAAAGGCCGGCTGCTCGATGACGAAGCGGTTCAGATCCACGATGCTCGAGGTGCCGGCGGCGACGATGGGCAGCGCGCTCATCTCCAGAGGCTTGTTCGGCGTCAGTTGCTCGGGCCCGTGCATCGGGCGCACCACCCAGGCCAGACCCGCGCCCGCCGTGAATACGCGCCCGAGGCCGCTGCTGTCGACGCACAGCACCGTGTCCTCATCCACGCCGATGCCGGTGATGGCCGGGTTCTTCTCCTCGGCTGCCAGCCGCGCCACAAAGGTGATGAGCCGGCCGAGCCGATCGCGCTTGGCGAAATGGGTGTCGGTAATGACATTGCTCAGGAAAGGCAGGTGCAGAAAGTTGCGCACCAGCGTGACATGCGGACCGGCGGGATCGGACAACGCGAGGCGCGAAATCAGGCTGCCACCGTCCATTGCGCCATAGCTGTAAGCACCAAGGATCGCCAGACCCGCGCTGGTTCCGCCGATCGGCTTGCCCGCCTTCACATGCGCATCCAACGCAGCGCTCAACGGCGTGTCTTTCCAATAGCGCACATACCGGGATTGATCGCCGCCGCCGAAGTAAATGGCATCGGCATGCTTGACGATATCCAGCACCGCCGGATCGCTGGCAGGTTTGCGATCGTGAAACACCAGCGTTTGTGCGGAGGCGAAGCCGCCGCCGTCGCGGAAAATCTCGCGCTGCAGATCATCCGCCCCCGAAGCGCGCAGAATGACCAGATGACCGTGACCGGCTTTCTCGGCAAACCAGCCGAAGGCATCGGGCAGCCACTGGCCGCCGCCGGAGAGCATGAGGCCCAATTGTGTCGGAGCGGGCCGTGAGGCTTGCACATTGCCGATGGCGTAGTAGTCGTAGCCATCGCGCTGGCGCGCGGAAGCGGCCGATGAGGCGGCGCGCGCACCGGGGCTGGCGCTGAGAACCAACAGCGCGAGCGCGACATACGGCAGCCGGGTCAACACGATTTTTCTCTGTTTCACTGGCATCTCCTTCAACGCACCGGCAGCTCTCGCGATTTCTGCACGGTGCGCAGCGCAAAGCTCGACTGGACCCGCGCCACATTTGGCAGCCGCGTCAGGTGCTGACTGTGCAGACGTTCGAAGTCCGCCGTGTCGGCCAGCACCACGCGCAGAAGGTAATCGTATTCGCCGGACATGAGGTAGCACTCCATGACCTCCGGCACTTTACGCACCGCCTCTTCGAATTCGTGCAAGTGCGCCTGTTCCTGCCGCTCCAGCGTGATGTTGACGAACACGTTCACGGGACAGCCTACTTTTTGTTGATTGATCACGGCCGCGTAGCCTTCGATCAATCCGCTCTGCTCGAGTCCGCGAATGCGGCGCAGACACGCGGATTCGGACAGGTTGACCCGCTCGGCCAACGCGCTGTTGGTGATACGGCCATCAAGCTGCAGGGTGCGCAGAATGGCGTGATCGAATGAGTCCAGTTTCATATTCGGCAGATTCTTGCGTCATATTGCATATAGTTGGCATTTTAAGCCATTTACCCATCCAAACGTGAATGGTTTAGCAATTTTTGCCGCTTCGCTTGGCTCTACGATCTCTGGCCTGCCTCCAACCGTCTCAACCCGCGGGAGATCGCCATGAAAATCGGTGTGCCTCAGGAAATCAAAGTGCATGAGTACCGTGTCGGGCTGGTGCCTGCAGGCGTACGCGAGTTGGTCAACGCAGGACATTCGGTGGTGGTGCAGACCGGCGCTGGAGCAGGCATCGGCTTTGGCGACACCGACTACAAGGCCGCCGGCGCCAGCATCGCAGCATCGGCGGCGGATGTGTTCAACGGCGCGGATCTGATCGTCAAGGTCAAAGAACCGCAATTGGCCGAGTGCAAGATGCTCAAAGGCGGACAAGTGCTGTTCACCTATCTGCACCTCGCCGCCGACAAGGCACAGGCGCAGGCGCTGATCGATTCGGGCGCCACGGCGATCGCCTATGAAACCGTCACGGCGGCCGACGGCTCCCTGCCGCTGCTGACGCCGATGAGCGAAGTGGCGGGCCGCATGTCCGTGCAAGTCGGCGCCAGCTCCCTGCAGAAGGCCAACGGCGGATTCGGTGTGCTGCTCGGCGGCGTACCAGGCGTGCCGCCGGCGAAAGTGGTGGTTCTGGGCGGTGGCGTCTCCGGTACGCACGCCGCGGAAATGGCGGTCGGCCTCGGCGCCGACGTCACGGTCGTTGACCGCTCAGTGAAGCGGCTGCGAGAACTGTCCGCGCTGTACGGCAATCGTCTCAAGACGGCCTACTCCACCGCTCACACCATCGAAGAACTCGTGCGCGATGCCGACCTCGTCATCGGCGCCGTGCTCATCGCCGGGGCGGCGGCGCCTAAGCTTGTGACACGCGCCATGGTCAAGAGCATGAAATCCGGCGCCGTGCTCGTCGACATCGCGATCGACCAGGGCGGATGCTTCGAGACCAGCCGCCCCACCACTCACGCCGAACCCACCTACATCCTGGACGGTGTGATCCACTATTGCGTGACCAACATGCCGGGCGCCGTTCCACGCACGTCCACGTTCGCGCTCACCAATGCGACCCTGCCGTATGTGCGCTCGCTGGCGGATCTGGGCTGGCGCGCAGCGCTGGCCAAGGACATCGGACTGGCACACGGCTTGAACGTGCATGCGGGCAAGATCACGCATGAAGCGGTGGCGCGCGCGCTGGAGTTCAAATTCCAGGCGTTTGCCGCCGCGTAGCGGGCAGAGGTTTCCGCGGCAACGCCACAATGCGCACGATGGCGGTCGCGCCTCGTCACCGCCCATGTTGCTATTGTACGATCGCTCAATTACCCTCGCGTGCTTGCGTCTTCACTGCTGCCCGAGGAATTGCCCATGGCGCGAAACCCGCGCTTCGACGCGCTGTCCGATCCTGTCCGCGCCGGCCAATGAGCAAGTCGCAACCCAAGTTCCGCCGCACCGCGCCTGCGGTGCGGCGCGAAGCATTGGTTGATGCGACGCTGCGATGCTTGAAAAAATATGGCCACGACGGCGTGTCCATCCGCAAAATCAGCGCCGAAGCCGGCGTGTCCATCGGCCTGATCAACCACCATTTTCCCAGTAAATCAGGCCTCATCGCCGAGACCTACGAGTCCCTGGCGCGCTCGCTGCGTGAGTCTGCGAGCGAACAATCCAGCGGCAAGAATGCAACGTCCCGTGAGCGGTTGAGCGGATTTTTCCAGGCCTCGTTTGCGCCAACCCTGGCGGACCCTGAACTGTTCAACGTGTGGATCGTTTTCTGGAGCATGGTGAGGCATTCTGAGGAAATCCGTGCCGTGCACGATCGGACCTATGACGACTACCGCGGCGTGCTCGAATCGCTGCTGAGCGAACTGGCGCGCTGCGGCGATGCGCCCAAGTTCAAGCTCAGGCAGGCGGCCATCGGTCTGTCGGCTTTGATGGACGGACTGTGGGTCGAGTTGAGCCTGAGTCCTGCCACCGTCAAACCCGCCGACGCCATCGCCTTGTGCGAGGACTGGGTGAGCGCGTTATGCGCAGGCAGTTTCGCCCGCCTGCTGAAATAGATGGCCGCGCACTGCGATACAGACGTGGTCATCATCGGCGCCGGCCACAACGCGCTAGTATGCGCATCGTATCTGGCAGACGCCGGCCTGAGCGTCATGCTGCTCGAGCAGCGCGCGGTCGCCGGCGGCGCAGCCGTCACCGAAGAGTTTCATCCCGGGTTTCGCAATTCCGTTGCCGCCTACACCGTTTCGCTCCTGCATCCGCAGGTCGTGCGCGATCTGGACTTGATGGGTCATGGGTTGCGCATCGTGGAACGATCGATCGCGAATTTTCTTCCCCTGCCGGATGGGCAGTATCTCAAGATCGGCGCAGGGATCACGGCGCAAGAGGTCGCTAAATTCTCCTCGGGCGACGCGGCACGATTGGACGAGTACGGCAGGCGGCTTGAAACGGTTGCGGATGTGCTGCGCGATCTGACGCTGCAGACCCCGCCGAATGTCACGCAAGGATCCTGGCTGCAGACGCTGCCGGACCTGCTGCGCACCGCCGCCCTGGGCAAGCGCGTCAGCAGACTCGATCTGCCGATGCGGCGCGAGCTGCTGGGTCTGTTCGTCAAGTCGGCCGGCGACTATCTGGACGACTGGTTCGAAAGTGCGCCGATCAAAGCGGCCTTCGGATTCGACGGCATCGTCGGCAACTACGCCAGTCCCTACGCCGGCGGGTCGGCGTATGTGCTGCTGCATCACGTGTTCGGCGAGGTCAACGGCAAGAAGGGTGCGTGGGGACATGCCATCGGCGGCATGGGCGCTATTGCGCAAGCCATGGTGAAAGCAGCCGAGTCGCGTGGCGTGGCGATCCGCCTGTCATCACCGGTTCGCGAAGTGATCGTGGAACGCGGGCACGCGGTGGGGGTGGTCACCGGCAGCGGCCAGCGCATCCGCGCACGTTGTGTGGTGTCGAACACCCATCCAAAAATACTGTACGAACGGCTGATCGATCCCGCCGTTCTGGACCCCGCGTTCAAAGAGCAGATCGGCAGATATCGCAGCGGCTCAGGAACCTTTCGCATGAACGTGGCGCTGGCGGAACTGCCCGACTTCACCGCGCTGCCCGGAAGGAGCGTCGCCGAACATCACGGCGCCGGAATCATCATGGGCCCCAGCCTTGCCTACATGGATCAGGCCTACCTCGACGCGCGCGCGCACGGCTGGTCGCGCAAGCCCATCGTCGAGATGCTGATTCCCTCCACACTGGATGACAGTCTTGCGCCACCCGGACAGCATGTGGCGAGTCTGTTTTGTCAGCACGTGGCGCCGGTGCTGCCAGACGGCATGTCCTGGGACGACAAGCGTGACGAAGTGGCCGAGGTGATGATCGATCTCGTGAACGACTATGCGCCCAACTTCAGGGCCTCAATTCTGGGACGGCAGGTGTTGAGCCCGCTGGATCTGGAGCGGCAATTCGGACTCGTGGGCGGCGACATCTTTCACGGCTGCCTGAGTTTGGATCAACTGTTTTCAGCCCGGCCCATGCTCGGTCATGCGGATTACCGCGGTCCGCTCAAGGGGTTGTACATGTGCGGCGCCGGCACGCATCCCGGCGGCGGGGTGAGCGGCGCGCCGGGACACAACGCGGCGCGCGAGATCCTGGCAGATTTCCGGCGTCGGCGATTGCGTTGAGAATTCAACAACCGGGCGGGGCGTCACTCGAGATTAGAGCGATCAACTGTCTCAGTTATTCTGAATATTCGAGCGCGATTTGCCGATCTTCGCTGCCGCGGTATCAACCGCCTCCGGCGTCGTTCCAATCGCCAGAGTGACCCCGGATTCGTCAATCGTAAGGATATTTTGTCGCGGCGCGCCGCGGCTCAATTCGATCGTGATGGAGAGCGGCTTGTGCATGCGCTTGGCCGTGGCCTGGCCCATCGCAACGTCCCGTGGACTCACCACGGTGTATTCCAGATTGACGTTGCTCGGAATGACCCTGCCTTGCGCATCGCAGATCAAAACGGAATACTGGCCAGCAGTCAGAGCATCGACGACGCACGCGCCGGCGGGACATTGCACAACGCGCGTCTCACCCTTGGCATCCTTGATCTGCAGGTAGAAGTCCGCGGCAGCGAAAGCCAGCCCCGGCAGCAACACGACGGTGCACAGCTTCACCCAACTCGACAGAACGTTCTTCATCGCGGTGACTCCGTTAGCATGCGCCTGTGGCGTGTGGGCGAATATAGGGCGGAGTCAGTCTTGCCGCAAGGAGTAACTGCGCCTGTCTCAACCACGGGTCGGGTACGGTCTAAACGTTCCAGCCCCGTCAGATAAAGCGCTTGGGAATCAGTCCGTGCTCACGCGCTTCGCGTTCCAGCCCATCGCGAAAGTCGGGGTGAGCCAGCGAAATCATCGCCTCAGCCCGTGCCGGCACGGACTTGCCTTTCAAATTGACGATTCCAAACTCGGTGACGACGAACATCATATCCGAGCGCGGCGTCGTCACCACATTGCCGGGCGTGAGGTTCAAGGCGATGCGGCTCTTGCGAATGCCATGGCGCTCATACGTGGACGACAGGCAAACGAATGACTTGCCGCCCTTGGATGCGTACGCGCCGCGAACGAATTGCAGCTGGCCGCCGGTTCCACTGATGTGGCGATGACCCGAGGACTCCGAGGATGCCTGCCCCTGCAGATCCATTTGCGTGGTGTTGTTGATCGCCACGACACGCTCATTCTTCATGATGGTGTGCGGCAGGTTCGTATAGTCGAGGTCACAGCAAAGGAAGTCCGGGTTCCGGTCGATCGACCGATACAGAGTGCTTGAGCCGAGCGCGAAGCTGAACACGATCTTGCCGGGGTCCAGAGACTTTTGTGTACCGGTGATGAAGCCGGTCTTGTACAAATCGATGAGACCGTCGGTCAGCATTTCGGTATGCACGCCCAGGTTGCGCACACCGCTGTGCAAGAGCAGCGAACAGACGGCATTGGGCATGGCGCCGATGCCGACCTGCAGACAGGCGCCGTCCTGCACTTCGGCGGCGATCAGCTTCGCAACCGCGCGGTCGGCATCACTGGGGGGCGGGTTGGGCAGCTCCGGTGGCGGCACCTGATCGCCGTCAATCACATAGTCCACCTCGCTGATGTGCAGGCCATTGTCGACCCCGTACACATAGGGCAGCGACTCACCGACTTCCACCACCACGATTCTCGCGCGTGAGGTGATGGCGCGATGCCATAGATTGTTGGCGCTGAGATTAAAAAATCCGTCGGCATCGACGGCGCAGGTCTTGAGAACGACGATGTCCACCGGCTCGATGAAGCGCCGGTAGTAATCGGGAATCTCGCCCAGATTGCAGGGAATATAGTGGCACAGGCCGGCATCGTGCTTCTTGCGCTCATAGCCACTGAAGTGCCAGCTGTACCAGTGAAAGTGCTCGCGCTGCGGATCCACCTCGAGCACGGCGCGCGGGCGCATGCTCAGGCAGGCGCGGATCTTAACGTCCCGCAGTTCCGACTTGCGAGCGGCCAGTGCGCGGTCGAATGCATCGGGCTGCGCCAGCACGGCACCGTAATCCACCCAGTCGCCCGATTTGACCAGTCCTGCCGCTTCGGCAGCGGTGATGCGGCGTGCCTGTCTCATTTACGTTTTTTCCCGGCCGGCTTTGCCTTCGGCACCAGATCACGAAGCGCGGCGACAACCACCTGAGCCATCAGGTCATTGTCCTCCAGTTCGCCCTCGGTCAGCATGAAAGCGGGCTTGGCGCCTTTATAAGGATGGCCCAGCTTCACGCGCGCCGCGAGCAGCGCACCAGTGCCCTCGGTCACCTTGATGAACACGGTCTGATCGCACACCAGCCCAACGACGATCTCGTTCGCGTACATGGCGTATTCGCCGAACATGGCCTTGAAGCGCAAGCCCCGTACATGGCCCAGGCAGTCCTGCAGGTAGAGGATAAAGTCCTTGCTGGTGGCCATTGCCGCATCAGCGCCGTTTGGACTCACCACGCCGCGCAGGCTTTGCCGGTCGCTTCTTCACGGCGGTTTTGCGCGGCGGCTTCCTGGCCGCCTTCACCTTAGCCTTTGGCGTTGCTTTCTTCGCCGGTGCCGCACTCGGGCTGTGCTTCGCGCCGCGCAACTGCTCCAGAATCGCTGGATTTTCCAGCGTGGAGACATCCTGCGTGATGGCCTCACCGCGCGCCAGTGCGCGCAGCAGCCGGCGCATGATCTTGCCGGATCGGGTCTTGGGCAGGTTATCGGTGAAGTGAATGTCATCGGGTCTGGCGATGGGACTGAGCTGGTCGGCGACCCAGCGCCGCAGTTCGTCCGCGAGCGCATCCGCTGCCGCCCCCTGGGGCCGCGCCTTGTTCAGCACCACATAGGCGAACACCGATTCGCCTTTGATCTCATGCTGCCTGCCGACCACGGCGGCCTCGGCGACATGGACATGCGCCACCAGCGCGGATTCGATTTCCATGGTGCCGAGGCGGTGTCCGGCGACATTGAGCACATCGTCGATGCGGCCCATGATCCAGTAATAGCCATCGGCATCGCGATGCGCGGAATCGCCGGCAACGTAGAAGCGGTTGTGAAACTTCTCCCAATAGGTGTTGAGGTAGCGTTCGTTATCGCCCCAGATGGTGCGCAGCATGGAAGGCCAGGGGCGCTTGATGACCAGGTAGCCGCCGGCGCCGACTTTGTTGACCGAGCGGCCTTCGTCATCGACGATATCAGCGAATATGCCGGGCAGGGGCCGGGTGCAGGAACCGGGTTTGGTGGCGGTGACGCCGGGTACCGGCGTCATCATTATCGCGCCGGTTTCGGTCTGCCACCAGGTGTCGACGATGGGACAACGTCCTGCGCCGATGACGCGGTGATACCACATCCAGGCTTCGGGGTTGATCGGCTCGCCGACGCTGCCCAGCAGCCGCAGCCTGGACAAGTCGTACTTCTTCGGCACCTCATCGCCCAGTCTCATGAGCGCGCGGATCGCGGTGGGCGCGGTGTACAGGATGGTGACGCCGTGCTCCTGGCAGATTTTCCAGAAGCGGCCGCCGTCGGGATAGGTCGGCGCTCCTTCGTACATGAGCAGCGTCGTGCCGGCCGCCAGCGGACCGTAGGCGACATACGAATGGCCGGTGACCCAGCCGACATCCGCCGTGCACCAGAACACATCATCGTCTTTCAGATCGAACACCCAGCGGCTGGTCAACTTGGTCTGCAGCAGATAGCCGGCGCTCGCGTGTTGAATACCTTTGGGCTTACCGGTCGACCCGGAGGTGTACAACAGATACAGCGGGTGCTCCGCATCCACCCACTCGGGTTCGCACTGAATGCGCTGGCCGGCGGCGAGTTCGTGCCACCACGAGTCCCTGCCCGAACGCATGACGCAGGGGCGGCCGGTGCGGCGGTACACGATGACCCTCTCGATCGTGGGGCAGCCCGCCTCCAGCGCCTTGTCGGCCGCGGCCTTCAGCTCGACGCTGTGCCCGCCGCGCCAGCCGCCGTCGGCCGTGATCAGAAGCCGCGCGCCGGCATCGTTGATGCGATCAGCAAGCGAATGCGCCGAAAAGCCGCCGAACACCACCGAATGCACGGCGCCGATGCGCGCGCAGGCCTGCATGGCGATGACGGCTTCGGGAATCAGCGGCATGTAGATGACCACCCGGTCGCCCTTGTTCACGCCCTGCTGTTTCAACACATTGGCGAACTGACACACTTGCCCATGCAGCTCGCGATAGCTGATGCGGCGGGTATCGCCGGGTTCGCCTTCGAAAATGATGGCCGTCTTGTCGCCGCGCTCGGCCAGATGAACGTCCAGGCAGTTGTAGGAAACGTTCAGAAATCCGTCGGTGAACCAGCGGAAGTTGGGGGCCTCGGTATCGTCGAGTTCACGCGTGAAGGGCCGCTGCCATACGATTTCCTCGCGGGCAAGGTCCGACCAGAAGCCGACATAATCATTGGCCGCCCTGGCATACAGCGCATCCAGATCTTTGGACTTGAGATTGGCCTTGCGGGCAAAGGCCGCCGGCGGCGCGAACTTGCGTTCCTCGTGCAGCACGGATTGAATGTTCTTCTGTTTCGCCACGTGATCTCCGCACCCTTGGTCCCAGTGGCCGCAAGTCTAACAACGACGCGGCTCCGGGGCATACTGGGATTCAAACCCTTTAACCGGTTTGCGCATCCAAACCACGAAGACCACGCATGGGAGTCCTGGAGATGAACACCAACGCTGTTGTATTGATCGCCGCTGCACTGACGGGTCTTGCCGCCTGTGCGCCCGCCCACGCCTGGCCCGGCAATGACTGCAAATTCAAAGCCGACCGGCTGGCGCACGCCTCGGTCGCGGGCGCCAAGAGCATCGTGATCCGGGTCGGCGCCGGCGATTTGATCATTCGCGGCCGGCAAAACGGCGCCGAGGTCACCGTGCACGGCAAGGCCTGCGCGCAGACGGCTGAACAGCTGCAGAACACCGATGTGCGCGCGGCGCTCGAAGGCGATGTGGTGGTCATCGGTTCCGTCATTCCGACGGGCGCGAAGCCCGCCGTCGGCAACCTGTGGGGCGCGTCCGACCCCTACATCGACATCGACATCGATCTGCCGCAGAACATTCCGATCAGGCTCGAGGACTCCAGCGGCGACCTTGCGGTGTCGGACAGCTCGGGCGATATCAACTTAGTCAACTCAGGCGCCAATGTGACTGTCGAGGCTGACAGCTCCGGTGATCTGACGGTGGACGGCGTGGCCGGGAATTTCACGCTCGGTGCGAAGGGCTCTGGCGATGTGAGCGTACACGGCGTGCGCGGCAAGGCATCGATTCCGGACTACAAGAAAGAGAACTAAAACCCGGCGGCTGCGATGCGCTGGGTCTGTGTCCGCAACACCCGCCCGAAGCCATGCGTGTCAAAGAAGCGCTCCAACAGCGCACTGTCGGGGGCTCGCCGTTTCAAGTCATCGAGGCTGGCCTGCAGCGGAATGTCGCAGACGATGCCGGTCAGCCGGCGCGCAAAGTAGGCCGTTTCCTTGTGCGCTCGCAGCTTGGCGGCAACGCCGGCGGCGCCGCGCAGCTTCAGCGTGGCGACCCGATCCAGGTCTGCATACAGGTCATCCAGGCTGGAAAACACCCTGAATAATTCACAGGCCGTCTTCTTGCCGATCCCGGGTACGCCCGGAATGTTGTCGACGCTGTCGCCGGTGAGCGCCAGAAAATCCGCGATGCGTTCGGGCCGCACGCCGAAGCGCGGGCCGATGTCGTGATAGTGATAGCGCGCATTGGCGCTGTAGTCCCAGAACACATCGCCGTCGCGCACCAGCTGCGACAGATCCTTGTCGCGCGTCACCAGCACGCTGGCAAGGCCGGCGGCATGCGCTCTTGAAGACAGCGTGCCGATGATGTCATCGGCCTCGTACTCGTCATGCGCGAACTCCGCCAGACCCAGGTGCCGGCAAAATTCGCGGCACAGCGCGAACTGCCGCGCCAGATCCGCCGGCGGCGCTTCGCGATTGGCCTTGTAAGCGGGGTAGATGCGGTTGCGAAACGAGGTTTCGCTGCGCAGGCTGGTGTCGAAGGCCACGCCGATGCGCTGCGGGCGTACCTGCTCCAACAGATCCGACAGGAACCGCGCAAAGCCGTACAGCGCATGCGTGGCATTGCCTTGCGCATCGGCCATGTCGGAGGGCATGGAGTAGTAGGCCCGGAAAATGAAGTAGCTGGCATCAATGAAGTACACGACGCCGGATTGACCGGGTGCGGTCACATCCGCCAGCGTTGGATGCGTTCGTGCAGCGGGCTGGTGCGCGGGAAATGCGCCACCAGGTATTCCATCTGATCCGCCAGCACGCGCCGGCCCTTGAGGAAGATGTATTCCGCGTAGGTGGGCGTGAACGGCACGGCGAGCAACTGCATGCCGGCCTGTTCAGGCGTGCGCGAGGCCTTGGCGTTGTTACAACGTCGGCAGGCCGTCACGACGTTGTTCCAGACGTCCTTGCCGCCGCGGCTGAAGGGCGTTACGTGATCGCGCGACAGCAGGCTGTAGGCGAAGCGCAGCCCGCAATACAAACACAGATAGGCATCGCGCCGGAACAGCGTCTGGTTGTTGAGGGGTGGCACGTAGCCGGCGCCGCGACGATTGCCCGGGTTGCCGGTGTGTCCCACCGTGGCGATGATGGAATTGACGTCGACGATGGTGCGCTGACCGGTCTTGGCGCTGGTGCCGCCGTAGAGCCGGTACAGCAGGCTGCCGCAGGTATAGGCCACCTGCTCGGTGTGGTAGAGCCGCGCCGCTTCCTTGTAGTCCACCCACTCCAGGGGCATGCCGGAAACATCGGTGCGCAGGATTTGCTGCGACAACGGGACCCCCTGCGGGGAACTGACCGCATCGTCATGCCAATCCATCAGCTCGAGTGTCGGATCGATGTCAGGCTTCATACACTATTAAAGATAATCGACCCTTATGCCATAATTCAACGCTTTTGGGGGAGATCAGCTTCATGACAGTCATCGTTGGTGTGCTAGCAGAGACTTCAGCCAACGAAACCCGTGTCGCGCTCGTTCCTGAAATCGCCACCAAACTGAAGGCTGCCGGTGCACGTGTGCTCATGGAAGCTGGCGCCGGTGTTGCCGCCCAATTCCCCGACAGCGGCTACAAAGACGTCGAATTCGCCCCCGCCAGCGCCATTTTGGCCCAGGCAGACATTCTGCTGAAAGTTCAGCCGCCCACCGTGGAACAGATCAACGCCCTGAAAGCCGGCGCCGTGGTGGTCGGTTTCATGCAGGCTTATGCAAAACCGGAGATTGTGCGCGCCCTCAAAGACCGCGGCATCACCAGCCTGGCGATGGAATTCGTGCCGCGCATTTCCCGCGCCCAGTCCATGGACGCGCTCTCCTCGCAGGCTTCCATCGCCGGTTACAAGGCCGTGTTGATGGCCGCCAGCACGTTGTCCAAGTTTCTTCCCATGCTGACCACCGCGGCCGGCACCATCCGCCCCGGTTCGATCCTGGTCATCGGCGCCGGTGTCGCCGGCCTGCAGGCCATCGCCACCGCCAAACGGCTGGGCGCCATCGTCGAAGCGTATGACGTTCGTAGCGCCACCAAGGATCAAGTCAAGTCGCTCGGTGCCAAGTTCGTCGACACCGGCGTGTCGGCTGACGGTGCGGGGGGCTACGCGCGCGAGCTGACCGAAGAAGAGAAGGCCAGGCAAAAGGAAATCCTGGATGCGCGCATTGCGGCGGCCGATGCCGTCATATCAACCGCTTCCGTGCCAGGCCGCGCCGCGCCGCGCATCATCAGCAAAGCCACAGTGGAGCGCATGAAGGCAGGCTCGGTGATCATCGACGTGGCCGCCGAACAAGGCGGGAATTGCGAGCTGACGCGTGCCGGCGAAACGGTTGTTCACAACGGCGTGAAGATCGTCGGCCCGCTGAATCTGCCGGCGCAGCTGCCCTACCACGCCAGCGAAATGTACGCGCGCAACCTGTTCAATCTCATCAAACCGGCGCTCAACAACGGCGTGTTCGCCATCGACTGGAAGGACGAAGTCTTTGCAGGCTCGGTGCTGACGCACGAGGGTCAAATCAAACATGAAGCAACGCGCAAAGCCGTGGAAGGACAATAGAGGGTAACAATCATGATCGACGGCATCATCGCGCTTTATATTTTCATGTTGGCGGCATTCACCGGTTACGAGGTCATCTCGCGTGTGCCGGTGATTCTGCACACACCGCTCATGTCAGGTTCGAACTTCGTTCACGGCATCGTGCTGGTCGGCGCGATGGTGGCGCTCGGCGGCGCCACCTCCACACTCGAACAAGTCATCGGCTTCATCGGCGTGATCCTCGCCGCGGGCAATGCGGTGGGAGGCTATGTCGTCACCGAACGCATGCTGCAGATGTTCCTCGCCAGCGGCAATCGTCAGAAGAAGGGGCACGGCTGATGGGCGTGTTCTCCTCGCAATCGATGATCCAGGTCAGCTATCTGGTCGTTGCCTTCCTGTTCATCGTGGGACTGAAGCGCATGAGCTCCCCGGTCACCGCCGCCAGCGGCATTCGCTGGGCGGGTCTGGGCATGCTGCTGGCCACGATCGTCACGCTGGCCTTCATGGGAGCCTCGCAGACCAACCTGATCCTGGTGGTATCGGCGATTTTAATCGGCAGCGTGCTGGCCTGGGTCACCGGCAAGCGGGTCGCGATGACCGATATGCCACAGATGATCGCGCTGTACAACGGCTTCGGCGGCGGCGCTGCTGCCGCCATCGCGGCCGTGGAGTTGTTCCGCGGCTCCGAGCACAGTCTCACGCATCTGGCCCTTGCAGTGATCGGCGGCTTCATCGGCGCCGTGTCGTTCAGCGGCAGCCTGATCGCCTTCGGCAAACTCCAGGGGCTGATCACCAAGTCCATCCGCTTCGCCGGCCAGAAGTTCGTCAATCTATTGATCCTCATCGGCACCGTGGGGCTGGGTGTGGTGGTCGTGTTTGGCATCAATGACGCACCGCCGGCAATTTCCTTGTTCTTCGCGCTGGCGTTGGTCCTGGGCGTCGCGATGACGCTGCCCATCGGCGGCGCCGACATGCCGGTGGTCATCTCGCTGTACAACGCGCTGACGGGCCTTGCCGTCGCCTTCGAAGGCTTCGTACTCGACAATGCAGCCATGATCATCGCCGGCACGGTGGTGGGCTCGGCGGGCACACTGCTGACACAGCTGATGGCCAAAGCCATGAACCGTTCGCTGGGCAATGTGCTGTTTGCCAATTTCGGCGAAGGCTCCAGCGCGGCGTGCGCCGGCGTCAATGGCACGCAAAAGGCCATCGAGGCATCGGATGCCGGCGTGATGATGGCGTTCTCGCAGAAGGTCATCGTGGTCCCCGGCTACGGTCTGGCGGTGGCACAGGCTCAACACAAAGTGTGGGAACTGTGCCAGCTGCTGATCGAGCGTGGCGTCACGGTGAAGTTCGCGATTCACCCGGTGGCGGGCCGCATGCCCGGGCACATGAACGTGCTGCTGGCCGAAGCCGGCGTGCCGTATGAACTCATCGCCGATCTGGAAGAGATCAATGCGGAGTTCGAGACCACCGACGTGGCGCTGATCATCGGCGCCAACGACGTGGTCAATCCGCTGGCGCGCACCGACCCCAGCAGCCCGATCTTCGGCATGCCCAGTCTGAATGCCGACAAGGTCAAGAACGTCATCGTCATCAAGCGCGGTCAGGGCCAGGGTTTCTCCGGCATCGACAATGCGCTGTTCGTTCTGGATCAGACGCGCATGCTGTATGGCGACGGGCAGGCCGCTGCCAATCAGCTGATTCAGGCGGTCAAAGCGGTCGAGTAGCCCCCTCTGCGCGCGCATTCCTTCAGCTCACGCATCCTCCTGCGCACGCTCGTGGCGGTGGCCCTTGCGACACAGGTCGCCTGCGCGGCGAAGACCACCCAGACTGAAAAGCGTGACGCGCAGATGCTCAAGAAGATGCAGTCGTACGTCGGCTGGAACATCGGTTCGTTCATGTCGGACTGGGGATTGACGCCAACGCAAACAACGGCGGTTGCCGATGGCAACATCTATCAGTTCGACAAGCAGCAGACCTCGCTCCAGTGCATCTGGATCATACGAACCAACAACCTGGGCAACATCGTGCAATGGTCGATGCGCGGCACCGCGTGCCCGAACGCTGACGGCCCCTGAGCCGGTGCGCGACGCGTCGCCGCGACACGGTGATCTGGCAGCGCGAAGGCGAGACATGGAAGTTCCAGGCCGCCCTCTGGCACTGAGCGCTGCGCTGCAACGGCGCTTGATGACCGTCTCGTAACACCCACAACGCGCCCCGCGGGGGCGATTGTGCGGCGTGTCGCAAAAGCGACAATTTACCTGTCGTCCGCCCCCGACAGGCGTGTTTTGAGCGCGCGACTTACCTTATCCTAGGCAACCGAAACCCAAGGAGACTCAAATCATGGCCCTGTGGAAAGAATCGACTCCCCTGCCCTCGCCCGCCCCTGCGGCGCCGACGCCCATCAACGTGCACCGAGAGATGCCGGCGCGCGAGCCTGAACGAGCCAGCCCCTCGCCGGTAGGCGCCGCCGCGCCGCGACCCGTCGAAAAGCGCGTCGAGCAAAAAGAATCCGTGATCGCCTCCGACCTGTTGATCGAAGGCAAGATCGAAGGCTCTGGGCATGTGCGCATCGCCGGCAAGTTCAAAGGCGATGTCCGCGTCGACGGCAATCTGACCATCGACCAGGGTGCGCAGCTCACGGGCCAGGTCATCGCCGCGGTGGTCATCGTTGCCGGTGAACTGCACGGCAACATTACCCAGGCCAAGCGTGTCGAGCTGCTCGAAACCGGCGTCATTGCCGGCGACGTCAAAGCGGGCTCACTGACCGTGGCTGCCGGATCGCGCATGCGCGGTCAGGTGGAATTCGGCTGGGACGAAAAGGGTTCCGGTAACAAGTCGTGAATGCGAGTCGTCCCACCACGGTGGGCCGAACTCGGGTTTGTCCGCACTGCAAGGCCACGATTCTCGACAGCGCCGCCGTTTGTCCGGGCTGCAATCATCATTTGCGGTTCGGCAAACTGGCGCTGAGCGAGCAGCGAGTCGCAAAGTCGGCGCTGCGTATCGAAGGCACGGTGCGGCAACCGCCCGATGCGCAGGCCTGCGAATACAGCGTCGTGATCGAGGTGCGCAATGAGCGCGGCGAGCAGGTGTCGCGCCAGGTGGTGGGCGTGGGTGCGCTGCAACCGCAGGAGCTGCGCACCTTCAGCCTGTCGGTCGAGCTGCTCAACAAGGGCTGAACTGAAGATTTAATTCCAGAGCGCGACGGCGGCGCCGGCCGCGATCAATGCGATGCCTGCGGCAACGGCGGTGCGTTGGCCGAACGGCGCCAGTTTTTCCAGCAGGACGAACAGCGTCAGCGCCGCGATGCACAGCAGATTCATGACGCCGCCCGCGAACAGCAGCAGCATCAGCGCCCAGCAGCATCCCAGGCAATGAACACCATGCAGCGCGCCCATGCGCGCGGCGCCGGCGACTCCGGGTCGCCAGTGATTGCTGATGAAGAAAGCCGGCGCGCGGCAATGATGCAGACAGCGGCGCTTGAGCGGCGTGAGCTGATACACACCGGCGATGACGAGTATTGACGCCGACAGCCAGCGGTGCCGCAGTTCCATCATGGGCGACAGCCACAGCAGCGTGCTCAGGCTGCGTTGCAACGCCGTTGCGGCCAGACTGAACGCCGCCCAACACAGAAGGTAGCCGCACAAAAATGCGTACACGCGCGCAGCCGGGGCTGCGCCACCGTCATCCTTGCGCACGACGCGCGCATACAGCAGCAGGGTGGGCGCCGCCGATGGCAGCATCATGCCCACCATCATCACGAGCCACATCGCAAACAGCAGCGCAAGATGTGCAGCGTCCCACTGTGCGCGCATCATCCACACCGATGCACCGGTCATTGTCCCGTACATGTCACGGCTCATGGGAACGATCCACGCCCAGCACAGCGCGCAGATGCCGGCGAGTGCGAGACCGACGATCCAGGAATCGCGGACCAGCAGCCGTTCGGCCAGGCTGCGCTCGTCAGCGGACGACGCCGTGGGTGCTCCAGTGAATGGCCGCCAGATGCGCATGCGTGTCGTGGAAATCCAGATCGATCGCTCCGCTGCACCTGGCCGTGCCGCTGGTCATCTCGGCGTCTTGAAACTCGAAACCGCTCGGCAGCGTCAGGCGTGGACGATGCGCCGCACCGGTCACCGGATTGGTGATGGGCCGGGAGGATGCCTCGAGAAAATCAGGGATGCGCAGCGACGCGGTGCCCGCGGCTTTGTCGATCCGCAGATCGATGGGCCGTACCAGCGTCGGCAGCACCTGAGTGACAGTGGTTGAAAACACCTGCCAGATCAGCGCGCCGACATCGGTCTCGCGGCCGTGTGAAATCGCTTCGATGGCGGCCCGCTGCTTCTCGTCGGCGCGCGAATCCACGACGGTTTGGAACGTGCCATTGCCCAGATGCACGGCCTTGGGCCACGCGGCGAATATGCCCCATCGCAGCCCGTCGAGTTTGAGGTCGCCGAAGTGGCCGCGATCGATCTGAACGAAACACAGTGCGCGGCAATCCCCGTGACTGGGAAGGGAATTGAACTGGCAGGGACAGCCCCAGTTGCAATTGCAGTTGTTGTACTCGACGCCCTGCATGGACCATTCTACGTGCGCCATGATGACTCCCCTCGCTGCGTGTGATTCAGTCGGGTTTGGCCTTGGAGAATACCGCCCGCATCAGCTTGTTCACATTCATGCGCAGCTCATTCAGCTGGCCCAGGCTGACAGCGGTCTTTAGCGCTTCGCGCAACGGCTGCAGCGGATAGCCGCCGTAGGCGCCGGATTCGCGGATGTCGTTGGTGACATTGGAGCGCCCCTGCAGCATGACATTGTCGGCGATGGTCACGTGCCCGGTGACGACGGAATTGCCGCCCGTCTGGAACTGCCGGCCAATCTTGGTTGATCCACCCATCATGAAGCCCGCGGTGTACATGCCGTTCTCGCCCAGATCGCAGTTGTGCGCGATGTGGCAGATGTTGTCGAGCTTGACGCCGGAGCGGATGAAGGTGGAGGACAACTTGGCCCGGTCAATGGCGCAATTGCTGCCGATCTCCACCTCATCGCCGATCACCACATTGCCCAGATGCGGAATCTTGACGGACCGCCCGTCGCGCCCCGGCGCATAGCCGAATCCATCGCTGCCGATGCTGGTATGCGGATGGACTTCGCAATCCCGGCCGATCTGGCAATGCGCTCCCACGAACACGTGCGGGTGAAGCGTGGTGCCCGCGCCAACACGGACTTGATTCTCGATCACCACGTGTGAGCCGATGCGGCACCCTGCGCCAATGACGGCGCCGGCGCCGATGACGCAATACGGTCCCAGCAGCACGTTGTCGCCGATGATCGCCGTCGGGTGCACCAATGCCGTCGGATGCCTCGTCCCCCATTGGGTGAAGCGCTCGGACTTGTGATCGAAATAAGGCAGCAGCACGGCCATCGCCATGGGAATGCCGCGCACCGAGAAAAAACAGCTCGATGGAGCGATGAGCTCACCCACGTGATACGCGATCTTGGCGTCCACGATGAGGATCGGAGCCTTGAGGTGATGGGCCTCGTCCAGCTGCGCGATCTCGTTGACATAAACGAGACTGTCGAGCGAAGCCTCGGCCGAGCTGTTGCAGGTATTGGCGCGCATGGCCAGATTGCCCTGCAAAAACGTGAAAATGTCGGAGTGATCGTTCTGTATGGTTTGAGCCGACAGCATGGGAATCACTGAACCTTTTTATAGGGGGAATTGAAGCGCGATCGTGTCATTTGGACGTCGACGCGCTGTCAAATCAACCGCAAAGGCACAGCGCAATGCCCGAATCAGGCCAGCCAACGGCAATTCAAGCACAAAGGGGCGCGAAAGATTGCAATATTTTCATTGCATCGCCGGTCTGCCGGCCCGGTCCGGGGCACGCCCTACTTCAACCCGGGTTTCTCCATATCGCGCAGATTGGTGTTGAATACCGTGCCGGTCTTGACCTGCGTGGCCTTCACCAGCGCACCCCCATGCTTGCCGTTGCGCAGGGGATTAAGTTCAATGATGACCTCATCACCCGCCGCAAACGCGCGCCGCGTCCAACCCGTGCGCGTCAGGTTGCCGGGGCTCGTCAACTCCAGCGACCAGGTACCCGCCGTCTCGCCCGCCGCTGCCGGCACATCGACCCACAGCACCACATGCGGATTGGTCCATTGGAATTCCTTGACGGTGCCGTGAATGGAGATCTGCTTGCTGAACTCGAACATGGCGAAGGAATGGTGGGCGGCGGCCAGACCCGTCAAGCCGGCGCATGCCAGCACGGCGGCAAGCGCCCTGGATCGAAGAACTTGAATCGTCATTGCATTTCTCCGCTCAAACTACTTCGGCGGCGCCGATTCGATCGGCACCGGATTTCCATCCGCCTGCGGCACCGGAACGAACACGGCATTGCCGTTCTTGTCCACCCGCTCGGCAAAACTGCCCTGCAGGCACACGCCTTCGACGATGTCATATTTGCGCGCACGCTGGCGAAAGTAAATGCGCGTGGTCTTCCATGGGCGGGTGAGGATGCGCGGCGCGATGATTTCCAGGTCATCGTACAAGGTTTCCGAATCGGCCAGGTGAATGCGCTCGATCACGTGCAGATCGCCGTTGTTGGGCATGCCGACCGCTTCGCTGACTGCGAGGAAGGTCTGCGGCAGCACCCCGACGGTGTCGACCACCAGCGTCTCGCCGTCCCAGCGCCCGATGGAATGCCCGTGAAACGTGGGGTCCGGATCGACCGGATGGCCACGGCCATCGGTGTAGATGCGGCGCAGCCGGTTGCCATCGGATTCACCGAGCAGCGTCACGCGCCCCGGCGTGAACAGGATCTCCATCGCGTTGTGCGTGATCAGCATCCAGCTGGGCATGGCCTCGGGCAGGCAGTCGATGAACAGGCCGCGCGGATTGCCGGCCGCCTCGTCGGCTGCCATTGTCGCCACCTGCTTCGCGGCCTGCGGATTCCAAGGCATCGGATCCGCCTTGATCCGGCGATTCTGATCGCTGATCTTTGGCGTCCACACGCCGCTCCAATCGGGGAGTTTCGCAAGAGCCGCCCAATCCTGCGCCGTGGGCGCCGGGTTGAGCACGGTCTCGGCGGCGCTCGCGCAGTTGCCGCACAAGGCCAAGACCGCGATGGCGCAACCTGTACGCCGGCGCCAGCGCGCTCGGGCATCGAACGATGAATGATTCAACATGGACTATCAGCCTCCTATCATCGTAAATCCGATCCAGCGTCCGCAGGCGATGACCCCGATCCACAGCAGCAAGGACACCACGCCGACGACACGGTCAGAGACGGGCACGGCGCGACCGCTGGAGTCGCGATTGGTGTTGGGGTTCAGGAGCAGATGAAAGATCGCCATGTTAATGCCGGCCATCGCGATCAGCACCATCTTGCGGAAGAAAAAGTCGTTGTGCGCATATTTGGGCGCATTGGAGGCGAACAGCAGCGCACCGCTCACCACTGCCGCGGCAAATGCAACCCAGGTGACCGGCAGCACCGAGCGCGCCACCTGATCGACGCTGCGCTCGCGCCAGGCGAGGCCGATCAGACGCATGTCCATGATGGAAATGCTGCCGAACACCAGCGTGATGGCCAGCACATGCACGCCCTCAACGAACGGGAACAGCGTTTCGTTTTCACGCAGCGTGACGGCCAGCGCCGTCGCCTGCAACCACTCCAACTGCGGATCGAAAATCATGCGACGCGAACGTACGCGATCCAGCGGCCCGCAAACACGATGCCGACCCAGAGCAGCAGCGACAGCAGCGCAAAGCCGGTGCGCCACAGCCTGGCCGAGGAGGCCCATCGATTCGTGTCGATGCGCCGCTGCACGGCGAACGTAAGCGCAACGATGCTCAGCAGCATGATCATTTTGAGCTGGAAGGCGCTGTTCTGAAGCGACCGCGCCGGTTCAGCCGAGATCATCAGCAGGCCCGTCACCAGCAGCACCGGCAGCGTCCACCACACCACCGGCAGGAACCGTGCCGCGATGCGCATGACGGGCTGATCCTGGCAGGCGAGTTCCAGCAGCCGCAGATTCAGCATGAGCACCGCCGACAGCAGCAGACCGATCGCCAGGATATGCAATGTCTGAACCGCCGGGACGATCCACTCGATGCTCTGCAAGGTATGGCTCAGCGGCGTGGATTCCAGCCAGGCGCAAAATGGGTCGAGCCAGGCCTGCATGATCAATACTTCGCCCAGACGACGGCGCCGTTCGTGATCGCCGCCAGCGAGGGCGTACCGGCCTGGCGCATGATGATCTTCAGCTCGCGATCCAGGATGTCGATGACCGCCGCCACGCCCTGTTCGCCGAACGCCGCCAGTCCCCAGCCTTGCGGACGGCCCAGACCGACGCCGGTTGCACCCAGCGCCAGCGCCTTGAACACGTCGGTGCCGCGGCGGATGCCGCCGTCGATGAACACCGGGGCTTTGCCGCCGACGGCGGCCACGACTTCGGGCAGGCATTCGATGGTAGAGCGCAGCGTCTCTTCGGCGCGGCCGCCGTGATTGGAAACCACCACGCCATCGGCGCCGTGTTCAAGCGACATCGCGGCATCCTCGCCGGTGACGATGCCCTTGACGATCAGCTTGACCGAAACGATGTCGCGCAGCCGCCGCAGGTAATCCCAGGAGATCGCCGTGGGCGCGTGTTCCTTGACGCGCGATACGTCGATGCCCGCATACAGAGGCGCTTTACGCACCTGATCATGCGTATTGTTGATGTGGCATTGCGTGCAGTCGCGGGTGTCGCGCTGCATCGCCCGCGACAACGTCTCGGTATTGCGGCCGGGCATGACGTCGACGGTGAGCGCAATGGCGGTGCAGCCGGCCTGTTGCGCCCGTTTCACCAAGGCCTGTGTCACGCTCCAGTCATCGGTGGCGTACAGCTGCTGCCACAGCGGCGCCTGCCGCGCCGCCGCGATATCCTCCACCGCGAAGGAGGCGAAGCTGGAGGCCATCAGCTGCACGTTACGGGATGCCGCCGCCCTTGCGACGGCCACTTCGCCTTCCGGATGAAAAGCGCGCATGCCCGACACCGCCGACATATACAGGGGGGATTGCCAGTGCCGGCCGAAAACCTCACGGCTCGTATCGAGCTTGCTCACATCGACAAATCGGTGTGAGCGGATCTGCAGGCGCGAATACGCCTCGTGGTTGAGCACGACGGTGCGGTCGTCGTCGATGCCGGTGGCAAGGTAGCCGAAATGCGCCGGCGGCAGTTTGGCGCGCGCCAGCGCCTCAAAATCGGCGACGTTGAGCACCTGGTCGGCGCGCAGGATGCCGAGTGCATCGGCCGGATTTGCAAGCGCTTGCGCCAGACTGCCGGCAGGCAGCACCGCCAGCGCGGGGAAGCAGGCCAACGCGCGCAGCACCCGTCGGCGGGCGTCGGAAACAATATCGGCATCGAGCATCGAACGCATCCCCAGTCATTCCGCCCGACAGCAGAATACTACACGCGGATGCCAAGGGCTCGCGCAGCGGTCCCGCGAATCATCTCAACGCATCAACCCGGCGTTCGCGTTTGCGCGCGCCGGGGCAGCGTACCCAGCCCCGCCTCCCAATGAAGCGCATCCTGTGTCCAGATGTGATCCACCGGCACGAGCGCGTTTGGATCATCCAGAGTGCACAGGGTCACGTCGATCTCATCGGCGCGGTGCCGGTTCCAATAGGTCAGCGGCGTGCCGCAGTGAGCGCAGAAGCTGCGCATCACGCCGGGGGAGGAGGCGAATGCAACGGGCAGCGCCGCTTCGTACTCGAGCGACGCGCGCGGCACCGTCACCCACGCGACCGCATGCGCGCCGGCGGCGCGTTGACAGGAACGGCAATGGCATAGTGTGGGCGGATACAGTGGCGCGGCGGCGCTGCGATAGCGGACGCTCCCGCACAGGCATCCGCCCTTCAACACGACCGGCGCCTCATCGATTCAAGCGCCTGCGCCGCTGTTCCGGCGTCATCTGCTTCCAGCGCTTGCGTAATTCCATGCGTCTGTCCGGCGGCAGTTGCTGGAAGCGCTTGAAGGATTCGCGCACCCGCGCCTGCTGCTCCGGCGGCAGGCTCTTGAAGCGATGCCAGCGCTCGCGCAATTGCTGACGTTGCTCGGGCGGCATCGTTCGCCATTGACCGAAACGCTGGCGTGCCTGACCGCGTTCGTCCTCCGACATGCCAAGCCAGCGCTGGCTGCCGCGCGCGAGGGCCTGCTGGCGCTCGGCCGGCAGTGCACTCCAGGTATCCTGGTAGCGATGCAGCAGCTGCTGCTGATCGGAACTCAGTGCCTGCCAGCTTTGCGGCGCAGCCGGTTCCTGCGCCCGCGCGAGGCCGCCGGCCAGGCCGGCACACAAAGCAGCGGTTAATGCCAAGGCTTTAATCATTGCTTCTCACCCTCGCCCGGCGGCGCATCTTCGATCTCGTCGCGATCGTGCTGCGCCGAGCGCTTGAAGAACTCCCACCACGTTGCATCCTCGACATCATCCTGACCCAGAAACTCCAGGAAAGAATCATCCGGCGGCGGCGCCTTCGCCGGCGCATCGGCGCGCGTCGCCGCGCCGAGCAGCAACGACCCGGCCAGCACCGCTGCAGAACCGACGCGGCTGGCCCGCATCAGCCCGAGCCGGCCGGCTCAGCTGCCGGGGATTTGTCGATCCAATCGTAAAACTCGATGTCGTCCTGCAGCAGTTCGAGCTGATCGTTGCTGGCCACGATTTCCAGATCCTCAAATCCAGAGCGGCTGTCGGCGCTGGCAAGCACTCGGTCCGGGGTGGAATGCCCGATCCACAGCGTGATGCCCAGCACCAGCGCGGCGGCGGCGCCGTACACCGGCGCCCAGGCAAGCCAGCGCACCGACGCCGGCTTTTCAGCGATGGCAAGCGCGGCGTGACGCGCCTGAGTCAGGCGCGAGCGAATGCGCATATCGAGATTGTTGACGCTCTCGTCATACAACACGCGGCTGCGGCGTTCAATGTCCCGTTCGCGTTCGTCGCTCATCACCACACCTCGCTCAACTGTTCGCGCAGTGCATGCACGGCGCGGGAATAATGCGTCTTGACGCTGCCCTCGGTGCAGCCCATGGCGGCCGCCGTCTCCGCCACGTCCATGCCCTCGAAGTTGCGCAGCATGAACGCTTCGCGCTGACGCGCCGGCAATGCGCGCAGCGATTTCTCAAGTTGATGCATGGCCTGGTCCTGCATCAGTACGTCGGTCTGCGTCGGCGCAGCGTCCGCCACATTATCCAACGGATTCTGCGCCTCACCATCCGGATCTTCCTTCGGTCCCGGCAGCCAGGCCATGAAGCGGCGACGCACCGTGTGCCGGCGCTGCAGGTCGCGGATGCCGTTTTGCAGGATGCGAAAAAAAAGTGGTCGCCATTCTTCGCTCGGACGCGCCGCGTAGCTGCGCGCCAACTTGAGCATCGCGTCCTGCACAACATCCAGCGCATCGTCCGCGTTGCGCAGCGCGACCTGCGCCATGCGAAACGCGCGCCGCTCGATATGTGCCAGGAATTGATCCAGTTCGCGCGAGTTTTGCAGGGCAAAGTCCTTGGCATCGGCGGCGGGGTCGTCCCACTGCGTCCATCGGTTGGAAAGCGTAGCAAAGCTCGACATATCTCGTACCCTTAACTCGGGTGCTCCTTCCAGGTATAAACGCGCACCGCCTGTGCGCGTTGACGCAACGGCTTCGCAGACCGTAGATTTCTTGTAACCCATTGAATTAAAAGACTGGATGACCAATTCGATCCTGCATGTCGCGCTCGATACCCCACTGCGGCGGGCGTTCGACTACCGATTGCCGCAAGACCGGGCCGGCATTTCGGTGCCCCTGCAAACCGGAATGCGGGTGCGGGTCCCCTTCGGACGGCGCAGTCTGATCGGCATCCTGGTGGGCTGGGCGGCGGGCTCCGAGGTACCGGCGGGCAAGCTTAAGGCCGCGCTGGAATTTCTGGATGCGGAGCCGGTGTTCGATGCCGTCACCTTCGATTTGCTGCGCTGGGCCGCCGACTACTATCACCACCCCATCGGCGAAGTGTTCGCCGCCGCCATGCCCGCCGCTGTGCGGCAGGGACGCCCCCTGTCCTCGCGCATCGAGGAATGGTCGCTGAGCGAGGCCGGGCGGGCAGAAATCCTCTCACCGAGTGACCGGCGCGGTCCGAAACGGCGGGCACTGCTGCAATGGATGCAGGACCAGCCGCCGCTGACGGGCGAGGACATCGTCGCTGCCGGCTTCGCGCTGGACCAATTGAAGGCCGTCGCCGGGCGCGGCTGGGCGGAGGCGCATGAACGCGCGCCCGTGCCGCAAACGCCACGGGTTGCTGCCAGCGAAGTGGCGCTGACGCAGGCGCAGACCGAAGCGGTGGACACAATCACCGGCTCACTGGGCCGCTTTGAAGCGCATCTGTTGTTTGGAGTCACCGGCAGCGGCAAGACCGAAGTGTACCTGCGCGCCATCGCTGAGGTCATCGCGCGCGGCGGACAGGCGCTGGTACTCGTGCCCGAAATCGCGCTCACACCGCAATTGCTGGAGCGATTTCGCAAGCGCTTCAGCGCCGGCATCGCCGTGATCCACTCCGGCCTCACCGGCACGGATCGCCACGAAGCCTGGAGCGCCGCGCGCAGCGGCCTGGCGCGCATCGTGATCGGCACACGCTCCGCCGTGTTCACTCCGCTGACCGATCTGGCCTTGATCGTGGTGGACGAAGAGCACGACACCTCGTTCAAGCAGCAGGAGGGCTTCCGCTATTCCGCACGCGACATCGCCGTGCTGCGCGCGCAGCGCGCCGCCGTGCCGGTGGTGCTGGGCTCGGCCACGCCCTCATTGGAAAGCCTGGAAAATGTGGCCTCCCAGCGCTATCGCCAGCTGCGCCTGCCCGAACGCACCGGTGCCGCGCACGACACGCGCATGACGCTGGTGGACCTGCGCGCGCATGCCAATGAGCAGGGGTTGTCACAGCCGGCCATCCACGCCATGGCGGCGCACCTGAAGAACGGCGGCCAGGTGATCGTGTTTCTGAACCGGCGCGGCTACGCACCGACGCTGTTCTGCTGCGCCTGCGGCTGGGTCGCCGCCTGCGCTCATTGCGATGCACGCATGACCATTCACCGCCGTGTCGGTCGGCTGCGCTGCCACCACTGCGGCGCCGAAGGCCTCATCCCCACACTTTGCGGCGCCTGCCAGCAGCCGCTGATGCCGGTGGGCCAGGGGACTGAACGCGTCGAAGACGCATTGGCCCAGCTGTTTCCTGATTTTCCGCTGGCACGCCTGGATCGCGACAGTGTCAGCGTGCGCGGCGCCATGGAGGAGGTGCTGGAGAGCGTGCACAACGGCAGCGCACGAATCCTGGTCGGCACACAGATGCTGACCAAGGGCCATCATTTCCCCGACGTGAGTCTGGTGGTGATCCTGGATGCCGACCAGGGTCTGTTCGCAACCGACTACCGTGCCACCGAAAGGCTGGCACAGATGATCACCCAGGTGGCGGGGCGCGCAGGACGTGAAGCGCGCGCCGGCGAGGTCATCATCCAAACGCAGTTTCCAGACCATCCGCTGCTGAACCGGCTGATCCACAGCGGCTACGAAGGCTTCGCCGTGGATGCGCTGGAGGAACGGCGCGCCGCCAGCTGGCCGCCGTACTCGCGGCTGGCGCTGCTGCGCGCCGACGCCCGCGATCCGAAGCGCGTGGACGAGTTCCTGCGCGATGCACTGCGCAGCGCTGCCGGGGCGCGCGAAGTCAAATTGCTCGGCCCGGCCACAGCGCTGATCGCCCGCCGGGCCGACCGCCACCGTGCGCATGTGCTCATCGAGGCGGCCACCCGTCCGCAACTTCAGAAGTTCCTGAATGTCTGGCTGCCACGGGTGGATTCGCTGCCGATCAAGCAAGGACTGCGCTGGAGCATCGACGTGGACCCGACGGAAGTCGACTGATCGGTTAAACTGCGCGACTTTTATGAATACCCTCATCGAACAACTGCTGGCCACCGCACTCAAGGCCCTGCCTGAAGACCTGCTGCCGCCCGACGCGCGCGCCATGCCCATCGAAGTGGAGCGCACGCGCGACAGCGCGCATGGTGACTTCGCCAGCAACCTGGCCATGCGGCTGGCCAAGGCTGCGCGCCAGA
The DNA here is from genome assembly GCA_025357635.1 of Pseudomonadota bacterium. GTDB lineage: Bacteria > Pseudomonadota > Gammaproteobacteria > Steroidobacterales > Steroidobacteraceae > TMP-86. Next base: position 44,083 of record JANXOV010000039.1, read on the forward strand.
ATCCCCGCAAACTGGCACAGGCCCTGGTTGCCGCCCTGCCCGCTCACGAGTCCATCACCAAGGTCGACATTGCCGGGGCCGGGTTCATCAATTTCTTCCTCGCGCCCGATGCCTACCATCGCCAGGTGCTCGAGATTCTGAGCGCAGGCGCCGCCTATGGCCGCTCCAACAGCGGCGGCGGCAGGCGCCTGATGGTGGAGTTCGTCTCCGCCAATCCGACGGGGCCGCTTCATGTCGGCCACGGACGGCACGCCGCATTCGGCGCCACGCTTGCGAACATCTTTGAAGCCACCGGCTACCGCGTCGCGCGCGAGTACTACATCAACGATGCGGGCCGGCAGATGGAAATCCTCGCCGTCAGCCTGTGGCTGCGGTATCTGCTGGAATGCGGCGAGCGCTTCGACATTCCCGCCAACGCCTATCGCGGCGATTACATCGTGCCCATCGCCAAGACCCTGTACGCCACCGCAGGCGATTCCCTGCGCCGCCCGATGCTGGAAATTTTCGCCGGGCTGCCCGCGGATGAACCGCAAGGCGGGGACAAGGACGAATTCATTGATGCGCTGATCGTGCGCGCGCGCGCGCTGGTGGGCGATGCACAGTTCCTGAAAATGCTTGATCTGGTGCTCGGCGATATCCTCGGTGATATCCGCCAGGACCTCGAAGAGTTCGGCGTGCGCTTCGATTGCTGGTTCTCCGAACGCAGTCTCGCCGAGAACGGCTCCATCGATCGCCTGATGGAGCGACTGAAGGCCTCCGGTCACGCCTATCTCAAGGACGGCGCGCTGTGG
>JANXOV010000080.1 GCA_025357635.1 Pseudomonadota bacterium
CTGGCAGATCCACTTAGCGCATCAAGAAATCTGTCCTAAGAACCGAAGCCACCCGTGTTCGATGGTGCCTATGGCGAGCACCTCGTCATTCGCGAGATCGAGGTACTCCCGCATGGAGAGGTTCCAGCGCAGCGGGGCATAAAACGGACCCCAGAATCGATCGCCCGCCGGCGGATACCGCACTGCCCTCACGGCCGCCTCGGCATCCGCACGACACGTCGTCATCGGGAAGCAAATGCCCATGGCGCCTAGGTCGAGGGGCGCCTTCGCATGCCACGCAGCACCTCCCGGAACACGTACAAATGGCACGAGTGGAGTGCCTGATGTAGCGGCGATCATCGCATGCGCGGCGCCCAAGTCGATGGCGCCATGCTCCATGTCGATCACGATCCAGTCCAATCCTGACCGCGCCATCACCTGAACCACCGAGACTGACGGGCTTGTGACGATTGCTCCGAATGTCACACCTCCATGCGCCCATACGTCGCGGAGACGATTGTGATGGCCAGTTCCTGTGGAACGACTATTCACAAACCCTTACCTCCATCGTATGTGTGGCATGGTTCTAGTCCGGCAAGCTCACGCAGCTATTCTGTTGCGCGCGCGACCCCGCGGAACGAGCAAATCTGCGGAGATTTGAAAGCGCTCGCGGAGCCGACGCACCATTGTCATGCTCAAGTCCCGCTTTCCGCTCAGGACCTCGCTCACGCGGCTGGCTGTACCAAGTAACGGCACGAGATCGGCGCGCGAAAGGTTATGCTGATCCATAATGTAGGCGAGAAGCACCGGAAGTGTCGGCGCCGTACGTGGCCACTCCGAGCGCTCGTAGGCCTCGACCAAGCGGGCCTGGGCGACCATCCGTGCACGGTCCTTGGGATCGCTCGACCCCATCAGCTTCTCGATAAGCTTCTTGGCGTCAGCGTGGTCCGCTTCATCTTGAATCACAATCAAGGTCGTTTTCATCACACCGTCTCCGCATTAATGCCGTCGTATTCCTCATGCGATCCGAAAAAGCGGATCATCAAAACGCCATTCTCGTACTGGACCATCGCAATCAACCGATAATCATTGGCTTTGATATTGAAAACCACACGACCGCCCTTCAAAACGCTCGCCTTCGGATGCGCCTTTTTTACATCTTCCGGCGTCTTCCAGTCCGCTGTTCCTGCGATCGCGAGCCAGGCGTCATATTGAGACCGCGCAGCCTTGATTCCCCTATGACCAGCCCGTGATTTGAAATAGGCTTCCACGATATCTGTGCCGATAACGATCATGAAGGCAAAAAATAACATCAAAATCCCAAAAATGGAACTCGGACTTCCATTTTATGGAATACGAATCCGCTGGTTTTGCTGCGCTATCCGGTGAGATCCGTCGGCTTGACGAAATTCCCTTCGGCATCTATCGCCGTCTATCGTCCCCAAGCGGAAGGTTTTGGCGGTAAATGTGACGGTAAATTTGGCGTACGCTGAGAAGAAGTCTAGTATTTTCAGTCGCTTATCAGTGCCGGCGACAATTGAGTGGGAGTGATCGGATATTACATCGGTTTATTTATCTCAATAAAATCAGCATCGTGCAGCGCGCTGGAGACAATTGATATTCAATCATTGCAGGCCGCTCAGGAAGTCGCTAACTCATTGAGTGATCAGGTGGCTTGTGATTTCACCTGCATATCTCGGCGCGTTTCAAGCAAACTATTTTGACGGTAAATCTGACGGTAAAAGTTTTCTGAGCATTTCGCTCCTGGGATTTACCTTCAACCGAAGTGGCCGGCGACGCCAAAGCCTATAAAAAAAGGCATATTCTCAATTGGATATCGCCGGGCTTGGGAAATTCCCGAGGCACGTCGCCGGCTTTCTGCCATGCCGTGACCTCCGCCGTGCAAATGGTTCCTCAGGCATGACCACGTCAAGGGCAATTCACCGGCGCCCATGGAGATGATTGCTTTGCTGCGCTAAGTTGACCGCCTGAACTCCCGCACCGCAATCAAGTGGGCTCGGAACCAGCTCTGCGAGAGCAGTGCGCTGAGGACCGCGGAGTCGTGTGTATTCGCATTGCGTTCCGGTACGCTACTCCGTTCTTGACCACGACGTCGATGTTTGAGAGCACCACGATGTCAAATAGTGGATCTCCCTTCACGACTGCAATGTCGGCAAGCTTGCCGGCTTCGATCGTACCCAAGTCGTGGTCCTGGCCGAGGATGCGCGCGTTCACGGACGTTAAGAGCGGCGATCACCTTCGCGGCTGGCATGCCGTGGTCGACGAATACCTTGGCTTCCCGCCACAGTGCATCCGCGTGGAAGTTGAGCGGCGAGCCGCTATCGGAGCCCATGCCTATGACAGCCCCGGATTTGACCCATTGGTTAATGGAGCCATCGCCGTTCGCCTCCTCCTGCTCGTGTTTGTTGAAGTAGCTGAGCTTCGAAATATCCCGGAATGATTCGCTCAGCTCTGTCCACATGGCCGACGGAAACTGCCTCCGCAGAAAGGGCTCGTCCAGTCTCTCGGGGAACTCGCGAGTGGCGGGAAGAACCCAGACGCGGTGTGCGGCGGTCGGCACAATCTGCCGGCCGGACTCTGCAATGTCCTTGACGAGCGCTGCGCTATAGGGCGGTGTTCCTGCCGAGCCAACGTGTTGGAGTACATCCACGCCAGCGGCGAACGCATTGCGCACATCCTCCTCGTCATAGAGATGGGTATGCACCTTGATGTGGTGTTTATGGGCGACCTCAACGATCGCCGCGTATTGATCGGGCGTGAGGCCGCCGTGCAGCTTGATCACGTCGGTGCCGCCACGAATGGCGTCCTCGGTGGCGCGGGCAGCTTCCGGCGCTGTACGGACGATGACCTGGTACTTCGTCGGGAAAATCGCGGGCGCTGGGATGAGCCAGGGACCGCTAATGGAAAGCCTCGGGCCTGGAACAATGCCTCGGTTGATCCGGTCGCGAACCGCGATGCTTTCTTGTAGCGGCGCGCCGAGATCGGCCGCGGACGTAATCCCGGCTGCGAGTAGTTGTCGTGCGGAAAGCTCCATCACCCGCTGGATCGGAAATTGGCTGGGATGAGCATCAAGCCAGCTGAACCAGCGCTCGATGTCGCCATGTCCGACCAAAACCAGGTGCGCATGAACGTCGATCATGCCCGGCATCATCGTCTCGCCGCTCGTGTCGATGACCGGGATACCCTCGGGCAGCACGATCTCGGAGGCCGGGCCAGCGGCGACGATTCTGTTGTTTTCGATGAGGACCGCGGCGTGATGGATTGGCGCACCGCCATAGCCATCCAGGAGCATGCCGCCGACTAGTGCGAGCCGTGATTGGGGCTGCGCGTGGGCGCCGCTCGCCACCAGGGCCAATACACTCCATCCGAGTACGCCAAGAGACACTCCCTTTATCATCGTTCTCCGTCCTCCGGAATCAAAATCTCAATCGCTCTTTATGAGATTGCATCCCGCGACGTGTATAGCGTGCAATTACTTGCACCAGCCGCGCGTTATCCATCTGTCGCAGCGAGAGTCGTTTGTTGACGGCGATATCGCATCCACGCAAACACGGGCAAACCGGCACCGATGAGAACGAGCGCAGCGATCACCTCGACGCTGCCGCGCGCCACGGTCTCGACGATGAGCCAGAGCATCCCAACGAGAAACACGTAGGGCATCCATCGACGCCAAGCCGCCACTGGAGCGCCCTGCGCAGCGTTCCGATGCCGCCAAAGCAGCAGCCCGAGGGCGTTTAGCGCGAAGAACAAAATCGTTCCAAAAGTAGACATCGTGCTGAGCCGATCGTAGCCTGCGAGCAGCGCGAAGGTGGCCGCCACGGCGGCCAGCACGGTGATGGCGATGACAGGCGTGCGCGTCGTTGGCGATACACGGCCCAAACCCGCAGGCAAGAGGCCATCGCGGGCCATCGAAAAGAAAATTCTGGGAACCGCGAGCATATTACAGTGCAGCGTTCCGACCGCCGAGATCATGAATAGGAGGGGCAGTACTTTTCCGGCGCCGCTGCCCAAGGTCGCCACCGCGGCCCGACTTGCGACGCTCGATGCCCGTGGATAGGCGGTCGAGTTGGCCGTTACGACATCGACGAGAGGCAGGACATAGAGGTACGCCATATTGACGGTAACGAACAGTGCAATGATGATGAGCAACCCCAGGGTCAAGGCCCAGGGTAGGTTGCGTTCGGGGTCCTGGACCTCGCCGCCGACCATCGCAACGTTCTGCCAACCGTTGTAGGCGACGGTAGCGCCGAGCAGAGCAGCGCCGTACGTATTCGGCGATACCATTGCGTGGACGGCGGCCGCGGTTACCGGTGCGGCCGCAGCGCCCGAAGGCGCGTGCCCCAGTACGACGATCGCAATGATCAGTGCCAGCAGACCCAGGGCTTTGATCGTGGTGATCCACGATTGAAATCGCCCCGCCTCGCCGACCCCGCGGATATTGATGATGGCGAGGCCCACGATCAGGAGCACGGCGATCAGCTGCCGCGGCCCGATTTCGATGAGGCTATTCGTGGAATTGGAGGGGTTGACGATCACGATCCAAGGTCCGGATAGCGATACTAGATCCGATAGAAATACGGTCGCCGCCACTGCCAAAGCCGCCACCGTGCCGACGCTGACCGTGAGCCGCATCCAACCGAAAAGAAATGCCGGCAGTTCCCCGAGGGTCACGCGCAGGAACGCGTATTCACCGCCGGAGCGTGGAATCCGTGCCGCTAGTTCGGCATAGGTTAAAGCGCCGGCGAGGCTCAGAGCTCCTGCGGCGATCCACGCGCTCAGGATCAACGGCACCGAACCAAGGAGCTGGGCCACTGAGGCCGGGCGAATATAGATCCCCGTACCGAGCATGCCACCAACGACAACGGCGAGCGCATGCCATCGCGTAAGCCCCCGGTGCAGTCCTTCTTCGGAAGGCGTCGCGCTCATGCGCCCGCGCTCTGCGGCTGGCGATGGATCAAAGGCCGAGTACCGATGGCATCCGCGTTACTTCAACCGGGTCCAAACCAAGGTCCGCACGACGGGCGTCCCATCTCGCAGCGTCGTATGGAATTTGATCGTCAGCGTGTCCCCAGCAAGCACGAAGTCCCGCTTGATGTCCTTGCCGATATCTCCGGGAAACAGAGCGCTTTCCAAATGGTGGGTGACAATTCCGGCCTTCACGTCGACCGTATAGGTACCGAAATACGCGTCGTAGCCCAGGATCGTCTGCGCCGTATCATTGGTGCCTTTCACCTTCTCAGCCTCACGGCACTCATCGCCAAGCATATCCAACGTTCGGCCCGGGCGGGATAGCTGAGCGGCCACGTGCCCATAGCGATCGTAGATCAGGACGCCCCTAGGCGTTGCAGACAGGCCCGGATCGGAGAGCGCTTTCCCGTCCTCGGTGGTTGTAACTCTGGAAACGAGGCCCCAGCCGCCTACTAGCTGTTCAACGACGCCGGACGGGGTAACCGCGTCGGCGTTCGCGGTGGCCATGGGTGTCATCAGCGGCAGGCCCGCAAATACGACCGCCAGAACTATTAGATCACCGATCCGCATTTTGGGCGCCTCGTTAATGACGATTAGTTCATTCCTTCCTGTTGGAAATACTATAGACCATCTACTGGCTACAATCCTGGGGTACCAAAAACCAATGCTGAACGGATCGCACATGCCTGCGGCGACCCCGTGATCTAAGTGGTTCCCGTGTCTGTTGCTGTCACCTGACGAGGAGGCTCGAGGTCTTGTATATTCCCAATCATGATGCACTCAACAATCCAGGCGGCTGATGTGGTTTGCACCGCACCCTGCAAAGGTCGATGTGGCTTCTGCGTCGATTTTGCTCAATTGATCAAGCTCTACCGCGAAGCAAGTCGATCACGGGGCGGTCTATGCGCTTGACGTCGATTACGGGTCTGATCAGCTTGATCATGGCCATATCGCCTGAGAGTGCTGTGCCGTAAGCCTCCGCCGATAATCCGCGCGCTGCTTTCGAACGCTTCATCGCCGCCTTCAACGCGCTAGATTGGAAAGCATTTCGAGACTGCTTTGCGGACACGGCGACTCTGTTCAATCCCGATATTCTGGACGCGGTGTCGCTTCATCGATTAAATGGCCGCACTGACATTGAACGAAGCTTTCCGCTGTGTTCAATGCGGCGCATGGTCACGGACCCAAAATTCGCCCTGAGAACGTACGCATTCAGGAATTCTCAGATACGGCGATCGTCACGTTTGAGTTCAGTCGGCCGAAACACTCTTTCGGCCGTCGGACGATCGTCTTCAATAGGCAGGGCGCCCAGTGGCTGATCGTTCACGTTCACGCATCCAACGTTGTTTCTTCGGTAGAGTCGGGCAATTGAGTGCTCCGCGGGCTGGCGGCATATCCACCGTTGGGTGGATGTCAACGTCTACCGCGAGTCTACCGATCAACTGACCACAACGAGGTAACCGCGTGATTTCCGAGCAGGAAAACACTTCAGCGCCGACTATCGTCAGAGGCCCTGGACTAAGACTTCCTGACTGTCGTAAGGATCCACTGATGGCTGTTCTCGTCACATGGCCGCCAAAGCGCATTGACCCTTTCGGTACCTATCGCCTTCTATCGCCCTCAAGTGGAATGTTTTGGCGGTACATGTGACGGTAAATTTGACGCACCCTGAAAGGAAGTGCCGTATTTTCAGGTGCTTATACGGGCAGGAGACAATTGAGTGGGAGTAATTCGGGCACCTCATCAAAAATAGTGCATATTGATCAATAAGTTATCCGTGCCGGAGACAATTGATATTCAATCGTCGCAGCCCCCTTTGGGGGTCGCTAAGTGCTTGAGTCATCAGGTGTTTTGTGATTTCGCCTGCATGTCTCGGCGCGATCCAAGCGAACATTTTTGGCGGTAAATATGACGGTAAAAGTTTTCTGGGCATTTTGCTCGTAGGATTTACCGTCAGACGGAGTGCTAGGCGACGCCAAAGCCTATAAATAAAGGCATATTCGCAATGGTCTCTCACCGCGCTCCGGGAATCCTCGATTTACATCGCCGACTCCCTCACATCATGATCCGGCAGTTGCTTGCGAATAGGTAACGTAAACGTTACTATAAGAAAATGAAAATCTGGGTCGAAGAATACATTCGCCCTGATGGGTCGAGTCCATACGCAGAATGGTTCGATACCCTGGATGCCCGAGCGGCGGCGAAGGTCACGACCGCGAAGCTGCGCATGGAACTCGGCAACACGTCCAATGTGAACTGGTTTGCAGGCATCGGCGAATACGTAATCGATTGGGGTCCGGGTTATCGGATTTATCTGGCGAAGGACGGCGAATCGCTGATCGTGTTGTTTGGCGGTGGAACCAAGCGCCGACAGCAATCAGATATCGATCGGGCGAAAGCGCTGCACTCGGAGTACAAGGCCCGAAAGGCGCCTCGGCCGGTCGACCACAATGCCAAGAAGCGAAAGAGGTAAAGACCATGGCACTTACTCGTGATTTCAAGAAGTCAGTCGTTGCTCGCGTCGAACGTGATCCCGCGTTCGCGAAGGCGCTCCTGGATGAGGCGGCAACGATGTTTCTGGGTGGCGAACCGGAGACGGCGCGTCTCATTCTGCGCGATCTCGTGAATGCGACTCTCGGTTTTGAAAGATTGGCCAAGGTAACGGCCACGCCGAGCAAGAGTCTCCATAGGATGCTGTCGCCGAAAGGCAATCCAAGCATGGATAACCTGGCGGCAATTTTTGATGCAATAAGGAAGTGTCTCAAAGTGGGCCTCAAGGCCCATACGGTGAACCTGCGGAAAGTGGCGTAGCGGAAGTGGCGTTCGCTGAGATTGAACTGGCGCGGGTGCACAGAGCGATGGATTCATTCATGCAACGTCGTCGACCGCCTGCACATATCCGTCCGTAGATCTTGCATTCCGCATAACGGATCAGAGCGTTGAGATTTTTGAAATCCGACCTGCCTGGCAGGGCCCGGCAAACGAGAAGCAGGAATCGCCGGTAGCGAAGGCGACCTACGTCAGATCTCGTGGTGTGTGGCGCGTGTTCTGGCAGCGTCGCGATTTGAAATGGCATTGCTACGACCCAACGCCAGAGGTGAAGTCCGTCGAGGAATTTGCATCACTGGTAGGCGAGGACGCGCATGCTTGCTTCTTCGGTTGAGCATGGACCCCGTAACCGCTTACGCAATGCCGTTCGAGCTATTCGCGATCTATCGCCGTCTATCGCCGTCTATCGCCGTCTATCGTGCTCAAGCGGAAGTTCCGGGCGGTAGATTTGACGGTAAGTCCGGCGTGCGCGGCAAAGAAGACTCGTAAAGTCAATGGTTTATCCGTGCCGGAGACGATTGAGTGGGAGTAAGGGGCCCCGTTCAATATTGCCATGGTTACTGGCTGTGGTGGGAGAGCGGAACCTATGGGGAAACTGGCAATGACTCGGTGTGCCGTGCGCGCGCGAATTGACTCAACACGGGGCTTTCTGGGAAGACCTGGGGAGCTTTATTGGTTGCTGTGGAGCAGCCATTCTCGGCCTGCGCTACTCTGACGCTGGCGTTTGTGCGCCCTGGCGGCCAGACCCGCATGATTTCATCGGAAGGTAATACTGTTGCGGACGAAAGGATCTGTATTCATCAATTGGCGGGCCGCGTTTTGGGCGGGCATAGCCTATACGATAGCCGTATTCGTGTTCGCTTTCGCCGTTGGTACGATCCGAGTTACGGTGGTCGTTCCTCGGCTGGGCTCACTTCTTGCGGTGATCATCGAAGCGCCTATCGTGCTCGCCGTGAGTTGGTTCGCTTCGCTGTGGTGTATTCGGCGTTTCAGTGTGAGTCACGACGCTAGCGCTCGGACACTGATGGGAGCAGTAGCCTTCATGTTCCTCATGCTACTCGAGCTGGGTTTCTCGGTTTTCGTATTTGGTGAGCCGGTCGGTCACTACTTCGCGAAATTCACATCAATACCCGGCGCAATCGGCTTAGTGATGCAAGCCTGCTTCGCGGCACTTCCCTGGGTCCAATGCAATCTGCCCTCCAAAGCCGGGCAGATTTTGGCATCGAAGTCCGGTGAGCAGCCTCCTGAGGCACGACAGCAATAGGTGAGGTTCTGACGAATTGCATATGCTGCAAGCACCGGCATGGTGGCGACTGGCACCAAGATCGACTGGTCAGTGCGCCGCGTTGCTCGTACTCGGTGCTCTGCGCAGCATGATCGCCAGCATCAGCATGAAAAGGGGCGCCGTGATCGCCCATGGAAGCCCCAGAAAAAGTAGCCTGGCGGAAAAAGTCGGAGCGAAATAGACAATACAGATGAGCGGGGTGACGAGAGCGTTGGCGAAGAGTGATCGCCTGACCCAGCGCTCAAAGCCGGTGCTGTTGAGTGCGGGTATGGCGAGCAGACATGCCAAGCCCATTGCGATATAGCCAATTGCGTCATAGTCCCAAAACATGGAATGGGGAGTTTGCTCCAGAAGTCGAGTGGCGTCCGTTATCCCATGCAGCTTTGCAGGGATGACTGTTGCGAGTTGGACGACATAATTTGCACTCGCGAAGACCGCGTAAACAACCGTAAAGACCAGTGCTGCGTGTGTCCAGAATTGCTTCTCGACAGCTGTTACGTAATGAAGTGCCAGCATCTCCAGAATAAATGGCACGACGATACAGAGTGAGGTCCCGTAGATCAGAATTTCGTCGACCGGAAAACGAAGTATGCCGGCGACCTGCAGGATCTGAACGAAGTCGAAGGCGACGGTCGACGTGAAGGCCGCCAGACCACACCAATATCCTATGTTGCGCATACTCCAGCTTGATGGCGCTCCTTTGTTGGACGCGCTCATCAGCGGTCGAGCCCGTTGTGAATGTTTGTCACCTCGAACAAAGCACCTTCCGGGTGGATCAGATGCTGCGATCCGGGAATTGGACGGTGGGCGAAGTGCCGCTTTGTCCTCTTAGTTTGCTTCATGCGGTTGGCCCTACGCTCGATTCAGGCTCCAGGCAGTGAAGCCGCCGTCTGGTAGACCCGCGCCGTTGCCTGATCCGAATTGCGATCTCAACATGCGGAGACTGGCCGGATTCCTCAAACCTGACAAGTCGCTTCGAGGGGGCCGACAGCACGTCGAAGTAGGCCGCGCTGAATGTTGGGTAGATCGAAGATCGACGACTCCGGGCCCCCGAGTACGATTCGCCCAATCTCCCACGTGGACGTTCCCCCTGGGTGCCCGCGACACGATCAAGCCACGTGCGCTGCACCCACAATTGTTCGGCGCTATGGGGCGGCGCGCCGATGAAACGAAGTTCCTTGATGCCCTTGCGGTTGTTGCAGCGATCCAGTTCGGCCAGCTCGAACGCATATGATGACGGCTCGCCCGCCGGCCAGTCGCCAATCTGTCCGCTCCCGACATAGGCCGCGACTTTGCCTGGAAAGCGTGCGGCATAGAGCACGCCCAGTGCCGAGCCCCACGAGTGCCCGAAGATCGTAACCTTGCGGGTTCCAAGCCTCTTCCTGATCACATCGATTAACTCGTCCAGATCGGCGATGAACTGCTCGACCGTCATGGGGGATTTGACGGTTGTGCGGTCGAACGATTTAACGGCGCCGCGCTGGCCCCAGTTGACGACCGTGAAACACTTCTCCAGCGGGGCGTTGAAGTGACGGAAGAGACGCATCTCTGTGAACAGGCACGGAAGATTGACCAGGAATATCGCGTGTCGTGCGAGGCGGATCAACACGTTGCGGCGCCGGGCAGCGTCCAAAGCGGACGCCGGTTTACCTACCTGGCCGCACGCGCGCAGTTGGGGCTATGGTCCCAGCGGCATTGTCGGGGTGGTGCTGATCATCGTGATCATCCTGTATTTGATGGGGCGCTTGTAAAGGTTTTCGATTTATCGCTCTGGCTGTTGGGGCGCTGGCTGGCGACCGGCGTTTGCCTCGCCGGAGCGGGGGGTTGCGCCTCACTTCCCGATCTCTGGCAACAGCGGGCTATAAACCAGGCCAGCCCCGTGGTGCCTGGGTAACAAGGTGTCTTGCATACGACTGCAGGCTGGTTGCGTAGCAGCCGCAGGCAGCGCCTTCCAAGCCCTGGCGGTCAATGACCGTGAGCTCCCCGCGGCGATACTTGATCAATCCACGGCGCTGCAAAGCATTCGCAGCATTGGTAATGCCAACGCGTCTCACGCCAAGCATGTAGGAAAGAAACTCGTGGGTGATGCGGAAGCTTTCGCTGGCGGCGCGATCCTGTGTCATCAATAACCAACGGGCAAGCCGCGGTCCAATCTCGTGAAAGCGTATGCAAGCCGCGTTAGCGCTCAGTTGGCTCATCATGACGAATACATATCGATCTATGCATTTAAGCAATGCAGGGCTTCTGTCGAATTCCTTGCAAAAATCTCGTGCCGTGATCCGCCATGCAGAGCCCGCACCCTGAACCAACAATTGGAACGGCGAGGTCTTCACGCCCAACACCATCGTCACCCCCACCATGCCCTCGTTGCCGACCATACCCACTTCGAGCACCGGTTTATCCCGTATCACGGCGATCAGCGATACAAACGATCGAGTTGGAAAGTAGACGTGTCGTATTGGTTTGCCGCTCTCACACAGGATTTCCCGCAAGACCAGCTGGACCGGCTCGCTGACCGCCAGAAGCCGCGTCCGCTCTTTGCGCGGAAGAAGATCGAAAATGCGGTTCGAGGCATCGGGCAAATTGTTTCTCCGGCGCATGGTAGCGGCGGCGGGAAGTTCAATGTGCCCACAATTCGCTAGGCGCCATGGAAACACATTGAAGCGGAGTATGCACAATTCGTTCTTGCGGCACTGTCTGCCAGCACACATACCGCCGAGATCCGCGAAACCGGTCATATGTACGATGGCGTACAGACGCGAACCGGTATCGACAGTAGTTTGATCGAGTTGAAGGGCAGGGATCGTTGATGCTGAGGGAACAACCGGTCCATGCGAACGATAACTCTGAAGAATCCGACCAGGATATCGAGGCGATTGCGCGCATCTGTGCCGTACCTATCTTATTGAATGTTTTGTGCGATTCCATTGGCGCGAGCTTTGCCGCGATCGTTCGCACCAACCGCAATGGCGGAAGTGTCTGTGCTGTAGAGCATCGCATGCTAAGCGGTCTGAAAGCAGGCGATCCGTTCTCGTGGGGGTTGATTTTGCGCGCTGGCCGGCATCACTCGAACGAAACTTCCGGCGGCAGCAAAAGCTCTGCACCACCGATGCCCACCGAAAACCACATCTATGAACCCATTGTCCTGACCGACGGTCGCCATGTCGGCGATCTGTGCGCCGTTCATCGCCGGCCTTCGAGTGAACTGCAACCGTGGATGAAACAGATGTTCCGCAGTTTCTCGAAGCTCATCGGGCTGGAGCTCGAAAAGGAGCTGAATCGTGGCCGAGAGAATGCCGCACTGATCGACGAACGCGCCGCGGTTGAATTGAGAGAGCAATTCGTCGCGATCCTCGGCCATGATTTGCGTAATCCTTTACATGCCATTTCGACCATCGGCGTGCTTCTCCAGCAACATTTGACCGACCCGCGCATGATCGACATGGCCGCACGTATCCGCACCAGCACACGGCGCATGTCCACTCTGATCGATGACACACTTGATTTCGCGCGCGTAAGGCTCGGGGGCGGATTGAGTGTGGAGATCAAGGAAGTCGCGAACATCGAAGTTGCATTGTCCGCTGCGGTCCGGGAACTGCAAGACGGTCACCCTGCGCGTCGTATCACCTCCGATATTTCCGTGAGATACCCGGTCAGATGCGATGTAGGGAGGCTTCAGCAACTCGTGTCGAACCTGCTCAGCAATGCTCTCAGCCACGGATATGCTGACAGCACGGTCCGATTCACGGCCAAGTCAGATTCTCACTATCTGGTCTTGGAAGTGTGGAATGACGGCGACCCATTGTCGCCGACGATCATCGCGCAATTGTTTCATCCGTTTTGGAGATATAACGTTGAGAGAACGCGCGAAGGACTCGGACTGGGGCCTCATATCTGCAATCAGATCGCCCGCGCGCATCATGGAAACCTTACGGTAACTTCCGAACGCCACGGCGGAACCACGTTTACCGCCCGATTGCCGTCAAGCGAATTGTCTCGTCGCGCGGCTGTTGATCGAGACCAATCCGCGCCGGCGTTCGATAGCGGCGCTCCGCGACCAATCAATTTCAGCGAATCAACCAGTATTGGCGCGACGGAAATCCCGCGTAACTCAGTGCGAAATTAGCTGCCGGCGTTTGGCAGCGGGGGATCGAGGATTAGCAGCCGATTCGTCGCCGCCACTGAATGCCTGATCGGAATCAATCCTCAATGCAGCGCTTGGGTTACCGCCAGAAAGAAGGCCGCATCATCGATCTGCATCGAGGGGCTGGGCTTGGAGCGCGCGCTCAAGACCACGATCACCAGCGCTTCGTGCCGGTTCACGTAAATATACTGGCCGAAAATTCCGTCGGCCTCGAAGGCTCCGGCCTGCAATGGCTGCTTCTGATCGGGAATCCACCACATGAAGCCGTAGCCCACCGGCTTGCCGCCGATCAGATGATCCTTGCCAGCCTCATCGAACCAGCCATCTGGCAGCAGTGACTTGCCGTTCAAACGCCCGGCGGCGGCGATCAGGCCGAAGCGGCCGTAGTCGCGCAAGGTCGCAGCCAGGCCGGTGCCGGCCACGCCCATGCCGTTCGGACTTTCGACCCACCAGGTGGCATCGTGCTCCATGCCCGCCTGGGACCAGATCTTCTGGCTCAAGTAATCGGCCAGCGAACGGTGTATGGCGCCTTCAATCACGGCCCCGAGCACGATGGATTCGCCGGTGTTGTAGTTCCAGATGGTGCCCGGCGGAGCGGAGCGGCCACGCGAGTTCATGAACTTGAGCAGTTCACCTGGCTTCTGCGCAATCTGCAATTGCAACAGCCGGCGGCGATCGGAGTTCGGATCGGTGTAGGTCTCGTTCCATTTCACGCCCGAACTCATGGTGAGAATCTGCCGGATGGTCACGTTCTCATACACGCCGCCACGCAATGCCGGCGCATAGCGGCCGGCGGGGTCGTCGAGACTGGAGATGAATCCGTCCGCGATGGCCGCGCCCGCCAGGGTTGAACTGATGGACTTCGCGAGGGACCAGGATGACCAGCGCGTCTCAGGTCCCGCTCCCAATTCATAGTGTTCGAGCGCCACTTCACCGTTCTTGAGGATGAGCAGCCCCGCGACCCGGTTGGTCGCCAGATAGTCGAACAGGTCGAACTTGTTGCCGTGGTCCTGGATCTGGATCGGCGGAAAAGCTGCGGCCCGCCTGCGCAGTGGCTGCACGGCACCTGCGCGATGCACGATGCGCACCGGCAGCAGCCGCTCCGTGTGCGACAGCGTAGCCACCGCGACACCCGGAAGCATCGCGCCGTCATATAGCTGCGGGACGCTGGCAAGCGCGGGCTCCGCGGCGCCGAGCGCGGGAGCCGCCGAGCAAAAGCCCCACAGCAGCAAACCGGCGAACTGAGCTGACTTCATTATCCGTTCTCCAAGCGCGCGCCCATCATCCTGGCACCATGCTGTCCCCTTGCCAGTGCGGCAGCGCTGCCGACTTTACCAGTGCGAACAACGGGTATGTCAGAAATCTTGTGGAGACTTTCTGGCGTAGAATGATTCGACAAAGGGTTGTGTTATTCGGCTCGACAACTATGGAACGGGAGTCAGCGGTGGGTGTTGCCAGGCGACCAACATTGATTGGGATTTCGGCTAGCGGGTGCGGCTTAATTGGATCGAGCTTGCATGCCGTAGTGTTGTTATGGCTTGTCACCGGTATCTGCGCCGCTGATGTCCCCACGCCCCAGCAAGAATGTGAATATCGCAACCTCGCCGTGTGCAGCTTCGCTCCCTCAGGGATGCAATCGATGCAGCCCGGCCCGTGCCCGCCCGGGTCACAGACGATCAAAGCGGCCGGGGACGAAGATTGCAGCGTCGATGCGATCGCCGCGCGCCCGGTGATTGCGCCAACGCCTGCCATACAAACGCCGCAGCCGCCCCGGCGCGATGACTTCGCACGACTCGGCAGCATCGAACGCTGGCTCATACCGGCGCTGATCTACGCCGCAATCGGGGTCGCCGCATTGTTGGCCTGGAGCCTCTGGCGCCGGCGCAGCGCCGCCAGCACCGGTGCACTAAGTCAAGCAGCTGCCATGCTGATCAGCGCCGGCTTCGCCGTTTCTGCTGGCTGGAAGGTCGCTGGCAACGCGTTCAGTCGCGCCTTCAATGCCTACGACAATCACGACTCCGCCGCGCCGGCATTGCTGGCGAGCCCGGTTTGGCTCGTCACGTTCTTGCTCGTCTCGTTCGGTGTGTTCGCATTGCTGATGCTGTGCTGGAGGCTGTTTCGCGGAGTCGGCAAGCGCTGAGTGCGATCAGGCATGACGCTGCCATGTGACTCGGTGTCTAGAGCGGCGCGCCCGCCGATCCCAATGGCGCCCACGCCAGCAGCGATGCATCGCCTTCGAAGGTATTGCGCACCAATCTTGCGCCGACGCTGTCGGCCATTTCTTTGTACTGCATCCATGATTGCACGGCGAGGATGGGCGTGCCGCGCCCCGAGTCGAACTGCAGCGGGCCATACACATTGGCTGTGTAGATCAGATCGTCGACACCAACTCGCTGGGTGGCTTCGTGCCGCGCTCCGGCCGGTTCATAGAACCACACGCCGGGGCCATAGCCCTCGGGTGGTCCGGCGCGATAGCCGATCCGACCATTCAAGATCAGAAAATCGGCGGCGCCGAGATGGTAGTGCGGACCGGCCACGCCGTTGTGCCGCACGATCAGGGACGTGATGCCGGTTTCTTCGCTGACACGCAGGATTTTGAGCCCCATATCCGGCACGGCGGGGTTTTCGATCCAGGGTAGGGCGCGAGTGTCGATGAAATGCGGGTTCACCTCGCGTACCGTGTTCGCTCGCCGGCCAGCCGAATCATCGACCAGGATTTTGGAGGCCGTGCCCGCCATGGCCAGAGGTTCGGCGGGACCGCAATAGCCGTTCGGTCTTGGCGCCATGCATTGCGCCAGCGTGTTGGGGATCAGCGCGATGCCGCGCTCGCGCGCTGCCGCCTGCAGGTCCAGTGCGGTCAGAACACTCCTCACCTGCCGGCCGTCAGCGTCAAGAAACGCCACCGGGCCATGGAAGTTGCCAAAAAACTCCGTGTCGGTGGTGGCGGTCAGTGAGCGGATGCGCGCGTTGGCCGGCATATAACCCCAGGTGCCGGGGTTCAACGTGCTGGCGAGCGGACCGTCGGAATAATTCATCGAACCGGACAAAATGATCATATCCATGGCGCCAAGATGAACCAGGCCGTGCAGGGTGGTGCCCGCTTTGATCTGCAGGATCGCTGAGAACATGCCGCTTTCACTGCTGGCTCGCAGCGGCTTGATGGACACGCCGGGCGCCGGCAGCAGCCGGATCCACGGCAGGGTATTGGTGTCGACACCGCCTTCGATGCCGGTGGGATTGAATTCGGGGTTGTGGATTGTTTTCATGGGTGCTGGCTCCGGCTTTCCAATGATAGCAGCGGGCCGGCGCTTATACTGACGGTGACTTCGCCCGTATCAGTCAACAGCAATAGCGAGGCCGCCGTGTTCCTCAACTCCGCTCTGGCGCCGCTGCGCACCCTGGTCATCGTGAACCCAGCCTCAGCTGCGGGCGCCACCGGCCGGCGCTGGGAACGCACGGCACGTCAATTGAGCGCCGCGCTGGGTTCATTCGAGCACGCTTTCACGCGCGAACCGGGCCACGCTACGAGCCTTGCACGGCGCGCGCTGCGCGAAGGGTTCGAAATGGTCGTGGCGATCGGCGGCGACGGCACGCTCAATGAGGTCGTTGGCGGCTTCTTCGAGGCGGGGGTTGCCTTAGCGCCTGAGGCGTTGCTGGGCATTGTCGCGCTGGGCACGGGTTCGGACTTCGCCAGAACAATTGGCGCAACGAGCCTCGAGGGCGCCTGCGAGCGACTGCGCGGACACATGAGCCGCCGTATCGATGTCGGCCACGCGAGATTCACTGATCACAGCGGCGCACCGGCTGAACGCGTATTCCTGAATGTCGCCTCCTTCGGTTGCAGCGGCCAGGTTGCGCGGTTGGTCAGCCCTGGCTTGAAGCGCGCCAGCGGCTCGCTGGCCTTCGCGCTCGCGACGGTGCGGGCGCTGCTCACGTACCGCGATCGGGTGGTCGCCATCCAGTTCGACGATGAACCTTCTCGCGATTACTCCATCACCAACTGCGCGTTTTGCAACGGGAGGTACTTCGGCGCCGGCATGATGGTGGGTCCGGACGCTCTGATCGACGATGGCCGATTCGACGTCACCGTCTGGTCGGGATTCGGCCTTGCACACTTTGTGCGCAAGCAAGGCTCGCTGTACAGCGGCACCCATATCCACGAGCCCGGCGCGCTGTCCTTGCGAGTCTTTCGCGCGCAGGCGACGAGTCTGTTGGAGGTGCTGCTGGAACTCGACGGCGAGAGTGTCGGCCGTCTGCCGGTTCAGCTGCGGATCCTCCCGCAAGCGCTCCGGTTGAAGGTTTGATTCAACCTTCAGCCGTGTTCATTCGCGCGTCGCACGCTGCCGCATTTTGTTCAAGGCGAACGGAATGATGCCGATGACGATGCCACCCACGCCGACGATATTCGTCACCAGATCGAACGTCGGCACGCTGTAAACGGCGATGAACACCAAGAACAGCGCGCTGAACGCCGGCCAGAGGAACAAGAACACGAACCGGTCTGGTGAACTCAGGGCCGAAGAGCGGAAGTGCCAGGCGCAGGCGAATCCGGCCAGGCTGTAATAGCAGGCAACCTGGAAGCCGATGGCGTTCACCGATACCTTGATGAGCGCGCCGACCGAGGGCATCAGCGAGGACAGGAAGATCAGCACCAGACCAATGCCGGTGATCAGTGCGGTGGCCACCCAGGGCGTTTGCCAGGTCTTGTGAAGCGTTGCGTAGCGCGGGTGCAGCGCGCCGTCGCGTCCCTTGGCGTACATCGTCCTCGTAAATTGCAGGATCTGCGTCTCGAGCGTGCCGATCGTGCTGAACATGACCGCGATGATGGCCATATAGCTCCATGGACTGGGGAGCAGTTTCTGGGCGAGCGCGAAAACGACATTGGTGCTCGATTGCTCGATTTCCTCGTCGGTCAGCACCAATTGACAGGAAATCACGAAGAAAACGAACAACAAAGCCACAATGATCATCGCCGATACCGCGCTGCGACCTGGCGCATTGGCGGCGTCGCGCGTTTCCTCGGTGAGATTCAGCGTGACGTCCCAGCCCCAGAAAAAAAACAAACCCGTCAATGCTCCCGTGGCGAACAGCGTCGGGGTGAACTCGGTGATAGAGAGCGACCGCCAAGTCAGGACATGAGTGGGATGTGAGCCATACTGGATGATTGCCGCGACGATCAGTATGACAAGCACGCCGACCTCGACGACCGTCATGACCACCTGGGAAAAGCTCGTGGGTTTGATGCCGCGCACGATGATCAGGCTCACCAGAATGAGCCAGATGGCGGCCACTACGGAAATGGCGGCCGGGTTGGTCGCGTATTGGGGACTGATCAACACCAAGGTGGCGGTGGCGGCCGGCGTTGTGCCCGAGACCATGAACACGGCGGATGCCACCAGCAGCGACCAGCCCGCGATGAAGCCTGCCGCAGGGCCGAAGACCTGCCCGACCCACGCATAGGAAGCGCCCGCGCTTGCGATCACCCGGTTCAGGTGCATGAAGGCGAAGGTCACGCCAAACATGATGAGCCCGCAGTAGAGCAGACTGCCCGCGGATAGCGAGCCCACCGCTGCGATCAGTGCGGCCGTCGTTGCCGCGAGACTGAAGGCCGGCGCCGTACCGGCGACGCCCATGACGACGGATTCGCCGACGCCGAGGGCGTTCTTCTGAAGCCCGGTTTCCTGATTGATCATTCGGCAAACCCCTCCTGCGTCGAATTTGACAGACGATGGCCTATCTTAGTGTTCGGAGCCAGCCAGGCCAGGGTCTTGTTACATCTTCCGGATCGACCGCCGGTCATTCCGCAAGCGGCTCGGCGCACCGCACGACCTCGTGTCGAGTGCTGAGGGCGCTCATTGTCGAGCCCAGTGGCGCTCTGTATCCGTATAGAAGCCGGTGCCGCGCCTCGATGCTCCCCAGCAATGAGTCGCCGAGGTTCAGTGCATCCATCGCACGCTGGCTGCTGTAGTTCGTCAGTGTCTCGCGCGCCATGGAGGACTCGCCGGCGTCCAGCAATTTAGCGGCTCTTGCCTCGATGGAGGTAATCTGGGCGATGCTCTGGTTCTCGAATGCGACCAGCGCCTCAGTCACCTCGGGCAGGAACTTCGCGGGTTTGTCGCAGGTGTAGTACATCAAGCGTTTGAACGTCACGTAGGCAAATCGCGACGCTTCTTGAATCTGAAAATCCTCGGTCACGAAGCGCTCCGACTCTCCGGTGCTCAGGTAGCGATGCTTGCCGAACTCCGGGAGAACCTTGTCGACCCCGATCCAGTAAGGCACGAACGGCGCCGTGATGGACCCCGTCGCGGCAACCCAGAGCACATTGAGGTCGGGGCGCGCGATGCCCTGCCGCAGATGCGCAACCTGTCCGTAGCCATTGTTGTCCCTCGAGATCAGCGGATCGCGGACCGTATCAAGAAGGTCTCGAAGCGTGATCTTCGCGGTCTTGGCTTTTGTCCGCAGCCGTTCTTCGATGACCTGCACGGTCGGTGACCGACCCTTTCCTTGCTGATAGATGGCATTGACATTGAATGGCTTGCCCGACTTCATGTCGTACCAGCCCTGATCAACCGCGAAGGAAATGAAGTTCGCCGAGCCGCGGTATTTGTCCGGGTGCTTTTGAAAGTCGAGCGGAATTTCCAGAATGTATCCCGGATAGGACATTCGGATTTCCTCCGGGCCAATGCGCTCGGCAATCCACAGACCCTTTCCACCGGCAAAGTCGATCAGCACCCAGCCTTCCTTCGAATCGGCAAAAAAATGGGAATTCCCGCCGTAGGTTGCGTAGCCGTACTTGTCAATCAGCGCTCCGACGATCTCGACGGCCTCGCGGGCCGTGCGGGCGCGTTCCATGACGATCCGCGACAGGTCGCTGTAATTGACGCCGTGCTGGGGGTTCGGCGTCATTTTCTTCAGCTCCTGGCGCGACGGAGACCAGACATCGCGCGCAGCCACCGCGTACTCGTTCAGCCCGCCATTGGTCAGCGGCGCAGGAAAGCCGTCATATTCACTGTAGTTCATGGTGATGTACTTGGCGGTCACCGGCACCTGCGGAATCTCGATCAGCTCACCGGGGAAATTGGCTTTGTTGTCGACGCCGACCCGGATTGTCGTGCCTGGTGCGTGGGATTTGCGCGGAACAATTTCCAGCCAATGACTGGATGGCTCATCACCCGTGCCACCGAGCAGAGTGCTGCCATCCGCAGTGAGGCTGCTGCCGACGAAGATTGCATAGCTTCCCCAGGCGCTGCTTGAACTGAGACAGAAGGAGAACAACGCAAGCGCTGCCAATACGGGTCTTAGGCTGTTCATGGCGGGCTCCTCGAAGGCATTGTGGGACGTCTTGTTGATGTGAACATACTCTACCCGGCCTGGAGGCGGGGATGTAGGCCTCCGCCGGCGTCCCTGCAACGAATTCTTCATCTTTCGGGGCCATCCTAGGCCAAACATCAAGAACACGGCGGATCCCCAATGAGTAAAAAACGGCCATTGCACCTATTACTGCTGATCGCGCTCGGCCTGACAGTCGCGGCATGCAGCACGCAACGACAAACCTACGTGCCCGATGGCCGGCGTGGCTATGTGATTACCTGCGGCGGCCTGCTCGCCAAAGAGTCGAGTTGCCTGGTGAAGGCGGGTCGAGCCTGCGGCAATCGCGGCTACGATGTGATCAAGGGTAATGAGGAGGACGGCAGCCTTCTGATCGCGTGCAAGGTGCCGCCCATTGCGCCGCCGGAACCTGCCCGGCATTGATCGTGCCTGGCGCGCCGCAAGCGAAATGCTGCGGCCGAGCCCGAGCAACTTGCTCCATGTTAGAGGTGCGCGCTACGTTCGGCTTCTTGCGATCTTCGATCTGTTTCGCGAGGTAGGATGAAGAACTTCGCCATTGTCACCGCCAGCCTGAGCCTCGGCGATGACGTTGAAGTGATCATCGAGGCCGAATTCAGCGGCCCGCCGTTCTCTGTGAAGTAACCCAGGAGATCACCATGAAGCGCTATGTCGATGGATTTGTACTCCCCATCCCCACGAAGAATCATGCCGCTTATGCGCGCATGGCCAGGATCTCGGCCAAGGTTTGGCTCGAGCATGGTGCGCTTGAGTATCATGAATGCATTGCTGATGATGCGGTGTTGGCTAAAGTCATGATGGACCCGAAGAAAATGCCCTTTGATGGCAAGCGCATGATCTACGGGGGTTTCAAGACTGTTGTATCCAAGAGCCGTTGACGGAGAACCCATGTTACGTACACGATTTCAAGTGACACGCCACGCTTGGCTCCTCTTGCTCGCGGTGGCTTGCATGACGCCCGCGCACGCGCAGGAAGGCCGCTGGGCCGATGCGAAAGACCCGACTGCGAAGATGCTGATCGATTGGGAGCGTCAATGGGCGGAGGAGGCCTGTACGCACAACGGAATCCAGCAGACGATTCTGGCGGAGGATTTCCATGGCACCGCGCCGGACGGATCACTGTATTCAAAGGGTGAGTCAGTGGCGATGGCACTCGCCGCAAAGTCCAAGGAGGAAGACTGCGTGATGTACGATGTCAAAGTGCACTTTTTTGGCACCAGTATGGCGGTTCTGTACGGCAGCGAGAGTGCGGTGCGCTCCGAGCCCGACGGCCGCAAACATCGTGTGAAGCTGACCTGGACGGACACTTGGCTGAAACGTCAGGGCAAATGGCAGATTGTTGCAGCTCAGGATATGCCCTCAGAGATGAAGTAGGCGCGATGCGTTGTCAGGCTGCCGGATGGCAGTTCGCTGCCACCGCTGTTGCTCGCGCACACGATTTTCTCACTGGATTGCACACCCCCGAGCTGGCGGCGTTCCTCGACGAATGGCCGGCCGTTTTGCAACCGCGACTCGTCGTGCCGTCGGCTGTTCCGGTCATTCGCTGGCTGTCCGATGTCCCGGTTGGCGCGCCAGAGTCCAGTGCCAAATTGGTTTCCGCCCTCGTCGCTGCCGCACACATCCTCGCATGGCAACGCAGTTACAGCGCTGCCGAGGTCGACGCGGCGTTCTTTGAGAATTACGGTTGGACCGAACTCGTCGGCCTTACGGGACCTGCGGCTTCCGAACGTCTGGCCTGCGGGGTGCTGCTGCTGGGACCGCACGTCACCTACCCGAGCCACCGGCACGAGGCCCGGGAGATCTACGTGCCCGTCGTTGGCACAGCGGCATGGCAAGGCGGAGACGGCCACTGGCTTGATCGCTCCCCCGGAAGCGTGATCCAGCATGCCCCGTACGAGCCTCACGCGATGCGAACCGGGCAATCCCCGCTGCTGGCCCTTTATCTCTGGCGCAGCGCCAACCTTGCGCAGAAATCCCGCCTGGACCCGACGCCAGCGCAGACCTGAGAAACGTGAATGCCGTTTCACGGTTTATACTTGCTGTCAGGGACTGCTTTTTCAGGTTGGATTTGATTTATGAAAATTTACAATTTGGCAGGGTTAGCGACGATCGCTTTTCAGCTGTTGTTGTCGGCGTTTCTCGCGCCGCCTTGGCTCGGCCCGTGGTGGGGAATGGCCGTTGGACTCGGGTATCTCTTGATTTCCTGGTTCCTTGGCGGAGTCTATCTCTCTGACGTAATTCACCTGGGCATTGCGCACCGGGCACTGGATTATAAGCGGTGGTTCATCAAAGCAGTGACGCTCGTCAACAACACGGTGGGCGTCTACATCGATCCAGTGAGTTGGGTCAATCGCCACCGCCTTCATCATCAGTTTGCCGACCACGCCGGCGATCCAAACAAGCTGGACTCGGACGGTTTTTGGAGAACAATGTACCTCTGTGTTTTTCCCTACCCGTGCACCGCCAACCTGGCAACTGATGCCATCTTAAAAACATGGCCGTTCCGTTTGGTCTCACATCCTGTGTTCATGTGCATCTCTCCGATCCTGAGCTGCGGCCTCTTGTGGTGGATCGTTGGGGATTGGAAGTTCGCCGTCGGCGTCTGGCTCGGCGTCCGGGTCTTCGCGCTATGGGTGAACATGGTTCAGAACTATTGGACCCACGACCGCCGGTTTGGTATGCGGCGCTATGACGATGAACGAGACAATGCGATGAACATCGGCGACTGGCTCCCGGTGACGGCGACGTTCAGCGCTTGCTGGCAAAACAACCATCACCATTACCCTCATCTGCTGCGGACCACTCACGATCCGGGCGAATTTGATTTTGGCTATCACACCGTTCGAGTCATGAGCCGCTGCGGGCTGGTCAAGCCTTCCAGGACAGGAACGAGCAAGCCGGACGATCTGGCTCTGGCGGAAGTTTCCCTCTGACGGCGGCTTACTTGCGTGTGAACGGAGCGGTGAACTGGGCGAAGAAGCCCGAAGGGACCGAGCGGTTGATCAGGCCGTAGCGCTGCGGCCAGGCGTCTTTCGGAAGATAGTAAGTCCCGAACAGGCGGTCGATGAAGGGCAGGTGGATGGCGAAGTTGACGTCAGCGGCCTCCGGGTGTGCCGCGTGATGCCAATGATGATAGCGGACCGTAACGAAGTAGGGCTCCAGCCAGATGGTGCGCGGACGAAAGTCCGTGTGGCAGAAGGTGGCGTGGAAAGAGACAAAAACCAGATACCCTGCCATCGCGCTCTGCGAGAACCCGCAAAGGGTCATCGGGATGAGGATCAGACTGCGTGTAACGAGGATGTCCACGAAGTGCGAACGCGAGCCGGCGATCCAGTCCATCGTTTTGATCGAATGATGGATGGAATGAAAGCGCCATAGAAATGGGATCTTGTGGAAGGCGCGGTGCGTGGCGTATTGCGCCAGATCCGCCACCACGATGGCCAGTGGCAGCTGGACCAAGAAGGGCAGGTTTCCCACGGTCTGCGTGAGCGCCGGGATCGACAGCCATTGGGAGGCGGCGGTGGCAGGCAGGAGCATCACGAAGGTGATCAGCTGCGCGGGCAGATGAGTGGCCACGAAGTAAAAGGCGTCGGTGCTCCACTCGGGGCGGAAGGTTTTCTGCGCCGGGTGCAGCGGCCAGAACCGCTCCACCGGGACAAAGACAATGGTCATCACCAGCAGGTCCAGTAGAAACCAATCGAAACCCAGGCCGACTCTCGAGGCGACTTCGTCGGGCAGCGGGGTGCTTCCGCCGCCGAGCAGCGCCGCCGTCAGACCCAGAGCCACGCCCGTCAGCGCCAGGATCTTGCGTTGACGCAGGATCGCGGAGAGGGCGCCGAGCACCAGCGCAATGGCGATCGTCCCCTGGATCAGCAGTCGAATGACCGCTACCGGATAGTGCGCACGGGCATCTGGAAGCGTCAGCAGTGCGGGGAAATGCAGACAGAGTGCCCCGCCAAGCCCGAGCATTCCGAAGAAGACGGATGACACGCCGCTGACCCAGCCGCTGCCCAGGTGGGTCGGTTCCGAGTCTCCGAACAATTTATTGAAGAAAGCGTCGGACATTTCATCTTCTCCAGAACAAACAGACGCTATTCCGCGAACGCCAGCGCGTCAATCGCGATGCTTGTATTCTGTTACCAGCGTCGCATCTTCGGCGCTTGGGGTCAGGGGGGCGATGCGCGAGCGTCCAGCGACGCTCTTGGCGCGCCCCGTGCCGCCAGAATCAATAGTCCGGCGAATATGGCCAGATTCTTGACGAAGTTCTGTGTCTCATGCTGCTGGCTGCCGCCCTCGTAGAGATTCCAGAAATCATGCATGTTCACGTTGATCATCAGTGTCAGGCCCGCCAGCATCAGCGCCACCCACTGCGTCCGCCAGCCCGCGATCAACGCGAGTCCGCCTCCGACTTCCAGCACGATGGTCAATATCAACAGGGGCTGCACCCATGGCACGCCATGTTGGGTCATGTAAGCCTGCATGCCGGCATAGCCGGTGATTTTCATCAATCCGGGCACCAGGAAATACAAGCCCAACAGCACCCGTCCAAGCACATCCATCGGCAGACTTAGAGCTTTCATGAGCTTCGCTCCTGTTCTTGTCATTGGTGGCGACACGTTAGTTGACGGCCGATGCGGTGTCTACAGAGGCGCGGCCGGAATTTGCTATGCTCGCGCTTCACTGCCTGGACAATCAAGCAGGTTAAATCAGCGGTCGCATGAAGAAGCCATTGTTCGCCAATTGTTCAGCCCGTGCCGCTTGCGTGCTGGCGTTGTTTGTATTGCCGGGTGTGCACGCCCAGTCCACCTCACCGCAGCCTTGGGCTTTTATCGATGCCCAGATCGCCGCCCATGCGCGGACCACGGGCGTGTTTGTGCTCGAGCGCGGCGAAGAGGCGTTGCTGGCACGCGCGTGGTTCACCGATAACGCCCGCGAAAGCATCGATGTTCAATACTTCATCTGGAGCGCCGACAATGTGGGCGAGCTGGCCAGCGCCGCGCTGCTGCGCGCCGCGACTCGCGGCGTGAGGGTGCGCGTCATCGTTGACGACCTGCTGATCGATGCGCCCGACAAAGCGCTGCTGGCGCTGGCAAAGCATCCGAATATCGACATCCGCATCTACAATCCGCGCCACTCGGTGGGCACGCCTCGGGCCAGGCGTCTGCTCAACATTGTCAGCGATTTTCGCGGCGCCAATCAGCGCATGCACGACAAGACATTTACGGTGGATGGCAAGATTGCGATCACCGGCGGCCGCAACATGGCTGACGAGTACTTCGACTTTGATCATGCCTACAACTTCCGCGACCGCGAGGCGCTGCTGGTGGGCGCGGTCGTGCCCGAGGTGCAAGCCAGTTTCGAGCGCTTCTGGACCAATCCGTTGGTCGTGCCGGTCGAAGAGTTGTACGACGGCTGGGGTCTGATGAAGAAGAACGTCAAGGTGGACTCGCGCGAGGTGCAGGAGGTCTACCAGGAATTGAACCGGTATGCGGCCGACGACGAGAACTTCTCGCCCGCCATTCGCGCCACCATTGAATCGATTCCACAATCCTTCCCTGAGCTGGCCGGCCGGTTGCGCTGGACCAGCGCGCGCTTTTTGAGCGATACGCCGGGCAAGAATCCGTCCCGTTTCAGTCTCGAGGGCGGCGGCCGGACAACGGCGGCCCTCGCGGGTCTGTTGGAATCCGCGCGCAGCGAGGTGCTGATCGAATCGCCTTATCTGGTGCTCTCGACCCCTGCGTTGGAGCTGTTTAAAAAGTTGCGCTCGCGCGGTGTGCGCGTGCGCATCTGCACCAATTCACTGGCCTCGACCGACAACCTGCAAGCCTTCAGCGGCTATCGCAATCAGCGCTCGACACTGCTGAGTCTGGGCATCGAGGTTCATGAATACCGACCGGATCCTGCCATCCAGATGCAAGTCATGCAGCGATACGCAGACCTGCGCCGCGAAGCCCCGGTGTTCGCCCTGCATGCGAAAACGCTGGTGATTGACGGCGCCGTGGCGGTCATCGGCACCTACAATCTGGATCCGCGCTCGGAAAATCTCAACACCGAGGCCGGTGTGGTGATTCAGGATGCGGCGGTCGCCGCAGAGGTGGCGCGCAACATTCTTGCTGACATGCGCCCGGAAAACAGCTGGGATGCGGCAAAGGATGATCCGGATCAGTTCGCCGGGTTTGTTAAGCGCAGCAAGGTGCGGTTTTGGCAGGTGCTACCGATCAAACCGCTGCTGTGACGCTGTCGGGTGAGCGTCGCTGTCAGGCGAGCTCTTGCAAAGCCGGAATCGAAAAACCGTCAAAAGCTGCGTAGACTAGTCGCGCAACCGCAACCAGCAACGCAGGTTGGTCATGATCTTTCGCCAATTGTTCGATCCGCAGTCCTCGACCTACACCTATCTGTTGGCCGATCCGGGGACGCGCGAGGCGGTGCTGCTCGATCCAGTGTTCGAACAAGCGCGGCGGGATTCGGCGCTCGTCAAGGAACTCGGTCTGAGGCTGCTGTGGACGCTGGAGACGCACCTGCATGCCGACCACGTCACCGGCGCGTGGCTCATGAAACAGCGGCTCGGCAGCCGCATCGCGCTGTCGCGCAGTTGTGGCGCCGAGGGCGCGGACCGGCAACTCGTCGCCGACGACGTGCTGGATTTCGGCACGCGCCGCCTGCTGGTGCGTGCCACGCCCGGCCATACCGGCGGTTGCCTTACCTATGTTTTGGATGATTGCAGCATGGCCTTCACCGGCGATTGTCTGCTGATCCGCGGCACCGGCCGCACCGATTTCCAGCAGGGCGACCCGGGCGCGATGTTCCATTCGGTGCGCGAGCAGATCTTTTCGCTGCCTGACGAATGCCTGCTGTATCCCGCGCACGACTATCGCGGCATCACGGTCACCAGCGTCGCGGAGGAAAAGCGGTTCAATCCCCGATTGGGCGGCGCGATCGGTCTGAGCGATTTCACCGGCTACATGGCGAACCTGAAGCTCGCCCATCCCAAGCAGATCGATGTCGCCGTGCCGGCCAACCTGCTGTGTGGCCGGCCGCAGCACGATGGCGCCGCCGCCGCCGATCCTGGCTGGGCGCCGCTCACTTACACATTCGCCGGCATCTGGGAGATTCAGCCGCATGCGCTGGAGGAAAGCGGTGCAAATGTGCAGATTCTCGACGTGCGCGAGCAAGGCGAGTTCAGCGGCCCGTTGGGCCATATCCGCGGCGCGATCCTGATCCCGCTCGGCGAACTGGCGGACAGCATCGATAAGCTTGAGCGGGACCGCCCGATTGTTGCGGTCTGCCGCGCGGGCGGCCGCTCCGCCCAGGCCCTCAACATCCTCACTCAGGCCGGTTTCCGCGAACTGGCGAACCTGGCCGGCGGCATGCTGCGCTGGCGTGCCGAGGGGCATGCGGTGGAGGGCGGCGAGTCGACCTAGAAATTGCTGATGGAGTCGGGTTCCATCGAATGCTTCGAATAAAACTAAAGGAGAACGATCCATGGCCAATGCCAAGCATCATCAGATCCTGATCCTCGGCGGGGGCGCCGCCGGCATCACCGTCGCCGCCGGCTTGCGCCGCAGCGGCCCGCGATCGCTCGACATCGCGATCGTGGAGCCCTCCGAGACGCACTACTACCAGCCGTGCCTCACACTGGTCGGCGCAGGAGCCTACGATATCGCGAAGATCAAGCGGCCCGAGAGCAGTCTCATTCCCGCCGGCGTCACCTGGGTCCGAGGGGCAGCCAAGGCATTCGACCCCGACAACAACAGCGTCTCACTGGACACCGGCGATACGTTGTCCTACGACTATCTGATCGTCTGCACGGGTGTGAAGCTGAATTGGGACAAGATCGACGGGCTGTCCGCGGCGTTGGGCAAGAACGGCGTGTGCAGCAACTATTCATCGCAGTACGCCCCCTATACCTGGCAGTGCGTACAGGGTTTGAAGCCGGGCAGCCGCGTGGTGTTCACGCAGCCCCCGCTGCCCTTCAAGTGCCCTGGCGCGCCGCAAAAGGCCGCTTATCTGACGGCGGACCATCTTCGCCGCGCCGGCATGCTGCCCTCGTGCGACCTGCAATATTACGTGCATGCGCCGGTGGTTTTCGGTGTCCCGTTCTTCGCGCGCGAACTGATGAAAGTGATCTCGCGTTACGGCATCAAGGCGCAGTTCCAGCAGAATCTCGTGGCGGTCGATGGCGCGGCGAAGACCGCAACGTTTGAGACGGTGGGCGGCGATGACAAGGGCAAGCGCACAATCGTCCCCTTCGACATGCTGCACGTATCCCCGCCACAAAGTCCGCATGAGGAGATCGCGAAGAGTTCGCTGGCCAACGCGGCCGGCTGGGTGGAGGTCAATCAGAACTCGATGCAGCACGTCCGCTACCCCAACGTCTTTTCCCTGGGCGATGTATGCTCGACGCCGAATTCCAAGACCGCTGCGGCCGTGCGCAAGCAGTCGCCCGTCGTCGTGCGCAACCTGCTGCGTATGATGGCCGGTACGCCGGTGGAGGCAGGATACGACGGGTATGCCTCGTGCCCGCTCACCACGGCCCAGGGCAAAGTCATCCTGGCCGAGTTCATCTATGGCGGCAAAGTCACACCGTCGCTGCCCCTGGACCCAGCGAAGGAACGTTGGATCGGTTGGTGGATCAAGGTCACCGGACTGCCGGTGTTTTACTGGAACTACATGCTCAAGGGCCACACCTGGTTTTGGAAGCACGACACCGCGTTCAAGGGCGACGCCGCCTGAGCGTGCGATAAAACCACCTGCAATGACCATCCCCGCCGAAAACCGCCCGCTTGCGGTCGAGTCGCCGCGCGAGCGCAAGGTGCATTTCACGACCTGCTACATGTGCGCATGCCGCTGCGGCATTCAGGTGACGGTCGACGACGGCCGCGTGCGCTACATTCAAGGAACCCCAGGCCATCCGGTCAACGATGGGGTGCTGTGCGCCAAAGGATCGGCGGGCATCATGAAGCAGTACTCGCCGGCGCGCCTGCGCAAGCCGCTCAAACGCAAGCCCGAGGCCGTCCGCGGCAGCGGTGAGTTTGAGGAAATCGAATGGGACGAGGCGCTCGCGATCGTGGAGGCGCGCCTGTCGCACATCCGCGCAACCGACCCGAAGGGGCTCGCGTTTTTCACGGGCCGCGACCAGATGCAGGCGTTGTCGGGGCTGTGGGCACAGCAGTTCGGCACGCCCAACTGGGCTGCGCACGGCGGTTTTTGTTCCGTGAACATGGCGGCGGCCGGGCTTTACACGATCGGCTACTCCTTCTGGGAGTTCGGCGCGCCTGACTGGGACCGCGCCCGGTATTTTCTGCTGTGGGGAGTGGCCGAGGACCACTCGTCGAACCCGATCAAGATCGGTCTGGACAAACTGAAACGCCGTGGTGCGAAGTTCGTCTCGATCAACCCCGTGCGCACCGGCTATTCAGCGATCGCAGACGAATGGATTCCGGTGCGGCCCGGCACCGATGGGTTGCTGGCGCTTGCCATCGTGCACGTGCTGCTGACCGACGGCAGCATCGACTTCGAGTTCCTCGCGCGCTACACGAATGCGCCGTGGCTGGTCGTGCAGGCGCCAGGATCGGCCAACGACGGGTTGTTCGCGCGCAACGCGGCAGGTCAGCCGATGCTCTGGGACGAGGAGTTGGGATGCGCGGTCGGCGGGATGACGCGCCAGACCAAGCCGGCGCTGTTCGGCACCTGGACCTTGCCGGACGGGCGCACCGTCAAGACCGTACTGGCGCTGGCCGCGGAACGCTACCTCGACATTGAGTATGCCCCGGAGACGGTGGCCGACGCGTGCGGCGTGCCTGCCGAGACCATCACCCGGATCGCGCGCGAGATCGCGCACGTCGCGTTCAGCGAGACGATCGTACTGCCCATCGCGTGGACCGACGCGTGGGGCCGCCGGCATGACTCGGTCATTGGACGCCCGGTTGCGATGTACGCGATGCGCGGCGTGTCGGCACATTCCAATGGGTTTCAGACATGCCGCGCGCTGCATCTCATCCAGATGCTGCTGGGCGCGCTGGATGGACCCGGCAACTTTCGAGCGCGGGCGCCGTATCCGAAATGCATTCCGCCGCACCAGCGTCCCAACACGGCGCAGGCGATGCCGGATACGCCGCTCGCGCAGCCGCTGTTGGGCTTTCCGATGGGGCCCGAAGATCTCGCCATCGATCGCGACGGCCGGCCACTGCGCATCGACCATGCGTATTCGTGGGAAGCGCCGCTGGCGGCGCACGGCCTCATGCACATGGTCATCGCCAACGCAGCAGCGGGCGATCCGTATCCAATCGACACCTTGATGCTGTTCATGGCGAACATGGCGTGGAATTCGGCGATGAATACGGCGGGCACGCGCGACATGCTCGCCGCGCGCCATGCGGATGGCTCGTACAAGATTCCGTTTGTGATCGTCGCCGATGCGTTCTCATCCGAGACCGTCGCCTTCGCCGACCTCGTGCTGCCGGATACGACTTATCTCGAGCGCTACGATGCGATATCGCTGCTCGACCGACCCATTTCCGAGCCGGATGCACCGGCTGATGCGATCCGCCATCCGGTGGTTGACCTTGACCGGGACGTGCGGCCGTGGCAGGAGGTGCTGGTCGAACTCGCATCCCGGCTCAAGTTTCCCGCCTTCACCCATGCGGACGGCACGCGCAAGTTCCGCGACTACCAGGACTTCATCGTTCGCTACGAACGCGCGCCGGGCATCGGATTTCTCGCCGGATGGCGCGGAGTCGATGGCGGGCAATCCTTTGTCGGTGCGCCCAATCCGCGGCAGTGGGACGCCTACATCGAAAACAAATCCTATTTCGCGTATCAGCTTCCCGAGCAGATCAAATGGCATCGCTACGCAAACGCCGGCTATCTCGAGTTCGCGAAAGAAGTGGGTTTCATCGACGAGGCGGAACCGATCGTGATGCAGTTGTATAGTGAGCCGCTGCAGAAATTCCGGCTGGCAGGGCAGGGGGTTTACGACGGACCACGCCCCACCGATCCTGATGATCGTGCGCGGCTGGTGCGCTACTTCGATCCGCTGCCTTTCTGGTACCCGCCGCTGGAAATGGAGGCAAGCGGTCAGGGCCGTGCGGACGACGCCTATCCATTCCACGCCCTCACGCAACGGCCGATGATGATGTACCACTCCTGGGATGCGCAGAATGCATGGCTGCGGCAGATCATCGCCGACAACGCGTTGTACCTCAACGTCGCGACCGCAGCGGCACTCGGACTTGCCGATGGCGACTGGGCGCGCGTCGAATCCCACCACGCCAGGCTCAACTGCCGCATCCGCACCATGGAAGGGGTTGAGCCCAACACGGTGTGGACATGGAACGCCATCGGCAAGCAGGCGGGCGCGTGGGGTCTTGCGCCGGACGCGCCCGAGGCTACCAGCGGCTTCCTGCTCAATCACCTGATCGCCGAACACCTGCCCGTCGCGCCGGGGAGTACGCAACGGCGTATCACAAACTCAGACCCGATCACCGGCCAGGCGGCCTGGTTCGATCTGCGCGTGCGCATTGCGAAGTGCACGAGCGCTGAGGCGGGTCCCCATCCGACATTCGAAGCGCTTCCTGATGTCGGCGCGCCGCGCCCCGCCGTGTTGCGATGGAGCTCCAGGTGAAGCTCGGCCTGGTCATCGATCTGGACACCTGTGTGGGCTGCCACGCGTGTGCAACCGCGTGCAAAGAATGGAACGGCAGCTCGGCGATTTCCGGGCCACTGTCTGACTACGATCCCTATGGAGCGGAGCCATCCGGCGTCTGGTTCAATCGCGTCAGACACTACGAAGTGGGGCAGTACCCGGACAGCAAGACCATCAATTTCCCGATGTCCTGCCTGCATTGCGAAGATGCAGCCTGCGTAACCGTCTGTCCCACGGGAGCCTCCTACAAGCGCGCCGACGGCATCGTGCTGGTCGACCAGGACAAGTGCATGGGGTGCAATCTGTGCGCCTGGGCCTGCCCTTACGGTGCGCGTGAGCTGGACGAGGAGTCGGGCTGCATGAAGAAATGCACACTATGCGTCGATCGGATCGACAACATCACGCTGCCCGAAGCCGAGCGCCAGCCCGCGTGCGTGCTGGCCTGCCCGACGCACGCACGGCATTTCGGGGACTTCGACGACCCGCAATCCAATGTCTCGAAACTCACGGCCGAGCGCGGCGGCTTCAAGCTGCTCGACGAGCTGGGTTATGCCCCCGTCAACCGATACCTGCCGCCGCGCGCGCCGCCGGCGGTTGCGACCGCTGCGCCGGCCTCCGAGTCCGCAGTGCGAGGCGAGGGTGCTCTGAGTCGGCTGGTCCGGCTCGCCCGGCAGACCCTTGCGCGCTGAGCGGCCCCTGTTGCGCAGCGCGCGATACGCATGAAGCCTGCGTTCTCGGTCCTGTTCTTCACCGTGCTGTCGGGCGCCGGACTGGGCGCGCTCGCGCTGCTGAGTGCGCTTGATCTGTTTGCCATGTCGGGCGCGCTGCGGATGCCGATCCCGCCGCCGCTCATGCCGATCGCGCTCGCCATCGCGCTCGCCTTTGTCCTCACCGGGCTGTCTTCCTCGACGCTGCATCTTGCGAATCCGAAGAACGGCTGGCGTTCCGCGACGCGCTGGCGCACCTCGTGGCTGTCGCGCGAGGCCCTCATTGCAATTGTTCTGGTCCTGATGGCCTCCTGCTACGGGCTCGCGTGGTGGTTGATCGCGGCGCCCACCTTGCGTCTGCTGCTGGCGCTGTGCACGCTGCTCGCCGCGTGGGGAACGCTGCATTGCACGGCGATGATCTATGCGAGCTTGAAGCCGATCAGGCAGTGGCACACATGGCGCGTGCCGCTCAGTTACTTCTTGCTCGGGCACGCCTCCGGTGCGCTGCTGGTCGCCGGCATTGCGCGCAGTGTGGGGCTTTCAGGCGATGCGGTGATCGCGATCGCCTCCGCCTTCCTGATCGCTGCCGCGGCGGCAAAGATCGAATACTGGCGTTACATCGCCTCAGAGGCCGGCGTGATCACGATCGAGCGCGCGATCGGCGTGGCCCACGGCGTGCATGGCGCGCCGGTGCCTGGCCGAAGTGCAGCGTCGAGGTCGGTGATGGCCGCGCGGCTCTTTGATTCCGGACATGCGCGCGGAACGTTCCTGATGCGTGAATTTCTCGTCACCGTCACAGCGCGCCGCCGTCGCGGGGTCCAGTGGGTCATGTGGATCGGGGCTTTTGTGCTGCCGCTCGCGTGGCTCACGTTCGGCTCGCCGCACTGGCCGGGGGCGCTGCTTGCCGTGTCCGCGAGCATTATCGGCTTGCTGGCTGAGCGCTGGCTGTTTTTCGCCGACGCGCGGCATACCGTACGGCTTTTTCACGGTGATCCGCGCACTTGATGGTTGGTTGCGTGCGCCCGGATCACTGCCCGGTCTTGAACTTCTGCCACAGGCGGGTGATGGCGCGTAGTTGCTCGGGGGAATAGTCCGTGGGCAAGAACACGCGCTGTTGCTGCTCTGCTGTTGGATAGATAGCCGTGTCAGAGGCGATCGACGGGTCAAGAAGCGGTGTCGACGCGGCATTGGCGTTGGCGAATCCGATCGCGTTGGTGGTGTGTGCCATGACCGAGGGCGTCAACAGATAGTTGATCAATCGGTGGGCGTTGGCCGCGTGCGGAGCATCCTTGGG
This sequence comes from Pseudomonadota bacterium, assembly GCA_025357635.1. GTDB lineage: Bacteria > Pseudomonadota > Gammaproteobacteria > Steroidobacterales > Steroidobacteraceae > TMP-86. The sequence goes on from JANXOV010000080.1 coordinate 34,219, forward strand.
AATCGCCAGCAGGTCGAGCCACATGAGCGACCCCTCTATAGGCACGACATAGCGAATGCGCTGGCCGTTGTTTGCTTCCACCGCCCGCTTTCGCGCTTGCACGATATCCCCGTTGTAGCTGAGCGACAGGCAAAGATCCCCATTCGCCATGGCCTCTATTTCGCCGGAGGTGTCGATGTTTCGGACGTACGGACGGATCGAGATCAGAAGTCGCTCGACATCCGCCAGGTCCTGGGGTGTCGGCGCGCCGGGTTGCCTCTGCAAGTACTTGAGCGCGATCTGTACGACGCTTACCGGATCGTCGATGAGATTGATTCCGCACGGCGCCAACCGCGACGCCGACGCCGGGTCAAAAAGCACCTTCCAGGAGTCGAGCGAAGCACCAGGCAGACGCGCGTTGACCATCTGCTCGTTATAGCCAATGCCGATGGTTCCCCAGGTGTAGATGACCGCATGCTGATTTCCCTGATCCTGCTGCGACGCGCGGGACATCAGAGCGGGATCGAGATTGACGAGGTTCGGGAGTCTGGCTTTGTCGAGAGGCGCGAACATACCGCTGCGAATCTGCCGCTTCAGGACAACGCCGGTGGGGATCACCACGTCAAAGCCGCTACGCCCCGCGCTGATCCGCGCTTCCATGGTCTCGTTGTTGTCGAAGTAGGCAACGTTGACCTTGATGCCGGTTTGCGTTTCAAAAGTGGACAGCGTGTCGGGCGCCAGATAGTCGGGCCAGAAGTACAGATTGACGACGTTGTCGGGGTTCGCGGTCGGCGCAGTGGTGCCGGAGCCAGAACTGCCTCGGCTGCAGCCAATCAAGACTGCGCAAGCGGACAGAATCGATGCAAATGCGGTCAATCGTGTTGGACGCATGGTTTGGCTTCCTATTGCCCGGTCTTGAACTTCTGCCACAGGCGGGTGATGGCGCGAAGATAGTCGGAAGTATCCCCGGTTGGGTGGATGCCGTTCACCCGGGTGTGGATGCCGATCGAGCCCGGCGCCACGCCATCAAAGGCCGAAGCGGAAAGAGGAACTGCTCGGCGATCGACAGTCGACGGAGCTCATCCTGGCCGACGACAGTGGCTTCGCCTTCGCGATAGGTGCTGAACAGATGGTCCAGCAGGATCAGCACGTTCGCGTAGTTGCAGCGGGTGTCCAGGAAGCCGACTCGATGATGCAGGCTGTGGGTTTCGATCGTCGTAAAAACATACGCATACCAACGCGGAGGGTCAAAGCGTACGTTGGCATGGGCGAACGCGGCGACGGCAGTCAGGATGTTGAAGGCGCAGAACGTTGCATTCAATGGTACGTCCAACAATCCTGTGACTCCGATGGAGATCAACAGCAATTCCAGTGGATTGCCCACCAGGCCCTTCACCGCGTTCAGTTGCGTGATGTGGTGATGTGGCGCATGTGTCCACCATAGAAACGAGTTGTGCATCAGCCGGTGAAGCCAGTATTGACCCAATTCAAACACCAGGAGGGTCAGTGCCACCTGTGCGACAAAGGGAAGCTGCGTGGCCCACGCGGCAGATATCCCAAGAGATTCCTTCGCGGATAACAACGGGTCGTCGAACAGCCACGTTTCTAGTTTCCCGATGACGGTGTAGAACAGGATCATGTAGAACAGATCCGTGAGCAGCTCCCGGATGTTCATCCGCCACCCGGCATGACGCTCGTTGAGGAACTCGAGGGTCTGCACCAAGAGCAGCGTGACGATGCTGATCGCGGTCGGGAACCAGGCCACCTTGAGCCAATCCGCGGGAATCGTGGCCCAGAGCACGACGATCAGGACGAGTGCGGTTGGCTGAAACAGCATGAACACCGTTTTTTTCATGGGCGGATTCCTTCGAGCAATCCCAAGACAGTGAGCTCTACATGACGCATGTGTTCATCCCTGCCGGCATTTCCCGCGCGCCGATGAGAAGAACTGTATATCGGGCGCAGGCGGTTTGCACCTGGTGTCGGGCGCCGACCGTCGAGAAAAACTGACCCGGTCGGTTGCGCCGTGCCTTGTTGATGAAGTTACTTCGATACAGCGTTTGCGTTGAAGAGCGCCTTTATCTGCTTTGGATTGAGGGTATTTACCGGTATTGACCACTCATCGTTACCGGCCGCCTTCGGCGCCAAGGTCGTTCCCCCGCCGCCCACGGTCAACTCGTCGACGAAATCCAGGTGATGACCTTCGCGCCAGGGCAATGTGGATTGATGAATCTCCCAAGGCACCGATCCGCCTCGGATTAGGCCTAATGAAAACTCGCAATCCAAGTATTCCACAACCTGCTCGCGAGACGCCTTCGTCGCTTCGATCAACGCGTCAAGTGACGAAGCCCGCGGTAGCTCCCTGGCTCGGTTGCGGACATAGATGAAGCGGTCTCCAACGACCACCAGAGAATGAAGAAGCCGCCCGAAGTGCTTTACGCGCACCACCAAGAATTGTCGTGATCCATCCGGCACGCGGCTCCACGACTCGGTGAAGGATCCATCGAGCCCGACTTCAAGCATCATGTTTGGCGGCTTTCTCTCCAAGCGACTGGTATCCGGAGTGCCGGTGTACGGTTGAAATGCTATTTCGTCGCTCCAGGTCGCGATGTTTCCTACCAATGTGGTCAGACCCGTCAATCCGTTCTGGCTTGCCAACTGCCGCAACTGCTGGTCGGTCAAGTCGGCAAAGGATTTCGCAGTCGAAAAGCCAGATCTTTCTTTGGGAATTCGTATGTCAGCGAAAAACGTCGGTGTTTGCAGATAGTGGACGTCAAGCGGACTCGATTTAGATTGTCCGACGAGTATCCAATCTCGGGTCCACACCCCCCACAACCATTTGGGTAGCGGGGTCTCGGATCCCGGTATCGATGCTCCGGCGGCAGCTCGCGTTGAAAGCGCGTCGTTTGCTGTAGCAGAGGGCGCCACCCAACACAGCGAAAGGCAGCACAAGAGCGAAGCGTGCAGACTTACTCGTTGATTGTTCACATTAGCCCCACAGCAATTGTACCCAGGTTACCGCGTCAAATCGCGATTCGGTAACAACCGATCAGCGCCAATTGTATAGCTGCCTCAAACGATCGCAATTGAGCATTCCAAATCGACCCGCTGATGGCCTTCATTGGCCTGGTAAGAGCATTTTGTCCGTGACGTGAAACCGATGACCGGGCTGGGTTGGACCGTCGTCGGCGTCGTGCTGCTCACGGCGCTGTTGCTTGGCTTCTCGTGGTGGATAGGTTCGGAGCTGGTGCGGCGTCCGTAGACCAGTGCCCGGGGTCATCGGCGATGGACGAACGCATTCGTCGAAGCCCCCTTCATTTGGTCGGCAAGGACCAAGGGGCTGAGCTGGCATCAAGTGGATGCAGCGTGCGAGGCGCTGGAATTGATTGATCTTCGTTATCAGGCGTTGTGGGCGCGGGTGGAGATGGAGGCGGTGTTTGCGGCTGAATTGGACAATGCCTAATCGCCACTGGGCCCGACTCCTTATTGCCCGGTTTTGAACTTCTGCCAGAGGCGGGTGATGGCACGGGTCTGGTCGGGAGTGAGCTCTGATTGGATGGCCAGGCGCTGTTCCTGATCGGCCGTGGGGTACACGGCGGAGTCCGCCACGATGGCTGGATTGAGCAGCGGTATTGCATCCTTGTTAGCGTTGGCGAAGCCGGTGTAATTGGAGATATTGGCATTGACTGCCGGGTCCATCAGATAGTTGATCAGCCGATAGGCATTGTCTGGGTGCGGCGCGTCTTTCGGAATGGTCAGCAGGTCGAACCAGAGTAAGGATCCTTCGTTGGGAATGAGGTATTCGATTGCGATGCCATTTTTCGCATCTGCCGCGCGCTTGCGCGCCTGCACGACATTGCCGTTGTAGGCAACCACCACGCATAGGTCGCCGTTTGCCAGAGCCTGGATCTGACTGGACGTGTCTATGTTGCGGATGAAAGGGCGAATCCTTGCCATAACTTGTTCCGCATCGGCCAAGTCCTGAGGACGTGGATCATTGGGACTGCGTCCCATCAAAATGAGTGCCAAGCGCACCACTGCGACCGGATCGTCAATGAAATTGATGCCGCACCCTTGAAGCTTACTGGCTAGTGCGGGGTCGAAGATGAGGTTCCAGCTGTCCAAGGCAACGCCGGGCAGAAGCTTTGACACCATGGCTTTGTTGTAACCAATGCCCATGGTGCCCCAGTCGTAGATGACGGCGTGTGCGTTACCGGGATCGCTGTTGGCCACACGCGCCATCAGAGCAGGATCCAGATGGGTGAGGTTGGGTAGCTTGGTCTTGTCGAGAGCAACGTACGCTCCGCTGCGGAGGTGTCGTTGAATGAACGCATCGGATGGCATAACCACATCGAATCCGCTGCTGCCCGTGAGCATGTGGGATTCGAGCATTTCGGGGCTGTCGAAATAGGAGACGTTGACCTTGATCCCGGTTAGCTTCTCGAAGGATGGCAAGGTGTCGGCGGCAATTTCATCCGCCCACATATAAAAGTTGACGGTGTTGTCGCTGGTGGGGTGGGTGCTGTTCCTGGGAACTTTGGCGGATCCGCAGGCCTGTAGCAGGCAGGCGGCCAGCATGAGCACTCTGAACGCCAACGGTCTTGCCTGACGCATATCCATCCCTGTCGGCGGTTCTCGATCACCGATGAGCCGGACTGTATCGCGGGGCGCGCGGGATTGCACTCTTGAGTGGGATCAGGGGGATCGAGCCCGGGCGAAGTTGATCGGGCGGCGGCGGTTTGACTTCGAGCTGGGCGGACCGGTACCTTGAGACATGCCAACGGAAGGCCCACCGCTTTGGAAGCGAATCCTGCGACGGTTAGGACAGGTCGTTGGCGGCTTGGCAGCCGTGGTGATTGTGCTGATCCTCATCGCTGTGGCGATCAACGCCCGGGATGAGGACCTCTCACCGGAGGCGAAGGCGCTGCTGGTGCCACCTCCCAACCCGTTCCCCGACAAAGACAATCTCTATGTGGCGCTGATGGGCTTTGATGCGCCGGCGGATCAGACGCCGCTGCAATTGGGGGCTGCGCGGATCAAGTATTACAACGATACGATCGATGCGCGGTTGCGGCACCCGGACTTCGGCAATGACGGTCCATTGGCGTCGCCCCCGGGCGTTCTGAAGTTCCAAGGCAATACTGGACCGTGCAGGCTGTTGCAAGAATCCGTGTGGGGGTTGGCTCGGCAACAGCAATCGGATATTGCCGCTGACTGGGCGACCAATCGAATTCTGATGGATCGCTACCGGCAACTGCGCAACCTGACAGGCTATTACGAGACCGAGCGACCCAGCGTATTGATGCATTTTTTTGCGGTTCCTCCGAGTGACGTTCGCTGCCTGTTTTTGAAGAAGGTCGCATTGGATCTGCAGTCGGGGAAGGCGGAGCAAGTACGCCAAGGAATCGAGGATCTCACTGCGGATCTGACAATGCACCGGAAGATCATGAGCGGCGATGGCGCACTGATCTCCAAGATGATCGGGGCCGCATTTATACACGCCGGCTTAATCTTGTTGTCGGATGCCGTGGCGGATCCCACAGTGGATATCACGGCGATAGCGGCGCAGGAACCTGCGCTCTTCGAGTCTGCCCCGATCGCTTCGTGGCGGATTGGGTCGGTATTCACCAACGAGATGCGATTTGCCGACTCGGTGTTTCAGACAACTGGGATTAAGCGCGGATCTCTATTCGACAAAACAGATGATGCAACCGTGTGGCAGCGCATGGGTGCGCAAGTCGAATCCTTGTTCTTCAAGCCGGACGTGACTACCAATATAAGCGCCGAGCTGGCGGTCAATCTGCAAAAGGTGGCGGACGGCGATCCGTCGACCTTCTCTGCGCGGCGAGCAGCTTTCGAACGATGGACGGCGGAGCAATCCAAATTGTCAATTCGCTGGGTGAGTAACCCCTCTGGAAAGTCGATGACGTGGATGGTGTTGCCGGCGTACCTGGATTATCCCGCGCGCGTCTATGACGTGGCGGCGTTTCAACGCCTGGTATGCCTGGCGTATCAGATCCGTCAGCAGAAGATCGGGCGGGAGGCGGTGGCGGCTTTTATGCAGCAGCATCTGGAACTGTCGAGACATCCGATCGACAACCAGGCATTTGAATGGGATGCGAAGTCGGGGACGATTTCAGTCAAGACGGTAGGGCCGCGGCCGGCAGAGCGACGGTTTCGCGTGAAGGTGGCGGGATGAAATCCAGCAGGAGCCATATTGTCTTGTCGGTACAAGTCGTATCGGCGTCGATTGCGCAGACCGTGTCAGAAGCGGGCGCTGTCGTGGTACGTACACCGCTTCGAATCGATCCCAAACATCCCATGAGATTTGGCGAGGACCTGTATCCGTCGGAGTCAAAGCTCGCCGGAGAAGAGGGCGTCGGTAAAGCGCGGGTAGATGTCGATGCCAATGGGCGAGTGGTGAAGGCGGAGTTGGTCGACTCGACAGGCTTTGCGAGTCTGGACGCGGCGTGTGTGGAGGGCTTTTCTCATGGTAGATTCATTCCGGCAACCGAGAATGGCAGCCCCGTCGCTTCCAGTTCGGTCTTGCCGCTCGTCTGGCTTTTGGCCGAACCCGCCAAGTTCGAAGTGGGACCTGCATTTTATCCGCCTGCCGCATTGGAAATGAAGCAGGAGGGCGACTGTGTGGTGCGTTTTCAGGTTTCCGAATTCGGAGACACGAGCCAAGTCAAGATCGTACAGTCGAGCGGGTTCAATACGCTTGATTACGCCTGCGTGATGGCGGTCCGGCATGCGCACTTCGTCCCTCAGCATGCCGATGCGCATCCCGTGGAGTCCACGACCACGATCAACATCGAATGGAAGTTGCCGAAACCCTGACAGTTTGCGGCGTGGGGATACGACTTTAACCTATGGATATCTGAGCAAAACGTACGTCTCCAAAAGTTCTTGGCAGGTGGGTTGCTCGTGGTGATTCTGCTGGTGGTTGGCGCGGTGGTCTCGGTGGTGCGCATCCCCGGGGTGCCACCCTCAGATGCGGCGATGATCCGGCAGTTCGAGAAGCATACCGCGACGTTCCAGACCCTGATCACCATGATCGGCGCCGACCGGGGATTGTTGCGCGTTACGGACGAGTGGACCAATCCCACGGATACGCGAAGTGTGGGGGTCTCGGCTGAACGACTGGACACGTATCGGCGGTTGCTGCGCGAAGCCGGTATTCCTGGTGGCTTTGGGGTGGAGAGGCCGGGATCGGACGTGAACTTCTTCTTGTTCTGGTTCCGCGAGTCGGTCAACTCGCCGGATTTGCTGAAAAATTTGGCGTACCGACATCATCCACCGGCGGAGATTTATCCGTCTCTCGATGGCATTGAGCACGATCCGAGACGTGTGTCCCTAGCCTATCGGCATATCAGGGGAAACTGGTATCTCGTGTATCGCGAGGCAGGCGGATACGAGTGCGCTGCGATGGGATTACAAGGCGTTTCTTCGGAAGATGAATCTACCCGAATTGTGAAAGATCGAAACTAGGGCCTTATGCGTACGACTTTGCTATTTGCTGGATTATTAGTGGTGGTCTATGCGGCGCTGTGCGCGGCCCTGTTCGCCCGACAGCGGGCGCTGATCTACTATCCCACGCAAGCGCGTGAGCAGCAGCCTGCCCGCCTATGTCAACGCCTTTCCCGATCACGCTGTGTACGGCATGCACTACCGGGGGTACAGCGGCAGTGCCGGAAGCCCGTCGGAATCGGCACTGCGGGAAGACGCGCTGCAGCTGTATGATCGCGTCGCGAGGTCCCACCCTGAGGTGATGCTGGTGGGGAGAAGTTTGGGATCCGGCGTGGCGGTATGGTTGGCGAGTCAGCGGCAGGTGTCCCGGCTGATCTTGATTACTCCGTTCAACAGCTTGCAAGAAGTTGCGGCGAGTCAGTTTCCGTATTTTCCGGTGAAGTGGTTGCTACAGGACAAGTATGAGTCGTGGCGATTTGCACCGGCTGTGACTGCGCCGACCTTGATTCTGGAGGCGGAGCGGGATGAGGTCATACCCGGCGCCAGTACGCGGGCGTTGGTGACGCATTTTCGGCCCGGGCTGGTGACGTTCAACGTGGTGGCAGAAGCGCATCACAATACGATTTCGGAGCATCCGCAGTTTGGGGAGTTTCTGCAGGAATGGCGCTAGTTTTGTATCGGGGTTTGTGCCCTGAAGGTCGGCTACGCTCAGGCTATGAACGCAACCCCGCTCTCTTGCGGGGTTTTCTTTCGCTCAATGAAGTGGATCGCCAAAGGGTACGTCGAGTTCATCACCCAACTCTTCGAGGTCCTCGAGACGAATGCCAGTCATCGCGCAACAGCGTTTCAACAGGTCGGCTTCGTCGGCGGGCAATGGAAAGTACTTCACGGCTGCATCGATCACGTCACTCTCATCGTTATAGTAGCCTGTTCCGATGAATGCCCAAATTCGATCAGCGACTTCTTGGCTCACGGTAATCGCCAGCTGGATAGATTGATGATTGTTCGAGACGGTCTGTGGGTTGCTCATTTATGAGGTACTCAAGGGTGAAGAGAAGAAGTTCGCACAAATGACATCGTACGCGCCCACGCCGGCAACTGCCTTCATGATCAGTGTAACGGTGCAGGGAATGTGGGTGGGACCGGAAGAGCAGGAATCATCGTCAAATCAAGGAGCGGCACCGGCGCAAGGCGGCGATGACCGGGATGCCTTCATCAGTTAAGCCTCTCTCGATGCGCGAATCGCCAAGGAACTCGTCGGGATCCTGGAGGACCGTCCAACGGGAAAGCGAAGTGGCGCATAGGCAACCACTCTCAATCCTCAGATCAGGGCTGCAATTCCGGGGGTGTCGGCATCTGTCGCTCGATCCGCTCGTCGATTTCTCCGATGCACGCCGCAAGCGTGTTGGTCGCCCCCGTCAGTTCTTCCCGCAGTGTCTTGATCTGGGTCTCGATGTACTTTTGCAGTTCCGTGAACCGCGATGCTTCGGCCTGATTTGCCAGTTCACGCTGCGTGCGCAGTTCCGCGGACTGCTGGCGGCTATCGGCGAGCGTGGTGATGTGCAGCTTGAGCACGAGGCTGAGCAGCACCGCAGAGATTAATGCGGTGATGCCGAGCATGATCAGTCCGAGCGGGGCGTCTATGCTTGTGACCAATAGTGACAAGTGGGTCGGCGCCACGAACGCGGACCAATTGATCAAGGCAAACAGGACCAGCAGGCCGAATGCGACGGCGACGACAATGGTGCGAACGCTCATGGACTACCTCCAGGGTTGATCGGGGGGACTCATGGACCTATTAACGGGCAAATGTAGCAGTTGACGCTGCGGCCCTTCGCTCAGCGAATAATCTCGAAGCCGGCGTGACTGGATCCGATCTATCTCATCTAGACGACGACGCTGACGCCCTTCCAAAAGGCGACTCGACCCTTGATTTGGCTGGCGGCCTCCTTGGGTTCGGGATAGTACCAAGCGGCGTTTACGTTACGGTCACCGTTGATGTTCAGTGTGTAATAGTTCGCCGTGCCTTTCCTGGAACACGCACTCGTGTGCGTACTGGGTTCTAGCACGGCCGCTTTGACCGCTTCGAGCGGAAAATAATAGTTGCCCTCTACAACGACGGTGTCGTGGGAGTCGGCGATCACGGTGTCCTTCCATACTGCTTTCATGTTTCTTCCGAATTCGATGTGGGTTTGTGAGGCTCTATAATGTCAGCGACGACGCGGTTCGCGGCCGTTGGAGGCTTTTGGGTCCATGGTGCGGTCTTGCGCTCGTGGGTCTTGACGATCGCAGGGAGAATTTGGAGCTACCGACAGCCCTGGCGGGTTGCTCGTGCTGCGATCTGATTTAAAGGCAGACTTGACGCTCGGCGGCGGGCCACCAAGAGGAGTTGGGCGGAACTGTTCGGTCATTCAATCGGTGATCATCGGAAACTACACAGCATCGACATCATTCACAGGGAACTATGGCATGCCTCAGGAGAATGGATGGCATCTCACCCACTGGCGGCTTGGCAGTCGGTCGAGTTCGCTGTTTTCAGAAGTCAGGACGGCGCGTTAAAAGGCCAGTTTCACCGTGAGCGGATCGGCTGAATTATCAGAGTTCAGGCAATCGTTCATGCCCAGCTGCAGTACAGCCGCGTGCTTCGGTACGGCCACGAATTGAGTTGCTGATGTCACCGGGAATGGCTTGCCGACAATCACGCCGTTGGACTTGGTAAACACGCCAACGACCTGGAATACCCATGTCGGGTAGTTCGATGCATCCATAAAGGCGCTCGGATAGTAAGTTCCACACGCTGGTTGGAAGACATCGTCAGTTGGGGGAAAGCCGAATCCTTTCAATCCTTCGCATCCGGTTTGCGGCAGGCCCCCAGCATTGGTGGTGCCGCCCGTACATGCTAACGAAATGTAATCGCCGGACCTTATTCGGTAGCTCGCCAGCACCACCATGCCCGGCGCAAAGGCATCGCCGCTGGCGGAGTAGACCTTGGTGGGATTCAACGACTGATCCCAGGGGTTGGATCGACCCGATACGACGATGGGCAAAGAGCCGTGAAAGCAACGCGATATAGACTTGACGCCAGCCGATGAAATGACCGGCGAATCCACCGGGTAGCAACGTGCGCTTTCCGTTTCGCGGGAGTCGCCTCGATCATCGTCATCCGCAATCACGGTCGTGGCAAACAACAATGTAGTAACCGCGACTACTCGAGCAAGTTCTTTGAACATTCTCATTACCTTGCTGGATTTTGTGAATAGTGATCGATTGCTACATGTTTTTGATTCTGCTCGCATCTGAAGCTTTCGTCAAAACACGCGACATTGAATGTTGAATTTGGAATGCGCTTCGCGTGGCGGCTAGAAAGACTGGTCAGTGGCGCAGATCGGGAACTGTTTGACCTGTGGAACTGCGCTACCATCACGTTCGTTGCGCCCGGAGTGTCGGAGCAGTGGAGGAAGGTCATGTCAATTCAGGGTGGATGTCTGTGTAAGGCCGTGCGATACGAGAGCCAGGCGGAGCCGGTGATCACGCGGGTGTGCTGGTGCCGCGTGTGTCAGTTCGTTGCAGCGGGCAATGCCACGGTCAATGTGTTCTTTCGTACGGAGTCTTTTTCGACGCATGGCGAGACCGGAGACTTCCGAAGTTTTGCGGATAGTGGAAACATCATTCATCGACAGTTCTGCAGGCAGTGCGGCACTCCGCTGTTCACTTCTGCCGAGGCACGACCCCATGTCATTGGCGTACGTGCGGGGACGCTTGATGACCCCGACTTGGTGCAACCTGCGATGACCATCTGGACATCCTCGGCGCCGCGCTGGGCCTGCATTGCCGAATCGATCCCGCGCGTGGAGCGTCAACCGCCGCCATTGGCTTAGGCAGCGCCGCGTTCTAACGCTGCCCGAGTTCCGCAATGCATTGCTTGGCGGCGCATCAAGGCGGTGATCGGGGTGGAGATCAAAGTGTGAGTGGATCTTTACTGTCAATACGTGCGTATTGACAGCGGGGGATTGGTGAATTAGCGTGTATCGATGAGCCGATCGGCAAAAACCGGACAATTGCAGGTGCGGGTATCCGAGGATCAGAAGGCGGCGATCCAACGGGCGGCAGCGCGCGCGGGAATGGATATGTCGACCTACGTGTTAAGCCGTGTATTGTCGGCGCCCGCGGAGCGATTTTCCAAACTGGTACGGGCCGTCCCTGCCAATGAGCGCTATGCGTTGGCGGAACTGAACAGTTTCTTGTCCTCATTGACGACCGGGGAATTGCGGGAGGCAGTCGCATCGGGTCCTGGCATCCGATTGTCGGAATACCGATCAAACTATGTGGCGGCCATGGTGGAGCTGGTCTGCGCGCAGCGGGGCGTGGAAGTCCCGGGCTGGGTGGGTTCCGTTCCGGCGCTTCCCGTGCCCGTTTTCGGATCAAGCTTGCAAAGCGTCCGGCTGCATCTTTTGATGCATTCACCCGCACCGTTCCGGCGTCGCAACCTGTTCGTCGACGCCAGTGTCGGGGATCAGGTGTAGGGCGATGCCGCCGCTGAATCAAAAGGATCTGCGTCGCCTGTTCTCTCTGTTGGATGAGGAATTGGGCAAGGCGGACATCCGCGGGGAATTGTATCTCGTGGGCGGAGCGGTCATGTGCCTCGCGTACAACGCCCGGCCATCGACACAGAATGTCGATGCGACGTTCAGACCATCCGTGCAGGTTCGAGAAGCGGCAGCGCGGGTGGCGGTGCGCGCCCGTGTGTCAACGGACTGGCTCAATGACAGCGTCAAAGGCTACCTGAGCGAGCAGGGCGACTTTGCACACTTTCTGCAACTGCCGCACCTGTCGATTCTGATTGCAAAGCCCGAGTATCTTCTCGCAATGAAATGCCTCGCGTTTCGGATTGGGGCGGAATTCCACGATGAAGACGACATCCGCTACCTGTTGCGCAATCTGGATATCCGTCAATACGAAAAGGCAATCGAGGTGATCAGTCGTTACTATCCGACGGAGCGCTTTCCTCAGAAGACGCTGTACGCCCTGGCGGAATTGTTGCCGGCACGCAAAGCTCTCTGAGCTGCTGCGCCGTTAGCCTTTCTTGCGCTTTTGTACCGCGCTTGCCTGACCCCAATTCGCGTCATACCAATCTCGAAGCCTGGACGCGAAAAGAATGGGCTGCGTGGAGATGACGCCGGTTTCACCCAGTGCGAGCGATTCGCCGACGATACTATTGAGGTATTGAGCGATTGCGCTGACGCCCGCGCCGGACTCGAGCAGTTGCAGTGTCGGCTGCAGATAATCGTCGTACTCATCGCGCGGCCAATCCGGATCATCCAGCACGCCGATGGGATCCCATTCGCACCACAGAGCGCGGATCTGCGCCTTGCGTTGCTCGGCCTGTAATGAGGACTTCGCCATTGCTGTGATCCTTATGTCAACCAGCGAAACCGAAGCTTAGCCCCGGTACGACATGCAAAATGCGAACTCCTTCACATTGCCGTCTTAGGTGTTGCATTCTGGCAAGATGTAATCCGATTCCATGGATGTCGGCATGGGTACCGACAAAGGCAGTTGATAGGCAATGGCACAGCGGCGCAAATTGGACATGCTCTATGAAATATCCGGATGATTCTGACGGTGAGGTTCTGCGATCAGTCGTCGATGCCGGCGCGGACATGTCGCGCTCAATGATCATTGATTTTGCCGTGGTCGCTGCGGATGAACGCGCGGCACGTGCCATCGCAGACCTTGTCGCCGATCAGGGCTTTGATCCGTCCCTCTCTGATAACGGTCGCGGCGGCTCGTGGTGCGTGTACTGTTCGAAATCAATGCTTGCGACTTATGAAGGCGTGGTCGCCGCGCAAGAGCATCTGGGTAAGCTGGTGGCGGGGCACGGGGGTCGCTGCGACGGATGGGCCACCTTTGGGAACGGCGGTCCGTCGCCGGCTGATTGTCACGATGAGGCTTGAATCCCCTTGTCTGGGCGCTCGTCAGCGGGTCAATGCAGCCCGCGATGCGGACAGGATGGGTAAGGTTCGAATGCGCTTGCCGGTCGCGGCATAAATGGCGTTGACAACCGCTGCGGCGATGGGCGGCACTCCCGGTTCGCCCAGCCCGCCGCGCGGTGCGTGTGAAGCGATGAAGTGCACCTCAGTCAGCGGCGAATCCGCCATGCGCGCAACCGGGTGATCGCCGAAGTTTCCCTGCACGACAGCGCCTTTGTCGATGGAGATTTCGCCGTAGAGGGCCGCGGACAATCCAAACACGATGCCGCCTTCTATTTGTGCCGCGCCCGAATCAGGATTGACGACATCACCGCAGTCCACCGCGGCCACGACGCGATGTACTTTGAATCCGCCGTCGCTGAATGCCTCTACTTCGGCAACTTCACACACGATGCTGCCAAAACTTTCAACGAGGGCGATGCCGCGCGCGCGACCCGCAGCGAGCGGCGTGCCCCACCCGGATTTCTCAGCCGCCAATTCCAGCGCTGCTTTGTGACGTGGCTTGTCGATGAGCAATGCGCGGCGAAATTCAAAGGGATCTTGTCTGGCTGCATGCGCCAGCTCGTCGATGAAAGATTCGGTGAAGAATCCATGCTGCGAGTGATCCACCGAACGCCATGAGCCCAGGCGTACATGCGTGCTCACATCGCTGCGTGAAATGGCTTGATTCGCAATCGCATACGGCAGCTCCGCCGCCTCCTCACCCGCTTCGCCGCTGAAGCGGGCCGCCCACACCTGTAGTTTGCCGGCGGCATCGATGCCGCCTTGATAGCGGCCAAGCGCCGCGCTGCGGTAATAGTCATGGCGCAGATCTTCTTCGCGGCTCCAGATGAGTTTTACCGGTTTGGGCGAGACAGCCTGCGCGACCCGCACGGCCTGATCAACGAAATCCAGATTACCGGGCAAGCGGCGGCCAAATCCACCGCCCAGTGGCAAGTTGTGTACGGTCACCTGCTTCGCACCAAGGCCTGCGGCTTGCGCCGCGACTTTCCGCGCGTTCAGGGGATCTTGTGTGCCTGCCCACACCTCGCACTGCTTATCGCTGAGGCGCGCGGTGGCGTTCATGGGCTCCATCGTGGCGTGGGCAAGATACGGCACGCGATACTCGGCGGAAACTCTGATCGCAGCCCTGTCCAGCGCGTCAGCCCCGGCGCCTTTACGGACGACCTTCTTGCCGGTTCCTTTGCCGAGCGCATCGGCAAACTTCTGGAAAATGGCTTCGCTGGTTACCGATTCATTGCCGCCGGCGTCGAACACCGGTTGCAACGCATTCAATGCCTGCTGGGCCCGCCAGTAGCCGTCCGCGACGACGGCCACTGCATCGGCAAGCGGCACGACTTTTACCACGCCAGGCATCGACAGGGCGGGTGCGCCATCAACCGACAGCAGCCGGCCGCCAAACACGGGGGCGGCTTTGATCGCCGCGTACAGCATCCCGGGCAGTTGCACATCCAACCCGTACGTGGTGGCGCCGTTGACCTTGTTGGGAATATCAAAGCGTGGCTTGGGCGTACCGATAATCGTGAACGACTCGCGTGCCTTCAACGCAGGATGTGCCGGCACATCGAGTAACGCGGCGTCGCTTGCCAGCTCGCCGTAACTTGCGCGCTTGCCAGAGGCGGAATGCTCAATATACGAAAGCCTGGCGACACATTCACCGGCGGGCACACTCCAGCGGGCCGCCGCCGCCTGCAACACCAGGTGCCGGGCGCTGGCGCCGGCGATGCGCATGCCGAATTCACCGGTGAAGCGAATGCTGGCGCTACCGCCGGTCACTTGCAGGTCCATCCAATCGGCCACTTTATAGGTGAGGTGATTCAGGCCGCGCAACATGGCCGGTGGTGGATCGCCAGCGCCCAGGCCGAAGCCGCGCACCATGTAACCGGCGGCAAACTCATCCGATGCCGCTGCTTCTTCGACGCGGACGGTGGCCCACTCAGCCTCAAGTTCCTCGGCCAACATCATTGCCAATCCGGTTTGGGAACCTTGGCCCATTTCACAATGAGGCACGACCACGGTGACGGTGTTATCCGGGGCGAGCGTGATCCAGGTGGTGAGTCGCACACGATTGGCCTCGGCAGGCGGCGCGAGCCGCAGGCGATTGGGGGCGAGCACGAACTCGCCGATGCCAATGGCCAGGCCGCCGCCGAGTACGCCGCCTGCAGCGATGAACGAACGCCGCGTCCACTTGTTCACGGCATGCTCCCGTCTTGCGTCGCGACTGCATGAATCGCAGCGCGAACGCGTTGGTAAGTTCCGCAGCGGCAAATGTTGGTGATATACGCGTCAATCTGCGCATCGGTGGGATTGGGATTGACAGCCAGCAAGGCTGCCACCGCCATGATCATGCCGGATTGGCAATAGCCACACTGCGGCACTTGGTGCGCAACCCATGCAGCTTGAACGGCATGCAACCCGTCACCCGCAGAGAGCCCTTCGATGGTCGTCACCTTGGCGCCGTTGGCGGCTCGCAAGGGCAACACGCACGAGCGGACAGGTTGCCCGTCCAGATGTACGGTGCACGCGCCGCATGAGCCAATGCCACAACCAAATTTGCTCCCCGTGAGACCGAGGTTTTCACGTAACACCCACAGAAGGGGCGTTTCTGGATCGACCTCCAGCGTTACCGCGCGGCCGTTGACGGCGAGCGAGATGGCCATGGCGTGGTCTCGTGATGCGAACGGCCTATCATTGAATCGGAATCGGTTAAATGAAACAAGGGCGCTCTGAGCGGCGCGTGCCGTTGTTAACGGGCATCAAGATACCGCCGGCAGGGGGTGCAGGAGTGGCCGGAAGAGGGTTAGACTCCGACAGTAGAACAATGATCGCCGGGCGCCCGCATATGTAGCGTCTGGGCAACAACAGAGGGAGCAGACCATGAAGACTTCGATCCGTGTGGTGTTGTTAGTCGCTGCGACGTTCAGCGCAGCCGTGGCGATGGCCCAGGAAACGAGCGCACTCGAGGAGATCGTGGTCACCGCCTCCAAGCGCGAGCAGACCCTGAGCGACATACCGTCGGCGATCAGCGTAACCACGGCCGACACGCTCGAAAAAGCGCACATCACCGACATCCTTGACCTGCACACGGCGGTGCCGTCGCTGCGCACCTCGCAGCTGCAGACCTCGACACAGACGAACTTCATCATCCGCGGCTTTGGCAATGGCGCGAACAACCCGGGCATCGAGTCCTCCGTGGGCGTGTTCATTGACGGTGTGTACCGATCGCGGTCTGCGTCCCAGATAGGGGATCTCGTCGATGTGCAGCGGATCGAAGTGCTGCGTGGCCCGCAGAGCACCCTCTTCGGCCAGAACGCCTCCGTGGGTGTCATCAGTGTGGTCACCAAGAAGCCTTCGTTTACGCCGACCGGGTCGATCGAGGTCGGTTTCGGCAACTACAGCGCCAAGTCGGTGCGCGCAGGCTACTCGGGTCCGGTTTCCGATCGCGTGGCTTTCAGTCTCTCCGGCAACTACAACGAACGCGACGGCTACTTCAAGAACCTGACCGACGGACAGAGCCTCAACGATCGCAAGCGCTGGGACCTGCGCGGGCAATTACTTTTTCAGGCCACGGAAGACCTGTCGTTTCGACTGATCGCAGATGTCAGCAACATCGACGAGCGTTGCTGCGGCGTCGTCAACCTGCAGAACGGACCGACGGGCGCGCTCATCACTCAGATCGGCGGCCAGATTTACACCGGCGATCCGTTCGACCGCCGCGGTTACATCAACAAGAACCCCTACAACCGCGTTGACAACAACGGCGTGTCGCTGCAGGTGGACTGGAAACGCGGCCCCTTGACGGTGACGTCGATCACGGCCAAGCGCAACCAGAAAGCGAAGTTCGACTACGATGCGGATTTCACCAGCGCCGACATCCTCGCGACGAATCTCAACGACTCGCACATCGACACCTTCACGCAGGAACTGCGCCTGGCATTCGATAATGACGGCCCTGTGACCGGGCTGCTCGGCGGATACTATTTCAATGAGCACGTCCGCTATTCCAATTCGCTTGCCTGGGGCAGCTCGATCCGCCCGTACGCGACCGGTCTCATTTTCGCGCAGACAGGCAGCCTCAATGTACTCAACGGCCTGGAGGTGGCCCTCGGTCTGCCGCCGGGAACTCTCCTCGCCGGCGGCCAGGGACAGGTCATCGACACGCGCCAGGACAACGATTCCTCGACGCTCTTCGGTCAGCTCGACTGGAAGATTGTTGACCGCTTGACGCTTACCGCAGGGGTGGCCTATACGAAGAACAACAAGGACGTGTCGGTCGCTCAGACCAACACCGATGTGTTCTCATCGCTCAACTTGGTCAACATCGGCTTTGCTGGCGCGTTTGCCGCATTGACAGGAGGGCAGCCACCGACGCCGGCCAATCTGGCGGCGTTTCCTGCGCAAGCTGGGCTTGCCGACCAGATCAGCGTGACGGGGTGCTCGGCGACGAGCCCGCCGCCGTTTTGCAACTCGGCACTCGGCTTGTACCCCTTTCAATTCCTGTCTCCGGTCGTTCCGTTCTCGAATGGTCGTTCGAACGATGGCAAGGCGACCTATACCGCCCGCCTGGCCTACCAGATCAGCGACGGCATCAAGGTCTACGGCGGTGTCTCGACGGGCTTCAAGGCGACCTCCTGGAACCTGTCGCGTGATACGCGACCCGTGCAGCCGGTGCCCGGCGATCGTTCTCCGCTCGGCCTCGCTGCGAATCCTTACTACGGCCGCTACGGCACGCGCTTCGCAGGGCCAGAAGAATCCACAGTGTACGAGATTGGATTTAAGGGTAAATGGTCGCAGGCCGCGCTCAACATCGCGGTGTTCGACGAGGAGATCAAGGACTTTCAGTCCAACACCTTCCTCGGGACGGGTTTCGGCCTGCTCAATGCCGGCAAGCAGTCGGTCAAGGGCGCCGAGCTCGACCTGCTGTACGCACCGACGGAGCATTTGGAACTGTCGTTCGCAGGAACCTACCTGGATCCAAAATACGATTCGTTTGTCCTGGGGCCGGCGGTGCAGAACCTGCCGAGCGACCCCTCAACCACTAACCTGACCGGCACCAAGCCTGCCGGCATTTCATCAGTGACCTACGTGATCGCCGGAACCTACAAGTGGTCATTCGGGAACTTTGCAGCTTTCGTGCGTGCAGACTTTGACCATGAGAGCAACGTGACGGTGATCGAGAACGTGCCGTCAGGCGTCGCCTCGCGCAAGGTCGATACGCTGAATCTGAGTGCCGGTGTCTCAAGAGGCGGCTGGGATCTGAGCGTGTGGGCGCGCAATTTGACTGATGACGATTACCTGATCAGCGCGTTCCCGTCGGTGGCGCAGTTCGGCAGCTATTCGGGGTATCCGAGTCAGCCACGAACGTTTGGCGTCATCGTGCGCAAGAGCTTCTGATCCGGCGGGTCATCCTGCGGACGGCTATTGCGTGCGCGAGGAGGGTCATTTATGTTTCTTAAGAATTGCTGGTACGTAGGTGCCTGGGATCACGAGCTGATCGACGGCAAATTGCTGAGCCGTGTGCTCTTGAACGAGCGTGTGCTGCTGTATCGAGGGGAGAGCGGCAAGGTCGTCGCAGTCAACGACCGCTGCCCGCATCGCGGCGCGCTGCTGTCCGACGGACGGCTCGAGGGCGATGCCGTGCGCTGCATGTACCACGGCATCAAGTTCGACGGTACCGGCAAGTGCGTGCAGATTCCCGGACAGGAATTGATCCCGCCGAAAATGCGCGTGCGTTCCTATCCCGTGCACGAGGTCGGCCATCTCGTGTGGGTCTGGCTGGGTGATCCGGCCAAAGCGGACGTTTCCAAAATTCTGAATCTTCCTTACATGACGGACCCGAATTGGAAAGGGCTGCCAGGGTATCTGCACTACGATGCGAACTACCTGCTCATCGTCGACAACCTGAGTGATCTGGCGCACCTTGCCTTCGTGCACACGAATACACTCGGCGGTTCCGAGGAGTATGCGTATGTATCCAAGCCCGCGTCGATCCTCAAGAACGAGCGCGGTTACACGCTGGAGCGATGGCACACGAACATCGATCCGCCGCCGTTTCACAAGAAGGTCATCCCCAACAAGCATGACAAACTCGACCGGCGCAACCGCGTAAACATGTATGTCCCGGGGATTTTCGATATGGCGACCTTGTTCGCACCGGCAGGCCAGGGTGCGGAAACTGGCGCCGCGGTGCCCGGCACGCGTGAATACCGCAACTGCCAGTTCATGACGCCCGAGACGGACACGACCACGCATTTCTTCTGGGCGTATCTCAACAATTTCGAAGGATCGGACTCGACCATCTCGCGCTCACTCCTGGACAGCCTCATCGAGGGGTTCATGGAAGACAAGGCGATCATCGAGCGTCAGCAGAAGACGCTCGAGGAAGACCCGGCCTTCGAAAGTCAGATGCTGGCAATTCGTGCAGACGCGCCCCTCGTGCACTTCCGGCGCACGCTCAGCGGGCTGATCGATGCGGAGCAGGGCGTTGCGGCGGCTGTCGGTTCCCCTGCGGCGGTGGGTTAGCGCCGGGCTATTTACCCGATCCGCACGCGCATGATATTGCGTGCCGGCGCAAGTTTCGACGTGACCGCCTCGAGCGAAACGCGCGCCCCACCGCGGCGATGCGGATTGGCGTCCTGGCTGAATGACAAGGGTTGTCCGTTCAGGGAAATCTCCTCGACGCCGCAGCCCGCACTGCCGATCTGATAGACGAGGGTCATCGTTCGACCCAAGAGCATGGTTTGCACTGTCAGACCATCCAATGCGCAAGGGATGACGGGGTCGATGAGCAGCGAGCTGGCTTCGTGATTCAGTCCCAGAAAATGCCGGGTTATCAAGCCCAGCGCAATCCCGGCGCCGCTGGAGTACACGCGCCAGCCGCCCTCCAGTTTAATTTCGCCTCGGGCAACACGATCGTACTCGGCGCTTGCCTGGTGACGGTCTTTGAACGCCGCATCCGAACTTGAGTAGTAGCAGTTCGCCTGGCGCAGCGCGGCTTGGGGAACGATGGAACGCAGCCCGATCGGATTGGCCCGGCACAACGCGTCGAAGAATTCGTCCGCCCGTCCCAGCTGCGCCAACGCCTGTGCGTAGCGCAGATGCGCATGCATGTACATGAGTCCGATTTCACGGCCGAAAAAAGTGGCGCTTTCGGCGCGCTGAAATATGCGTTGCGGACCGCCGTGGTACGCCATCGGGCGGTTGAACAATCGAATGCCATCGCTGGCGTGCAGGTGGTCATCGATCAGCGCAAGGTGATCGCGGATTTGCGCCGGCGTCAGCAAGTCCTCGAGGATGGCATGAATCATCGCCAGCGCGCTGTAGTGCACGCCGGTGATTTGATCGCGCGGATGCAGCAGGTAGCGCACGCTGCCGGCGTCCTCGAACAGCGCATAACCGGTGAGCACACCGTCCACGACGAGCAGGCGCTGAAAGTCGTCGCGCACGACCGCGGCGCGAGCTTCCAGCGGCGCTGCATCGCTGGCGCGGCCGATCGAGCGCAATGCACGTGCCAGAGTGGTCAGGGTCTGGTAGTTCAGCGTAACCGTCCAGGCGCTGCACAGCCGCTCGCGCAGAGCGGGGTCTGCAGGCTGCAGCGAATCGTTCCAATCGCCGTGCCCATAGGCGGCCAGCGCCGTACCCGGGATGACGCGCCGTTCGATGAGCGCCAGCGCGCGCTGCGCATGCTCCCATAGCGTCGCTTGCTCGCCGGCTTCGGGACCGCGCGAATCGAAAAAGGGCACACGTTCATCCAGTACGCCGGCATCGCCGGATGCCAGCAGATACTGCGCCAGTACGAGCAAAGGCCAGAACACGACATCTCCGTGCGAGTCGCCGGGCCGGATGTTGCGTTCGCGCTCGAAGAACATGAACCATTGCGGCCAGTCGCCGTCCAGGTTCTGCATGCGCATCACACGCAGCAGCAGATCGCGGATCGGCTCCACGCGCCCGAGCCCAAGCAGCATTTCAACCGGTCCCTGGCATACATCGCGCGTGCCCCAGCCGCCGCCGGAGAATTGCTCCAGGCCGCGCGGCGACAGATAGTGCACCAGCGCATTGTGGGTGAACCAGGGCACGATGTCGGCAAGCCGCGTCACTGCGTCGGCGCGCGGTCCCGGCTTCGCCGGCTTTACCGTAAGGGTGGGGATCAGACTCGACGCGCAGTCCGCACGCAATGGCGCCTGGGTCTTCGTATCGATCAGATTCGCACTGATGCGCAGGCCCAGGCGTGCAGTCGGCGTGCTGAGGATGCAAACGTAGGGCTGCTGACGCGAACGGCCGTCGGTGAACAGCAGTTCATCGCCCCCGACCTGCTCGAAGTGCGTTCCCGGCGCCGGCGTGATGCGCAAGCGCCCGTCGGGAAAGCGGCGGCCCACATCGCTGTCGGGCACGGCCGCGACCACAATGGCGTCATTGTCGACACCCCAAAGCGCCGGTCCCGGCGTGCTGCCGTCGTCACCATTCAAGGCCACGTGATGCGAGAACAGAAAGCGTGCCGGCGCGCCCGTGCGCACATCGATGGACAGCGTCAATTCCTGCGGTTCATGAGTCGCGCCCGCACACACCTCCAAGGTGCCGCCGGCGTGGCGATAGATCCAGCGGCATGAGCCCGGTGCGATCTCGAAGGCGGAGGGCAGATCCAGCAGCCGCCACACTCCGTCCAGTTCGACGAAGACGCGCAACCCCTGCGAGCGGAACATGCCGAGATAGCTGCGTACCGTCGATAGAAACCGGTTGATGCTCACATGGCCTTGCGTGACCATGGAATGAAACACGCCATCCATCCAAGCGGTGGAAGTCAATGCGGACTCGTCGGGAGTCAGGTGCAGTCCGGTGCGCAGCAGATGACCGTGCGGGCGCAGGACGCGACGCTCCTTCTCGGCCAATACGACGTGGCGGTCTGGGCCGCAGAAGAATGACAACAGATCGCCGTGCTCGTCGAACTCTTCGTGCCGCCAGTCCGACCCGAACAACCCTCGAAGCGCATCTGTGTCAAGATCGAGCACCTCCAGTGGCGCCGCGGCACTGAACAGCGTGGCGTTGCGGGTTGGGAAAGATCTGCGCTGCGCGACCGCCGGCGGCGCCGCTTCCGGCAGCGCCAGCGCGTCGTCCACGCGCGCCAGATCGGATGGCGAAGTCGCATCGGGATGATCCGCGAGGAAGCGGCCGAAAAAGCCCGCCGTGACGGTGGCATGGGCTGCCAGCGAAATCGGCGCATCGCGGATGACCGCCATTGAATGCTCATGCTGCAATCGCTCGCTGGGCAAGTCGCCGGTGAGTCCGGCGGGCGCCGCATCGCCGCGCCGCGCGAGACTGTAAAACTGCAGGGCATCGGTTGCATATTCGACACCCCTGCGCAGCGAGCCCAACACCGACCAGGGAAATTGGCCGTCGGCCGCCTGGTTCTGGCGCGAGGCGAGCACCACGCCGTTGCGAGCGTGCGGCAACGGCGTGTGGTCGATGTACTGACTCACGTAGAACTCGTTCATGCGCACGGCACCGTAGGAGGCCAGCGCCAGATCCTGGGCATAGGTCAGATCCACGCTCATGGCGAGCGCCGTGGTGTTCTCGAGCCGCATATGCCAGAACCACGCGGGTGTACTTTGTGCGAGCACCAATGCGATCGAGTAGCGGATGCCGTGCCACATCCCGGATCCAACCAGGGTACCGCTGGCGTCCTGCTCGAAGTGAGTGGGGCTTTCCGGGCCGAGCAGTGGCGTCCACTCGAGTATCGCGCCGAGCTGCCGCAGGTACAGATTCGCCGGGCCGCTTTCCATCTCATTGCCGACGAACAGCAGTAGCGAGATGGCGCCGTGATCGAAGCGCCGCAGCGACCCGTTCGCGTTGATCTCAAGACTCAGTCCTGAGGCGCTGGTCAAGCGGATTGCGGGATCGATGAGACTGTCAGTCATGGCACGGCTGCCTGGGACAGCAGCGCGGCTTCCGCATCGCGCAACGCGGCCGCAATCCGCTGCGCCCACTGAATTTGTCCGGCCTCATCGCTCACCAGGTCCTGGCGAATTTCTATTTCGACGTGCGGCAGGCCGCGCGCCTCGGCATGAACGGGAATGCTGTAGTCGGTTGCGTCGCTGACGAAGTACGGTTCGTTGTCGGCGACGATCAGATCGGCCTCGCGGCGCAGGCGGTCCAGCACCAAACCTGCGAAGCGGCGGTCACGGTTGTACAAGATCGCCGCATGCATGGGCCGGCGGACGCCATGATAAACATCTGTCATGGTGTGCTGCGCAACGACAATGCAGGGTCTGCCGGTCGTGAGCCGTTCATCGATCAATGCGCGGATGTGATCGTGATACGGCCAGAAGACTTCCGCGCGCCGCTCGGCGACCTCGGTTTCGCTCATTCCGCGATTGCCGGGGACCTCGCTTGATTCGCTCACTACCGGAATCGAACTGGACATGTCCGGATGACGATTGCAGTCGATCACCAAGCGCGAATAGTTTTGCGCCACCAGCGGCGCATGCAGTGCAGCCGCCACACGGCTGGCCACGCCGAGGGCGCCGATGTCCCAGGCGATGTGCCGCCGCAGTTCGGCTGGCGGCAGGCCCAGGTTTCCCAGGCGCCGAGGGATGAGTGCGCTGGCATGATCGACCAGGATGATGAAATTCGACTGTCCCTCGCGCCGGGTCTCAAACCAGGGCGGCGGCTCATCGGAGGCAAGCAGTTGCAGGTCTGAATCCTCAGTCACGGCGATATGTTTTGCGTCCGGTTGCAGCGGACGGGCCAGTTCGGAAAGGGTACCATCGTTTCTGGTTTTTGACCGAGCAGGAGTACGACCATGCGGATTTCAAGCTTTCTGGGTTCCCTGTTGATTGCACTGCCGCCGCTGGCACTGGCGGCTGATTCACTCGATGTGAAGCTGGGGTTATGGGAGGTGACGTACGCCACCGAGATGCAAGGCTCGATGATTCCGAAATCTGTGTTGGACAAGATGCCGCCGGCGCAGCGCGCCAAGATGGAAGCGGACATGCAAAAGCGGGCCGCCGGTGGGCCTGAAGCGCACGTGCACAAGAGTTGCGTGACGGCCAAGGACATCAAAGAAGGAGCGTTCCGCGCCTCCGAAGACAAAGGTGATCATTCCTGTAAGACGACGATCAGCGCGCAGTCGAGCACGCTGCAGGAAGCAACCGTGACGTGCGGCGGGAAAGAGCCGCGCACGAGTCATATCAAAGTGCAGTCCCAGGGACGCGAGCGCATGACTGGCAGCATCGAGAACACGATGGAACGCGGCAAGATAACTGTGAAGCTGTCGGGTAAGTGGATCGGCGAGAGCTGCACCGGAGTCAACGAGTGATGCGCAGCAACGGTCGGCCGGGCTATTTCGCCCGGTAAACCCACTCGCCGCCCACCATGGTCCACAGGACCTGGGTGTCGCGCATCTCATCGGCTGGCACGGTCAGCACGTCGCGGTCCACCAGTGTCATATCGGCCGCTTTACCGGGCTCGATGGAGCCGATGGATGCCTGCTGGTTCATCGCACGCGCTGCGTTGATGGTGTAGGCGTACAGCATGGCTTCGCGCGGCATGACCTGGTTTGCATCCAGCACGCCTTTGTCCCCTTTGCGCGTTTCGGCGATGTATATGCCGTTAAACACATTGGGTGTCGACACCGGCCAGTCGCTGGCGCCGGCGATCACGGTGCCTGCATTGAGCATGGAGCGCGCCGGGTACTGCCATGGGTATATTTCCGCGCTCACGTAAGGCTGCACCAGATCGATGCTGTCAGTGCCGGCGGCCGCCCACAGCAGCTGATAGGAGGCGATGACGCCAAGTGGCTTGAAGCGCGGCACATCCTCGCTACGCACGAATTGCAGATGCGTGATGGTGTGCGGCAGGCCGCTGTTGCCATTGGCCTTGCGCGCCGCTTCGTAGCCGTTCAATGCCTCATGCACGGCCAGATCGCCGATGGCGTGCGTATGCACGATCAGGCCCTGCTTGTCGGCGTCGACGCACATCTGCGCAAACTTTGCCGGCTCAAACAGCAGATCCCCCATCTTGCCGGTGTTCTTGTACGGCGCGGTCATCGCTGCGCTTTGTGACGGATACTCCACCACGCCGTCGGCGAAAACTTTCACGCCGGGCACGGTGAGGTTGGGCACGTTCGCAAATTGGGACTTCAGCGCCAGCGCCTCGGCCAAGGGCTTCGCTTCATTCGCCTTCACGACGACAAAGGCGGCGACGTGCGCGGTGAGCTTGTTGGCGGCCGCCAGATCGCGGTAGGCCGTGAGCTGGGCGGCATCGACCGCAGGGTCCAGCCAGGAGGTGATACCCAGTCCGTGCAGGTACTTCACGGCCGCTTCGGCGCCGGCGAGTTGTTTGGCCGCAGCGGTCGGGGGGATTTTCTTCTGGATGATTTCCAGGCCTTCATCCACACCAAAGCCATTGGGCGTAAGGTCCGCCTCCAGGCCGTAGTATTTGCGCTTGGCCTCGCTCAGTTTCGATATGTACGCCTTGTTCAGGCCCGCGCGCTTGCGCAACGCCGCGTTCGACCAGCCGGTGTGCCCGTCCATGCCCCCAAGGAAGACAGGTTGGCGCGCGTAGGCGCCGGCATTGAATCGCGCATTCAATTCGGGAATGTGCGACCAGGTTTCCAATGCCACGCCGGTCACGACCAGCACGTCGCCGCTCATGCCACGGCCGGTGGCCTTCGCGTCGGCAACAAATTTTTCCAGCGCATTAAGGTCGTGGATTTGATCCTGCGCATCGGCCGAAATGAGGCCGATACCGCCATAGATCGCATGCACGTGGCTGTCGATCAGGCCCGGCAACAAGGTCTTGCCCCCCAGGTCAACAACCTGTGCGCTGTCGCCAACGCTTGCTTTCACATCGAAGCGATTGCCGACAGCAACGATCTTGCCGTCGCGGATGGACACGGATTCCGCGTACGGACTTTGTGGGTTGCCCGTGAAGACCTTGCCATTCACCAGCAAGACCTCGTTGGCGGACGCGGCGAGGGCGCCGCTGCAGCAGGCGGCGATAATCAGACAGACACGGGCGACACGCATAGAACTCATGAGGACTCCCTGACAGAAGGACGGAGGTACGAACGCGGCGGCGCTTTAGGGCGCTTTGCCGTATTTGGGATTGTAAGGCCCGAAGGGCAGGCCTGCGTCTTTTTTGAAGAACATGAGTTGATTGGCAAGCTGGCTTACCTGATGACCCGGATCAGTCTTGGAATTGATGGCTTGGCTTACGGCGGCGGCCACAAGATCGGCGATGATGTTGCCTGTACCGGACCCGCTGGAACCCTGCTGCGCCAGTCCCTTGCCTTCCCACAGCAGCGAGCCGGTGCGCGTATCTACCAGTTTCGCCTCGGCCGACACAGTGGTCGTGCTGCTGATCACCTGATACTGGCTGCCGTACTTCTTAAGAGTAACGAACAGGATCGAATCCGCACCGAAGATCTCTGCGGCTTTTGCAAGCGGTACCTGATGCATCTCCCCCGCGGTGGGCATGCCATTCTCTTTCAGGAACTGATCCACTATCTCCACCGGGAACACGTAGTAGCCCAGTTCCGCCAGCGGCTGCGTGACCGTCGACAGATAGCTGTAGGTGCCTTGCACCGCTGTGCTTTCGTTCAGCGGCGGCAGCACCAGGATGGAGCGGGGCGGATGCGCGCGGAAATTGGTGTAGTCGTAGGGCTGGACGGTCTTGCAGCCGCTCAATACCCACGGCGCACACAGTGCGGCGGCGATCAGTCGGGCAGTGCGCAGGTTCATGGCTGCTTCAACCTGGCAATCAGCCGGTCCACGAACACCGCGGATTCGGGGAATTCCGCTTTTTCCGTCATGAATTCCTGCCGCGCTTGATCGGATTTGCCGATCTGGTAATACAGGTAGCCCAGCTGCGCATGCCATCCCGGCGGCAGACGCTGATTGGCGCCGCGGGCCGCTTGATAGTCCTTCTCCAAGGATGCGATCTGCGATTGCGCATCGCCGGCGCCAGGAGTCGCGTGGTTGGAATAAATGAGTTGCTCGTAGCTGCCCCAGGCGTACATCGGTTTTGGCGGGGTCGCGCAACCCACAAGCGCCGCGCCCAGCATCAACATCGCGTACAACCGCAGCATGGCGGTTACTTCGTCGGAGTCCAGCTGCCTTTTTCAGCGCCTTCGACCAGCCGGTCTACAGCCTCTCGCACTGCCAGGTCAAGCACCTTGCCGTTCAGGGTGGAGTCATAGCTGGCCGTGCCGCCAAATCCGATGACCTCGCGACTGCTCAAAGCGTACTCGCCTGCACCGGAGACCGAGTACACGACCTGCGAGGTGAGCACATCGACCACATTCAAGGTGACCTTGGAGTAGGCGACCTGCTTCTTGCCGCTGCCCAAGATGCCGAATAATTGCTGATCGCCGCTTTCCTTGCGGCCGAATTCCACGACATCGCCGGTGATGATGTATTGCGCGCCTATGAGCTTTTGATCCTTGCCCGCAAGTTTCGCTTCGCGCGCATTCTCGTCCATGTTGTCGCGGTCCATGACGCTGAAGCGCCCGGTCTGCTGCAGATGGCCGATGAGAATGGTCTTGGCCTGACCGCCCAGACGGTCCACTCCGTCGGAAAACAAGCCGCGCAGATAGCTGGAGCGGTTGTCGAACTTGC
Organism: Pseudomonadota bacterium; assembly: GCA_025357635.1. Lineage (GTDB taxonomy): Bacteria > Pseudomonadota > Gammaproteobacteria > Steroidobacterales > Steroidobacteraceae > TMP-86. The sequence continues at coordinate 62,270 of JANXOV010000080.1, forward strand.
CCACCGCCAGTGAGCTCTTCGGGCCGTTGTAGGCGGGCGCAGTGGCGGCAGCGGCGGATTTTTCTACTGCGACGGATTGATGCGATTCGGTGGCGCAACTGGTCAGGCCACAGGCTATTGCGGCCGCGCAGGCGATGCCGCGGAAGGAAACGAAAGAGCGGGCGTGCATGCGATGTCCTTATAGTGATTCGACCGCGATGAAGGTCTGATCGCGTATCGCACGGATGATACCGCAATTGCCGATTTTCGAGGTAACTTTGCCGGCAGGAACTCGCGCAGATAAGCAAGACAGGCGATTCCGGCGTGCCGCTGCATGAGCGGCGTGATCCTGCGCCATTGAATCATCGGCAACTGATTGAGGCATTGCTCATGGGTACGCAAACAAAAGTCATCCTCGTGACCGGAACCTCCTCCGGTTTCGGCAAAGCAATCGCCGAGGCGCTGCACGCGCGCGGCCATGAAGTATGGGGCGCATCGCGCAGTGCCCAGCCGGCCGCCCGATTTCGATCTGTCGCAATGGATGTGACCCAGGATGACTCGGTGCTCGCAGCGATCGCGGCAATCATTCGGGAATCCGGACACATCGATGCGGTGGTCAACAACGCCGGCTGCGGCATTGCCGGGGCCATCGAGGACACCACCACCGAAGAAGCCCGCAGTCAGATCGAAACCAATTTTTTCGGCGTTCACCGCGTTTGCCGGGCCGTGATGCCGCATATGCGCGCGGCAGGTTCGGGCCGGATCGTCAACATGTCCTCGCTCGGCGGGATCGTATCGCTGCCATTCCAGTCGTTCTATGCCGCATCCAAGTTTGCCGTCGAGGCCTACACCGAGGCGCTGCGCATGGAACTCAAGGCGTTCGGAATTCACGTCTCGATGGTCGAGCCCGGCGATTTTTCCACCGGCTTCACGGCGAACCGGCGCATGACGGCTGCAACATCGCCGCAGTCCCCATACTTTGAGCGTGCGACGAGGGCTGTGGCGAGAATGGCCGAGGACGAAAGCAAGAATAAGGATATTTCGTCCGTCATCGGTGCGGTGATTGCCGCTTTGGAGGCTTCTTCGCCGCGGCTGCGCTATCCTGTTGCCAGTGCCATACAGCGGTTTCTGGTCGGGTTGCGGCCGTTCTTGCCGCAGCCGTGGTTTGAATATCTGATCATGGACAACTATAAGATGCGCCAACCCTGAATCGCGACGCGGTTATCCTGGCGGGTGGCCGCGCGGCCTTGTAATCTGCGGGACCTGTGTAGCTGCGGAGATCACCGTGCCCGAATCTTCCAATCCGTCCGTCAACGCCGATCAGATCCAGTACTGGAACGACAAGGCGGGTGAGACCTGGGCCCGGTTCCAGGATCAATTGGATCGGCAGATCCAGCCATTGGGTCAGGCGGCAATCCGCGCGCTGGCACCGCGGCTGGGCGAGCGCATTGTGGACATCGGCTGCGGCTGCGGACAAACAACGCTGGAGCTGGCGGCGGAAGTCGGCACCCACGGCTTCGTGCTCGGCGCTGACATCTCTCGGCCGATGTTGGATGTGGCGATTGCCCGTCCGCGCGCAAGCGGCAACCCTCGCATTGAGTTCCGGCTACTCGACGCACAGTCTGACGACCTGGCTGCCGTGGGCGGTGGCGCATTCGATGCGGCCTTTTCGCGGTTTGGCGTGATGTTCTTCAGCGATCCGGTTGCCGCGTTTGCGAACATCCGCAAGGCGTTGAAGCCCAATGGCCGCCTGGGCTTCGTCTGCTGGCGCCCGCTGCAGGAGAACCACTGGATGCGAAGGCCGATGGAAGCGGCGCTGCCGTTTCTGCCGCCGATGCCGCCATCGGACCCCACGGCTCCCGGCCCGTTTGCGTTCGCCGACGCCGCGCGGGTGACCACGATGCTCGCGGCCGCCGGCTTTTCCGGCATATCCTCGACGCCGTTCGACGCGCTGATCGGCAGCGGCGATCTGGAGCAAACCTTGCAATTGATGTTCAAAGTCGGACCGCTCGGCGCCGCACTGCGGGAGCATCCCGAGTGCAAAGATCAAGTGGCCGCGGCGGTCAAAGCCGCGCTGGAACCGTATGTCACTCCTGCGGGCGTTGTCTTGCCGGCGGCGGTGTGGATATTCCTGGCGCGCAACGGATGACGCGTTCGCAATCAACCCCCGATGTACGGTACATGCAGCAGGCCTTGAGTCTGGCGCAGCGCGCACAGGCTCAAGGCGAAGTTCCCGTCGGGGCTCTCGTGGTGCTCGGCGATCAGGTGATCGGGGAGGGCTGGAACCGGCCCATTGCCTCGCACGACCCCACGGCCCATGCGGAAATCATCGCGCTGCGTGTCGCGGCCACGGCAATTCAAAGCTATCGGCTCAGCGGCGCTGTGCTGTATGTGACGCTGGAACCCTGCGCCATGTGCATTGGAGCGATTTTGAATGCACGCATCGCGCGCGTCGTGTTCGGCGCCTGGGATTTGCGCGCCGGCGCATGCGGCAGCGTGCTGGATGTACCGCGTGAAACCGCGCTGAATCATCGCGTGGATGTGTTCGGCGGCGTGTGCAGCGAGGAGTGCGGCGCGATCCTCACGCAGTTTTTCGAGGCACGCCGCGCGCGCAGCTGAGGCTTGCCGTCAACTGCCGGCGAAATGCGGCGGCGGCGCCACCGCTGAGGGCATCAGCCACTCGAGCAGATCGCGATAGGCGCGCACGTTGTCCACGTAACGCACGGGTTCCCAGCCGCGCGCATAGCCGTTCTGGGCTTGTGAATACCAACGCTCCTGCGCCAGCAGCGGCAGAAAATCACGAACGTCCTGCCAGGAGTCCGGGTCCCGGCCCATCTTTTGCGTCAGAATGCGCGCGTCTTCCAGATGGCCATAGCCCACGTTGTAGGCGGCCAGCGCAAACCAGGTACGGTCGGGCTCGGGGACGTGATCCGGTATCTGCTCGCGCACCTGCTTGAAATAACGCGCGCCACCAACAATGCTCGAATGCGGGTCCACTCGGTTTGACACCTTGACGCGCAGCGCCGCCTGCTCGGTCAGTTGCATGATGCCCACCGCGCCGTTGTTTGACGCCGCGCTCGGATCCCATTTAGATTCCTGATATCCGATGGCGGCAAGCAGTCGCCAGTCCTCGCCCACGCTGGTCGCGGCTGCCTCGAACCAGTCGCGCAGCATCGGCAGCCGGCCTTGGATATGGCGCATGACGCCGCGCGCGCCGACGAACTGCAGCTTTTCGCCGCGGCCGTAATAGCGCTTCAATATCTCGCCCAGATCGCCGCGGATTGCGACGCGCGCGAAGTACTGGCGCGCCTCATTCATCAGACTGTCGTCGCGGGAACTCAAGGCCCACGCCAATTGCTGCTCGCCGGCGAAGTCGAATGCCACCTCCAGTTCCGGATTCGCATCGCGGGCCTGCGCGAATTCGTTCGAGTCTGCGATGGTGAAATCGATGTCACCGTTGGCCACGCGCTCCAGCAATTCCAGCGTTTCGGTATTGCCGTTTTCCACCCAAGCCAGCGTCGGCAGCAGGCTGCGCTGATCGCGTAAATTGCGCGCATGCGAACTGCCCGCCGCCACTTCCAGATGACCGTTGCCCACCTCGGCCAGCGAACGAGGCTTTACGCCGCTGCGGCGGTAGATGAGGTGCTCACGAATGCGTTGATACACCGGCCCGTAACTCAAGTCCTCCACCGGGTGCTGCGGCACGGTCAATGCGGCCGCTGCGATGTCGGCATGACCATCGATGACCATGGCGTAGATGTCCGGAAATTTGCGCCGGGGCGTGAGGATCAAGCGCACGCCCAGGTCGTCGGCGAACCGCCGCACCAGTTCGTACTCCGGCCCCTCCGGCTCATCGTTGGCGCCACTGAAAAAAGCATTGGGGCTGTTGCGGGTCACCACCCGCAAGACCCCCAATTTTCTTATCTGTGTCAACAGGTCGGGGGGTGTGGAGCAGGTCGCGAGCAGACCGGCGGCCACGGCCGCAACCGATAGCTTCAGGCTCGGTGACAGCAGTTTTCGCCTGATCCAAGGTCCCACTAGCCCTGCAGCCTCATTGCCGATTCCCACTGGGGCGAGGCACCTTTGAACAGGCGCGCTCCATGCCGATACGCTAGAATACCCCGGAACGACGGCATGCGGACTCTTGACAATCCGCTGATGCATCCGCGCGACAACTCCGGTCACGTGTGCGAAAAAAACGCCCCGTTCATAGGAGAGGTACCGAAGCGGTCATAACGGCGCCGACTCGAAATCGGATGGTCGGGTAATTCCGGCACGTGGGTTCGAATCCCACCCTCTCCGCCATTTGACTAGTCAGCTGACTAGTGTGAAAATTCGGTCATGGCTCACAAGACATGGCCCGTTCAAGATGCGAAAGCGCGCTTCAGCGAGTTTCTCGACGCCTGCGTACGCGATGGTCCGCAAGTGGTCAGCCGTCGCGGCAAGGAAACCGCGGTGCTGGTGCCGATCGAAGAGTGGCATCGGGTAAGCGGCGCCAGGGCAACCCTCAAGTCGCTGCTGTTGGCGGATTCGCCGCGTACTCCGTTGACCGTCCCGCCCCGCGGCCGTCACAAGCGGCGCAACCTGCCCGTTTTTTAGGCTTCTCTTGTATCTACTCGATACCAATGTCGTGTCGGAGTTGCGTAAGCCGCGTCCGAACGCCCGCGTGGTGTCCTGGATTGAGCGGGCCGCAGAGGAGCATCTGTTCCTGTTGGCGGTCACCATTGGCGAAATACAAGCCGGCATTGAAATCACTCGCAAGCAAGATGCCGTCAAGGCCGTGGAATTGGAGCGTTGGCTCGATCAGGTCTCCAATTCCTCCAATGTGCTTCCCATGGATGTACGGTGCCTTCGTCGTTGGGCAACCCTGATGGATGAACATCCGCATTCGTTGTGCGAGGATGCGATGATCGCGGCGACTGCGCGCGTTCATCGACTGACGGTTGTGACGCGGAACACGCGGGATTTCTTCCGTTTTGACGTGCAAACGCTGAATCCGTTCGAATGACTCGGGCGTACGTTTGACTCGTATGGCAAGGAAATCCCGAGGCAAGGATAGCGGCAAGCTTAAGATCGGCGATGATTGGAACGCGATTCGCATCATTGCGCTGTCGCAAAGCAATCCGTTGAAGGCGCTCGCTGAATTCGTCGAAAACTCCATCGATGCGCAAGCGAAGTCAATTGTCATCACAAGGGGGAAGGAGCACCACGGGCATTACCTTTCGATCAAGGACGACGGCAATGGCGTCCCCCGAAACTTGGACGGAGTACCTGATTTCAAATATGTCGCGACGCATATCTGCGATTCAATCAAGCGGCATTTGAAACTCGATGGCAAGGGTGCCGGTTTGCAGGGGGAATTCGGCATCGGGCTGCTGTCTTTTTGGACGATCGGCGAAACGCTTACGATGATCTCCACCGGCTCCGATCAGAAGGTCTACCAAATGACCATGAGCAAGGGCGATTCCAGGTATGAAGTCAGTCCGCGGCGGGTGCTGCTGGCCGAGCGTGGCACCGAACTGAAAGTCGCTCCACTTCTGGAAGGGATCCGCGGTTTGAGTGGTGAGAAGATCCAATGGTATCTGGCTTCGGAGCTGCGCGATCGAATTCGTGACGCGAACGTTCGAGTAACCGTGATCGACAAGCTTGCACGCAAGCAATACGAGGTCGAGCCGCGGCAATTTGAAGGACGGCTATTGCACCAGTTGCCGGCGATTCGTACTTCCTTCGGTGATGCGTACAGCGAACTGTACCTGGCGGAACCGAATGACACGTGTCGTGTGGCGCTGACGCGGCAGGGAACGCGCATCGTTGAGGACCTGGGGGCTTTGCCGGGACTGGAACATGCGCCGTGGACGTCCCGCCATGTGCAAGGCTTGATCGATGCGCCGTTCTTGAATCTCACCCCTGGAACCCGATCAGGCATCATTCATGACGAGCGTTATGCAGCTTTTGTCGAAGCGCTCTCATCGTTGGAATTGCATGTTCGCACGCTGATAGAGGAGCAAAAGCGTGCCGAAGAGGAACAAGCCAGCCGGGAGTCCTTGAAGGCAATACAGCGAGCTTTCCACGAGGCGTTGCTGGCGCTTCCGCCGGAAGAATACGATTGGTTCGAAGTACAGGCTCGCGCGCGAAAGGACACCGCCGGTCAGCGTTCGGGTATGGACGAGCACGCTGCCGCCGCTTTTGAGGAAGCTTTTCCGGGCGCACCGGATACGCCGGCGCGGCCACCGACGCAGCGGCAGTTTTTTGAAGTAGCGGGACCGTTGTTTTCCGCGCTGATTTCGCCGTCCTCGAGCACGGTGCGGGTCGGTGCGGCTCGCAAGTTTCGCGCGCTGCCGCGCGATCGGTCGCGGCGTCGAGTCAGCGAGAATCTCGCCTTTTCCTGGCGCATCATCGAGGGTGGTGGCAGTTTTGCAACGCGTATAGATCAAGAGGTGGAGTTCGTGGCACCGGCCGCTCCTGGACTTTCGCGCATTGGTGTCACCGCGATTCAGGGAAATGTGACGGTCGACGCTGAGGCATTCGTCACCGTGACTGATGGTTCGGAGGAGGCTCTCGTGCCTGCGACGGTCAGTGTGCGGGGGCTCCCCGGGTACACGTTTGAACGAGCGGCCGGGGAACTATGGCGCTGCCGACTCGACACTGACCGCAACGTCATCGTCGTCAATAGCGGGCATCGGGATTTCGTCTTCGCTACGCGCAATCGAGCGTTGCAGCTGCGCTACCTGGTACGGCTGTACGTCAAGGAGCTGGTGTTGAAGAACTTTGCGGGACTGCCGCCGGATCAGCTTCTCGAGCGCATGGTCGAGCTGTCTCTGCATGCCGAAGAAAAGCTGAAGGCGGGTTGACTCAACTCGGAATCGGACTCGGCGATCAAGTCAATTCGCCTGATTGGTAAATAGAGCACCCACGGGTACTCACATTCGGCTACAACGAGTCGGCCCAAGGGTTGAAAGTCGGAACTCCCGTCCGTGCGAAATCGATGCTGTCGCGCGACACCAACGTTAGCCCATGATGTAGCGCCGTTGCGGCGATGAGCGCAGCTGATCTCGATGTTGATGGCGATTACGGTATGAATCACAGCAGCGCATTTTATGTCCTCGATCCCGAGGGCCGATTTCGCCGACAGATATCCGGCGAATCGACGATACCGGAGTTGACGGGTTCCATGCGCAGTGCGATGAGTCGCGTAGGAACTGATGCAAGGTCTCGCCAATAGTTCGTGGGACGATATTTCGATCCCTAAACGGTTGGGTCACACGGTTGCATTATTTGAAATTCGCTTTGGCGACCAGCGACCATTACAAATTCGATGGTGAACCACGGGGGTAGGGGCTGGTGAAGGTGCCATTTGCCAGAGAAAATAACCTTGTAATTCAATAGGTCAGGATCGCAGATGGACTGCCGCCTCTCGCGCCCCCTGCACCCACGATCAACCCTGAGCGGGTTGGATGCGTGTTTGCGTAATAACCTAGAAATGACTTGACGTGAAAACCTAAAAAATATATAACTTAAAAACCTAAAAATAGCGTGACGCAAAAACCTAAAATTCGGAATATCGAATATGGCGACGCCCGCCGACAAACTGGCTGAATCCTTGGCCGTCCTGAAAAGCCTTCAGGACGCCGGCCGGGTTGCGCTCCGCGCTAGCGACATGACCCGCACGCATCGCGAGCGGCTGGTTAAAGCAGGATTTATCAAGGAAGTGATGAAGGGCTGGTACATCGCTTCAAGGCCCGACGAACCGGCTGGGGAGAGCACTTCCTGGTACGCCTCGTTCTGGGCCTTTTGCTCGTCCTATCTTGAATCCCGTTTCGAGGATGACTGGTGCGTCAGTCCCGAACAATCCATCAGTCTGCACACCGGCAACCGGACCGTGCCACGCCAGTTGCTCGTGCGCTCTCCGCGCGGGAACAACAAGCCAACCGGGCTGATGCACGGTACGTCGATATTCGACATCCGGCTGGATTTGCCGTCCGCCGCCGACTGTGAAGTCAAAGACGGTGTTCGGGTTTATAAACTCGCAGCCGCCCTGCTCGGTTGCTCACGGGCGCATTTCGCCGCCCGTCCCACCGAAATGCGCGCGGCGCTGGCCATGGTCCAGGATGCTTCCGATCTTCTCAGCCGATTGCTGGAGGGCGGCCACAGCACAATCGCCGGACGGCTGGCCGCAGCCTTCAGAAACATTGGGCGCACCCGGATTGCCGATAACATTACCGAAACGATGCAGGCCGCTGGCTACACAATCAGCGAAAGCAACCCGTTTGAGGATCACTCTCTCGTCACGTTCGGCGCTCGTGAAACTTCGCCTTACGTGAACCGCATGCGCATGGACTGGGTGCGGATGCGGGAACAGGTACTCAGCATCTTTCCGGAAGCGCCAGGCCGTCCCGAAAGCGCCGCCGCGTACCTGAAACAGGTCGAAGAAATTTATGTCGACGATGCATATAACTCTCTGTCCATTGAAGGTTACAAGGTTAGTGCGGCCCTTATCGAGAAGGTCCGCAGCGGAAACTGGAATCCCGACTCTAACAAGGCCGATCACGACGACCGCAACGCGCTCGCGGCGCGCGGCTACTGGCAGGCGTTTCAGGCGGTCGAGCAGAGCATTAAGAAGGTTCTAAGCGGCGAGAACGCAGGCAGTGTCGCAGATCGCGACCACTCCAACTGGTACCGCGAATTGTTCGGCCCGAGCGTGACGGCGGGTATTCTGCGACCCGCCGATCTTGCCGGATACCGCAACGCTCCGGTCTACATACGGCGTTCGATGCACACGCCGCCGAACATCGAGGCGGTACGGGAACTGATGCCCGCGCTCTTTGAGCTGTTGGAGCAAGAATCAGAGGCCTCCGTTCGCGTCGTTCTAGGCCACTTCATGTTCGTCTACATCCATCCCTACATGGATGGTAACGGACGCATGGGCCGGTTTCTGATGAACCTCATGCTCGCCTCCGGCGGATATCCGTGGACCATCGTACCGCTCGAACGCCGTGCTGATTACATGGCCGCGTTGGAACACGCCAGCGTGGATGGCGATATCGGGCCGTTCGCGACATTTCTTACCGAGCTTGCAAAAGGTGCTGCACGAACATCGAAATGAAATCCGTCGGCGCGTGGCAAGCCATGGCGGCGAGACGCTGACAACTTGCACGATATTGGGTACTCCGCGGGCAGCCAAATTGATTTTCCGCCTGCCCGGAAGGGTCGTGCCACTTGAGCGGCTACAACGAGTCGGTTCAAGGATTGAAAGCCGGAACCCGCGCTCGCGCGAAGTCGGTTGTGTCGCGCGACGCAACCGTGAGTCCGTGATGCAAGGCTGTTGCGACAATGATCAGGTCCGGTTGTGAGGAGGTGTGTCCTCCCTTTCGGCCATCCTCCACCAACACGCGCCACTTGAATGTGACATCGTCCGATACGGGGAGGGTGCGTGCTTCGAACATGGGGCGCACCGAGTGATCAAGCCATCCTTAAGTTCGGTTCGAATGTTCACATCGGGCAGTAGTTCGATACCAAATCGGATTTCCGCCAGCGTGACCGAACTGATGAACAGGCGCTCCAGTGGTTGCGCAGCGACGAACCAAGCGACCTTTTTCTCTGGTTTCGGTCGTCGAAGTTCGGAGAGAATGTTGGTAGCACGTAGCCACCCGGCGCTCATAGGACTACGCGGCGGCTCGACATTGCTGAACGCGTCGGTGCAATCTGAGCGTCGCGGTGTGGAGAGGATTGCAGGGCCTTGATTAGTGCACGGCCCGTATCGCCGCCCTTGAGTCTATGGAACTCCTCTGCTGCAATGACCACAACCTCATCGCGGCCACGCACCGTCACGTGTTGCGGGCCTTCGCGTCCTGAAGGACCCAGTGACTTGGTTTCGCTTTGGTCCGCTGAGATTTGGAGAATTTGGGTGGAGTGATTGTAGTCATACTGACCAGAATGTCATGAGATTCTAGGCTGATCAATCAAGCCATGGAATTGGGGGTAAGACATGGGGTAGCCGCCAAATTTATGCGGAAATACCGCATTTGAATCAGTTGCTTAGGTCGCGAGTGCGACTGCCACCCTCTCCGCCAATTTTTCCTGATAGATCAATTAGTTACTGGAATATTGGTATTGACCCTTGTCGGGTTTTTGTATATCGTAGGTGTCGGGTGTTTGGAGGTTGAAATCATGGCTGCTCAAAAGACTCTGCGCCAGAAGATTGCTGCACGCGTTGCGCGCAAACGCGATGCCGTCTTCCTGCCGCGGGAATTCGCAGACCTCGGCGGAGAAGACCAAGTCCTGCGAGCACTTCGATCACTGGTGCGTGACGGAGAACTGATTCGCCTGGGGTACGGTGTGTACGCGCTGGCTCAACGCTCCCGACTCTCCGGGAAACCGATGCTGGCCGCCACCGATGGTTTTGTCGGGGCCGCGCGCGCAGCGCTGGACAAGTTGGGAGTCGCCTGGCAACCCACTGATCTTGAGCAGGCATACCGCTTGGGTCGATTTACCCAGGTTCCGCTCAATGCCGTGGTCCGCATCAAGGGGCGCTTCGCACGGCGGCTTGGCTACCGTGGTCACTTGCTGGCCATCGAGCGGTAGATCATGAGCCTTGACTGGGCTGATGTTCTGGCTGCCCAGGAGCATTTTGGCTTCGCACGTCCGGCGCCGATTGAGAAGGACTGGTATGTGCTGCGTGCCATGCAATCTTTGCTTACCTTGGATGCGTCTCCGTTTCGATTCGTGTTCGCCGGTGGCACGTGCCTGGCGCGGGCTCACCTGCTGATTCGCCGCATGTCGGAAGACGTGGACCTTAAGGTCGTGCCGATCAGCGACACTTTGGTGAGCAACAACGCCCTGCGCGGTCAACTGCGAACACTGCGGCAACGCGTCGTCGCCGCGCTGCAAGCGGCCGGATTTCCGATCGATCCTTCGGATACGAGGCAGGTGCGATCGCAAGATGGGAATCGCTACACGGTCATACATCTGCCCTATCCGACAAGCAATCGGTCAGTGGACTCGTTGCGGCCGACAATTCAAATTGAATTGAACCATTCAAACTTGCGACGGCCTTCCACTTCTCGCCCGGTCGTGTCGTTCGTGTCTGAGGCGTTCCATCGAACGCCGGAGATAGCGGCCATCGACTGCGTCAGCGTAGCGGAAAGCGTTGCAGAGAAACTGGTCGCGCTGACGCGCCGAACCGCCATGGAAGTTGCGGGCGTGGGCGCACCGGCTGACCCGGCGCTGGTGCGGCATGTATACGACCTGCATGTGACCCGCGATCATTACGATGCGTCAGAAGTCGCGTCGCTGGCACGAGAAATCATGCAGATAGATGCTCAAGAGTTTGGCAGTCAGTTTCCTGCCTATTTGTCGGACCCACTGGCGCAAACAAAGAGAGCGCTCACCGCATTGAAGAGCGGCGCCCACTATGCGCAGCGCTATGATGAGTTCGTGCAGCTCATGGTGTATGGCGACAAGCCACCTTACCTCTCAGCTCTTGCAACAATTGCGGGCTTGGTACGGCGGCTCTGACCGCAGTAGCATTGTCCAGTTCGGCGTTCGTACGGGTCCGCAGCCGCAGCGCCGCGAACAATCCCACGTGTGAAGTACTGACGAACCCACTAGGTTCGACAAATCTGCGAAGCATTTGTAGCTGGGCATTGATCTGGACGTGCCGGCGGAACTCGCGCGGACACGACATCACGCAGCGCGGGAGCTTCTTGCCGCTGGGATCGATCCAGCGCAACGAAAGCTCGAGCTGCGATACATGTCATCGAGTTGATGGTTACAGCGCCGACCGTCACGGTTACCTACTCAAGATTGGCTGCCTGCAAATGCTCCTACGAGACGCGCATTGCTGCAGAGGTTACAACGAGCCGGTCCAAGGATTGAAAGTCGAAACCCGCGCCCGTAGGAAGTCGGCGGTGTCGCGCGACACCACCGTGAGCCCGTGATGTAGAGCCGTTGCAGCGATGATCAGGTCCGGCTGGGAGTAGGTGTGCCCCGCTTTACGGCCATCCTCCACCAATACGCGCCACTTGAACATCACATCTTCGGAAACGGGGAGGGTACGGGCCTCGAACATGGGACGCACTGAGTGATCAAGCCACTCCTTGAGTTCGGTTCGAATGTTTACATCGGGCAGTAGCTCGATACCAATTCGCATTTCCGCCAGTGTGACGGAGCTGACGAACAGGCGCTCCAACGGTTGCGCGGCGACGAATGCGACTACCTTTTTCTCTGGCTTTGGCCGCCGAAGTTCCGACAGAATGTTGGTATCAAGGAGCCATCCGGCGCTCATAGGACGACGCGACGGACCGGCATTGCTGAACGCGTAGGTGCAATCTGAGCGTCGCGGTGTGGAGAGGATTGCAGGGCCTCGATCAGCGCACGGCCCGTATCGCCGCCCTTGAGTCGGCGGAACTCCTCTGCTGCGATGACTACAACCTCATCGCGGCCATGCATCGTCACGTGCTGAGGGCCTTCGCTGTGTACTCTGCGCACCAATTCGCTGAATCTGGCCTTGGCGTCTTGAAGGATCCAGTGGCTCGGCCGCGCTTTGGCCTTGCTGGATTTGGTGGATTTCGATGGTGTGATTCTAGTCATGCTGACCGGAATAGCATCAGACTTGAGACTGATCAATATAAGAATCAGGAGCTTAGGCGGCGAATGTGACTGCCACCCTCTCCGCCAAATAAAAAAGGTCCCATAGGGGACCTTTTTTATTTGGCGGAGAGGGTGGGATGACGACCGCGCATCGCAGGTCGGCCCCGCGCGCCTCGCGCGGGGTTCGCGGCCGCAGCGCCGCGAACAATCTCACGTGTGAAGCAAATTCTCATGATCTATCGGCTCGCG
>JANXOV010000100.1 GCA_025357635.1 Pseudomonadota bacterium
GTTGGGCAGACGATTCGTGCCCCCGATGGCCGGATGAGCCGGATTCTGATTCGTGACAACTGGGGCACCGATATTGTTGCGGAGCTGACGCCGCAGGCCGCTGATGTCGTCGTCCACAAACATCGATTTAGCGGTTTCTACGAAACAGAATTGGATGCAACCCTAAAGAGGCTTGAGGCTAAACACCTAATATTCACAGGCTGCACAACAAGTGTATGTGTGGAGTCAACCATCAGAGATGCGATGTTCAGAGACTATCTGCCGGTGTTGCTCGCAGACTGCACGGGCGAACCAATAGGACACCATTTTCCGAGAAGTAATCACGAGGCATCGCTCCTGTCCATCGAGGCTCTATTGGGTTGGGTCTCAGGATCGGAAGAATTTGTGAAAGCCCTTGAAAGCGTGTAGTTGGCGTTGCTGAATCGGAGCGCTTGCTTCCGTCACCTGAGCGTCTGGGTTGCGGCCTGCAATTTGATTAGTCGAGCTTCTGCTTCTGGCCGAACCTCGCCGTCCGCCCGGATTCTGACAAATTTCGCGTCAAAAGCCCGGCTTTGGCCCCTGGCAGACGGTTACGAACGGCTTTATGGCACCAATGACGTGCGATGCCGGAAACGCCGCAACGCTAGACCCATGCGAGCAATTATCGTTTCGCCCTAAGTTAAGGGCTCAGTGCGTCGGTTAGGCATCGCAGTCGAAGTCTTGTTTAAACCTACCCGCTGAGAGTTCCGGCGGCAGGTGGCTTCCTCATAAATCCTACGACGAGCAGGCCCCATGCGGTCACCAATCCGAGCCCCGCGGCACCGTGAGAGACCGTGACGACCAGTTCTTGCCATGCGGCGCCACCCGTTGCGCCCGCCTGACCAGCTGCAATAGGCAACATCTGAGTCGTTCCCCACCAAGCGTTGGCCGCTTCGGACAACGCCATCGGCCAGGTGAGCCACGCAGACAATAACATCACCCAGGCGGACTTTGGACCCACATCGTGCGGGAGTTTCAGCAAAATTGCGGCCATTGTGATGAGCAAAATCCCGTTGGTGACGAACTGGATGTGGGCTCCGAGGGCGAGCCTCGGGTGAGGGGTCTGCGGCACCACAAATCCCCAAAGCAAGCCGACCATGACGAGCGTCAGGCCGTGAATCAAAATTTGCCGACCGCGGCCTTGAATGCTCATCAACATGTGCTTGTCCGTTCCTGCTGCCACCGAGATTCCGGGGCAGAGTGTGAGCGGCTGCCATGTGGCAGTCAATTCCAGCCCGCCACCGGCAGCTTCTGGCCGGCTGCCACCAATTTTCCCGCTCCGAAGCTGAGGTATCCCACCAGACTACTTCAAGTAAGTGCGCAAACGCAGGCAAGAGCTATTCTGATAGTGCCGATTGAAAAAAGGCAAAGTACAAGATCCATCCTCCGATTTGAATTGTGAGTGCCAGGCGTTGGATCCATGCTTGCTTGATGAAGATTGCGGTCACGCTCGTCGCTGCAGCCATGGGAACAATAGCGAAATTCTGTACCGACCATTGCAAGATACCGTTGACTTCGCCGAGCGCGGCATTGGCCGCTACAGTGACCCAGGAGAGAATTGCGTAGGCGACAAGATACTTTCGACCTTCCTCCCTATGAAACGCCTGCAGGTCGAAGTCACCTTTTTCGGGGATGCGCGGCGAAACGAGCCGTGCCTGCAAATAGATCCCAGCTGCAATGAAGAAATAAACGCGATCGAGCCGATGCCCCAGGTTCTGAACACGTGCAGATCCCACAAACCGATCCACCATGCGCAGGTGAAAAGCAATGCGGCCAACATCCAGCCCGCATTCAACCACGAAAGCCGGACTCGCTTTGACGCGATGATGATTTCGCCCACCGTCGATAGCATGTGCGTAACGGCCGCTGCATACACGAACGAGAACAGGATTAGGATGAAGTCGAACGCATGCATGGCAAAGCTCAGTGATCGAGTGTGGGAGCGCGAAAAGGGCTAACAATCAAATAAGCACCGCAAGCGCAAAATGGGTCGCCAGCCCCGTGACGAACGCTCAAGCGACATTAAGTCGCGAGATATCCTTGTCATCGAGATGGCCGGCCTGCCGACCAACCCGCTCGCGCAGGGCTTTCGAGGGACAAAAACGTGCCTGCAATGCAATCGATGCCACCGGGTCCGCTGCCAACATCTTGTGTTCAGGGGGTTTTTCTGGCGGTGGCTTCGAAGGAGAGCAGTGGCGTTCCGCCGGTGTCGAACAGTTGTAAGCGCACCCCGTCGATGCGCCAGGTGGCGGACTGCGACAGCGCCTTGGTAAAGGCGGCGCCCTGTTCCATGCCGTTCTCGCAGGCCATCATGGTGCCGGCCATCTGGGTGAACTGGATCCTGGGGCCGTCGAGCTGGTAGCCGCCCATCATGCGATTGCAGCCGTCTGACCCCGCGACCCGTGCGGGCTCGTCCTGTAGTTCCATGTACGGTTCGCGGCGCTCATCGTAAAGGGTGACCGGTTTATCGCCGATCGCTTTGAGCTTCCAGTAGGTTTTCGTCAGCGTGTGCGTGGCCGTCTCCGTTGTTCGCAGGTTCGAACAGCCTACTGCAATCAGCGCGGCGGCGCCAAAGGCAGCGGCGTAAACGGTATTGAGCAATAACCTTCTTTTCACGACCGCTTTATGCGCTTTGCACGGGGTGAAGGCAAGACCTGACGCGGTTTCGTATACTGCCCGCATGCCCGTTGAGTCCGCACCGCCTGTTTCTTCCACCAGACCGACGCGCATGTCGGCGGGTGTGGTGGTGGTGCGCTCGGTGGACCGCAAGCTGCGCTTCTTGCTGCTGCGCGCCTATCGCAATTGGGACTTTCCCAAGGGCATGGTGGAACCGGGCGAGGAGCCCATCGACGCCGCGTTGCGTGAAGTTCAGGAAGAAACCACGCTGGATGACATCTCCTTCGACTGGGGTGTGGACTTCATGGAAACCGGTCCCTACAGCAAGGGCAAGATCGCCCGCTACTTCATCGCGCGCAGCAAGGCAGACCAGATCCGGCTGCCCGTCAATCCAGAGCTCGGAACGCCGGAACATCATGAGGCGCGGTGGTTCGATGCGCAGGCGGCGCTGGCCATCGTATCGCCGCGCTTGAAACCGGTGGTGCGCTGGGCGTATCAAATCATCACCGGCACGATGCTGCCGGAAAGCGGAACTGACAAGCCATGATCGACTTCTATTTTTACCCGTCTCCGAACGGCCTGAAAGTCTCGATCATGCTGTGTGAGTGTGAGCTGCCTTTTCGCCTGGTGCCGGTGGACATCACGCGCGGCGAGCAGTTCAAGCCGGAGTTTTTGAAAATCAGCCCGAACAATAAAATTCCGGCCATTGTCGATCACGATGCGCCGGGTGGTGCGTTGGCCTTGTTCGAGTCCGGCGCCATTCTGCTGCACCTGGCGCAGAAGACCGGCCGCTTCCTGCCGCAGGAATACAACGGGCGCATGCAGTGTCTGCAGTGGCTGTTCTGGCAGGTGGGGGGGTTGGGTCCCATGGCAGGGCAGGCGCATCATTTTCGTGCCTTCGCCAGCGAACAAGTGCCCTACGGCATCAAGCGCTACACCGATGAAGTGAATCGCCTGTACGGCGTGATGGATCGCCAGCTTGCGCTGCACGAGTACATCGCGGGCGATTATTCCATCGCTGACATGGCCTGCTGGCCGTGGATCGTGCCGCATGAACGGCAGGGCCAGTCGCTGGAGGATTTTCCCAACTTGAAACGCTGGTACGAAGCCCTCGGTGCACGGGAGGGTGTCAAGGCGGGCTACGCCATGGGGCACGAGCGCCACGCCGACAAGGAAGCCTACAAATATCTCTACGGTCAGACCTCAAAGCTTCCCTGACCGACTTCGACCACGTCGCCGCTGACCCTGACCTGACGCTGCGCATCGACGCTCAAGTGCAGTCTCGAGGGACGTTTGACATACTCGCCTTGAGAAACTTCCACCGCGCAGGGCAGAGGGTTGTTCATCGCCAGCCACCAACCGCCAAGATTGGCCGTGGCGGAACCGGTGGCGGGGTCTTCCAGCACAGCGGCTTCCTGCGGAAAAAAGAATCGCGCCAGCGCCTTGCCGTCCGCGTTCAGGTGAAACAGATAGGCCATCCCCAGGCCGTTCTTGCTTTGGATGTGCGCCAGCAGATCCCCGCGCGGCTGCGCGTTGCGCACGGCGGTGTCGTTCGTCAGCGGCACGATGAGCTGTTCACTGCCGGAGTCGATCCACAATGGCCGCTCGCCGATATCGGATTCCGTCAGGCCCAGCGCCTGCGCCAATTGCGCGCGCGTCTCCTTCAACTCACGCGCTGCCGCCTCGTTGGCGGTCAGCGTCCAGCGGTCCTTCGCGGCGGTGACTGGAATGATGCCGGCCGGCATTTTCAAACTGAGGCGGTCACCGCCCATCCCGAGCGCACGGCACACATGCGCAGTGCCCAGCGTCGGATGTCCCGCGAACGGCATTTCATATGCCGGCGTGTAGATGCGCACGTTCGCCGTTACCTCGGGCGCATCGGACGGAAAGATGAACGTCGTCTCCGACAGATTGAACTGCCGCGCCACCGCCTGCAGGGTGTCATCGTTCATGCCCACGGCATTCTCGAACACGCACAGCGGATTGCCGCTGAAGGGTTCGCTGCCGCGCTTGAACACGTTGAGGATGCGAAAGCGGTAGCGCGTCACCGGCCCGCCGCCCGATACACGACCTTACCGTGGAACAGCGTCAGTTCGCAGGTCATGTCATTCAATGCCGCGGACGGCACACTGTAAGGGTCGCGATCCCACACCGCGATATCCGCATCCTTGCCCGCCTCGAGGCTGCCAATGCGATCTTCCAGGAACATCTGCCGTGCGGCCCATGCCGTGTAGGAGCGCAGAGCCGTATGCACATCCACCGACTCGGCCGTGCCGAACGGTTGCTTGCCATACGTGCCTTTGAGTGCCTCACGCTGAACCGAGGACCACAGTCCGTAGCGCGCCGGCACTGGCGTGACGTCATAGTCCGACCCGCCGCCCCATTTCACGCCGCGGGCCAGGAACGTCTTCAGCGGCACCAGCCGCTGCGATCGCTCAGCGCCAAAGTTTCCGGCATAGGTATCGCCGATCCACCAGGTGAAGGGCGCCTGCAGCTCGGGGTAGCCTGCGTCGTACTGTTTTTGTAGCGATGCCATGGTGTCGATGGCGTGGTCGGTGGGAATGTTCGCGTGGATGATGCTGTGTCGCAGCCCGTGTGTGGGCTGTTCTTTGAGTGCCTGCGCGTACGTGTCGACCGTCCAGTCGATGGCCTGATCGCCGATCGCATGCGTGCCCACGTGAACGCCGGCGCGATGGAACAGGCTGATCTGCTGCCGGTATACCTGCGGGTCGATGGTGGGATAGCCGGTATTGCCGGCGTCCACGCCGGTCTGGTTCTTGTTCCAATCCTTGTACAGCCAGGCGGTGCGCGCACCGCCGCTGCCATCCAGCAAAAGCTTGGCGCCGCAGGACATCAGCCGGCCATCGCCGAGGGACTGCGGCGGTCTGGGCTGGGCCTGAATGTGCGCAAGAGCCGCGCGTGCGCTGTCCAGCGTCGAGCCGCCGCTCCACAGGACGCAGACATGCTCCTCCAGCTTGCCGGCACCCAGCACTTCTTTGTAAGCGTTCCATGTGGCCGCTCCGATGCCCGGATCCTTGGCGCCGGTCATGCCTTCGCTGTGCAGCACTTTGATGATGTGTTCGATGCCCTTGCGGCGCTGCTCGGCAGTGGGCGGCGGCATCAGGGCATAGACGGATTCTTTCGCCGCTTCCTTCAATACGCCGGTCGGATGGCCGCCGGCATCGCGGTCGATGGTGCCTGCGGCAGGATTGGCGGTGGCCGCCGTGATATGCGCCAGGCGCAGCGCATAGCTGTTGGCCACGCCGTAATGTCCGGTCGTATGCTCCAGCCATACCGGATTGTCCGGCGCCACGGCATCAAGATCCGACGCGTACACATAGCGCCGCTCGGCCAGTTTGCCTTCGTCCCAGCCTCGGCCGGCCAGCCATTGTCCGGGTTTCAACCGCGCGACGGCGGCTTTGACCAGCGCCACGATGTCCGAGACCTTGCTGGCCTCGCTCAAGCGCACTTCGTACAGTTCGGAGAATCCGCCGCCCGATATATGCGCATGTGTGTCGATCAGCCCGGGCGTGGCCGAGCGACCTTTCAGATCGATGACTGCGGTGTCCTTGCCGGCCAGCGCCATGATCTGCGCATCGCTGCCCACCGCCATGATTTTACCGTCGCGGATCGCAACGGCCTGCGCCACCGAGTCGGCGGCATCGACGGTGATGACCTTGCCGTGAACCATGACCAGCTGCGCCGTGAGCGCGGCGCCATACAGAAGACTCATCATTGTGGAGGCACCTCGAAACGTTGCGGAATGTGCTGCGGGCAGTTTTCATCCCAACCCGTCACGTTCAATAGCATCGCACGTTCCGCCCTTGCCCTGTAGCCCTCGGGCTTGAGCTTCGCGATGAGTTGCAAATCCTCCTCGTTGACTGTCGCAGTGCCCCAGATCTTGATGCGGCCGCGATGCGCATAGTCGATCAGGAAGAGAAAAAACTTCGGGTTCTCGGTCAGGTTGCCCCAGCTGATGTACTGCCGGTTGCCGCCGAAATCCGCGAAGGCGATGGTCTTTTCGTCGAGCACCCGCAAAAAGCCGGGTGGGCCGCCGCGATGCTGTATGTAAGGCTGCCCGTCGGCGCTCGCGGTGGACAGAAACACGCTGTTCTGCGCTTCGATGAAGGCTTTCAGATCCGCTGTGATGGCCGTGCGCCAGCCGCCGGCGTCCTCCATACGCTGGTAGTTGGCGCGCGAGCCCTTGCGAAACTGGATGGCTTTGACGGCGGCGGTAAACATGTGGAAGCCTCTAAAATCCCAGATCGCTGAGCGACGGGTGATCATCCGGCCGCCGGCCCAACGGCCAGTGATACCTGCGGTCGGCCGCGGCGATGGGCGCATCGTTGATGCTGGCATGCCGCGTGCGCATCAGACCCTGCTCGTCGAACTCCCAGTTCTCATTGCCGTAGCTGCGAAACCAGTTGCCCGAGTCATCGTGCCACTCGTAGGCGAAGCGCACCGCGATGCGGTTCTCGCGGAACCCCCAGATCTCCTTGATCAGGCGATAGTCCAGTTCACGGCTCCACTTGCGTTTGAGGAATTCCTCGATCGCCCCCCGCCCCTGCAGGAACTCCGCTCGATTGCGCCAGCGGCTGTCCTCGGTGTAGGCCAGCGCCACGCGCGCCGGATCGCGGCTGTTCCAGGCATCCTCGGCCATGCGGGCCTTTTGGATGGCGGTGTCGAGCGTGAACGGGGGCAGGGGCGGGCGGCTCATGATGGTTTTCCTTTTATGCGGCTTTACGCAGCGAGACGGCCGGAAAGTCGATGACAGTCTGCGCCACTTCGTTGATGTAGTTGGTCCAGGTGTTCAGCGCAACGTGCTGCACGATCTCGATCACCTGCGCGTCACTGTAGCCAGCGGCCTTCACCTGCGCCAGATCCTCATCGCTGATGTGACCGCGCTGCTTTGCCACCTGCGCTGCGAAATGAACCGCCGCGTGCGCCATCGCATCGGTCGATGCGCCGTCACGGTTGGCGGACATCTCGGCATCGTCGAGCTTCGCCACATGCTTGCCCAGGTAGGTATGCGCGGACAGACAATACCCGCAGCCATTGACTTCGGCCACCGCGAGCGCGATGCGCTCGCGTGTCGCCGCCGGCAATTCACCCTTGCCCAGCGCCGCCGACAGGCTGAGATAGCCTTCCAGCGCAGCGGGACTGTTGCTGACCATGCGGAACAGATTCGGAACAACGCCCAGCTGCTTTTTGACAGCCTGCAGCATGGGCTGCGAGGCGGTTGGGGCGGCTTCGATGGTGGCGGGAGTGGGTATGCGGGACATGATGAGTTTCCTTTTCAGTTGTTCAGCCAACGCGGCCGATGGGTGCAACGATAGGGTCTTTCATTAATGGAAACTAGATGTTAAAAGTAAGACACATACTTCCATAAAATGAAACATCTATGGACCGCATCGATGCGATGAACGTTTTTGTCACGGTGGTCGAAACGGGCAGCCTGTCCGCTGCGTCGCGCAAACTGCGGATGCCCCTGCCCACGGTCAGCCGCAAGGTGTCGGATCTGGAAACGCATCTGAAGGCGCGCCTGCTGAACCGGACCACGCGGCAACTCACGCTCACCGATGCCGGCAGTGCCTACCTCGGCGCCTGCAAACGCATTCTTGATGATGTCCACGAAGCCGAGCGCGGCGCTGCCGGCGAGTACAGTGAGCCCAAAGGCGATCTGATGATTTCCGCGCCGCTGATGTTCGGCCGCCTGCATGTGCTGCCTGTCATCAACGATTTTCTGCAGCAATACCGCCAGGTCGACGTGCGGCTGTTGCTGGGTGACCGCGTCGACAATCTGCTGCAGGAGCACCTGGATCTTGCCGTGCGCATCGGCGAACTCGCCGACAGCACTCTGGTGGCAACGCGAGTGGGCGCGACTCGGCGCGTACTGTGCGGCAGCCCTGCCTATTTTGCGAAACATGGCGAGCCCAAAACGCCGCAGGAACTCCATGCGCACCCCTGCATTGCGTTCGATGCGATGGGATCGACCCAGGAGTGGCTGTTCAAGAGCGGCACTGCCAGCGTGCTGGTTCCCATTCAGCCGCGGCTCATTGTGAACACCGCCGAAGCGGCCATTGATGCGGCACTCGCCGGCGTGGGTGTGACGCGGGTGTTGTGCTATCAGATCCAGCGTGCATTGCAGGAGCGCACGCTCGTCAGAGTGCTGGGCAGGTTCGAGCCCGATCCGGCGCCGATCAATCTTGTGTACACCGCACAGCGGCGCCTGCCTTTGAAGCTGCGCGCCTTCCTCGACTTCGCTTCGCCGCGGCTGCGCGCTCAGATCGAATCGAAATACAGCTGATAGTCCAGCTCGCTCACGGTGCCGGCAACGCGAAGACTTTCCGCCTGCTTTACCGCGATGAAGCTCTTGTGCAGCGTGTCGCCAAGCGCGCCGCGCAGGAAAGCCGAATTGCGTGCGCCGATGATGGCCGTGTTCCAGTCCTGCGGCATGGCGCCGGGTTTCGCCCCGGCCGATTCATATCCGTTGCCGGTGACCGGCGCGCCGGGATCCAGGCGCGCCGCGAGGCCTCGTTCCACGCCAGCCAGCACCGCGGCTGCCACCAGATACGGGTTCGCGTCGACGCCGGACACGCGGTGTTCGAAGCGGCGCGCGCTGACAGGCCCCGCCGGCACACGCACGGCGACGCTGCGATTGTTGCAGCCCCAAGTCGGCGCCAGCGGTGCATAGCTGCGCGCCACGAAGCGGCGCCAGGAGTTGGCATGCGGCGCGAACACCAGCATGCAGTCCGCCATGGTGTCGATGAGACCGCCGATGGCGTGTCTGAGCGTGTCGTTGACGCTGTCGGGCGCGCTTTCAGAGAAGACATTCGCGCCCGCCGCATCGGCCATGGAGACGTGCAAGTGCATGCCTGAACCGGCGCAATCGGCCAGGGGCTTGGCCATGAAGCAGGCGGTGACCTGATGCCGCCGCGCCACCGAGCGCACCAGGCGCTTCAGCATGACCAGATCGTCCGCCGCCTGCGCCAGGTCGTTGCGATAGTGCAGCGTCAATTCGTATTGACCGGGTGCGTACTCGGAGATGAGCGTTTCAAGAGGGACATCCTGTGCACTCGCCGCCTGATAGATGTCCGCGAACAATGGCTGCATGCCGTCCAGCTTGTCCAGACCGTACACTTGCGTGTAGCGCGAAGGCTTGCCATCGATCAGCGCCGCAGCCGGCTGTGGCTTGCCCTCCGGTCCGCGCGCCGTATCGAACAAGAAGAACTCGAGTTCGAATGCGCCGGCGGGCTTGAAGCCGCGCGCTTGCAGAGCGCCGATCTGACGCTGCATGGCGTGGCGCGGATCTGCCGCCATCGGCGCGCCGTCCAGTTCGAACAGCGACAGCAACACCTGCCCACGCGGCGGCGAGGTCCAGGGCATGGGCTTGAGCGTGCCGGGAATCGGCCGGGCCAGCCGGTCCGCATCCCCGACCGACCACACCAGACCGGTGTCCTCGACATCCTCGCCGGTGACATCGAGTCCCAGGATGGACAGCGGCAGGTGACGCCCCGAACGATACAGCGGCAGCAGTTCATGGCGGCGGATGATCTTGCCGCGGCCGATGCCGTTGCCGTCGACGAGCACGATGTCGATCGCTTCGATTTCAGGATGTCCGGCCAGAAACTCTTCAGCTTCTTGCATGCAACAACCGTGTGACTTGTTCGAAGGCCTGCACCAGCCTGTCCACTTGTTCGGTGGTGGTTTGCGGACACACCAACATCATGTTGTGAAACGGCGTGATCAGACAGCCGCGGTTCACCAGCCCAAGATGTATCGCGTTTTCCAACGCACCGTCATGAGCGGCAATGGCCTCGGAGGCGTTGGTGAAGGCCGCGGCCGAGAAAGCGAATTCCACGCGCGCGCCCAGCCGCAGCACGTGCCAGGGCAGGCGCTGCGATCGAATCACACGCTCAAAGCCCTCCGACAAACGTTGCGCCAGCGCATCCATGTGCGCGTACGCTTCCGGTGTCATGACCTCGCTCAACACCGCGCGCATCGCGGCCAGGCTCAGCGCGTTGGCCGACAAGGTGGTCCCCAGTCCGGAGTGGCCAGCCGGTTTGGTGGCGCGGATGTGGGTCCAGCGTTCGGCCACCGCATCCGTGAAGCCCCAGACGCTGGCCGGCAACCCGCCGGCGATAGGCTTGCCCAGCACGAACAGGTCGGGCTCCAGCCCGTGTGCGCCGCTGTAGCCGCGCGGCCCGGTTGATATGGTGTGCGTTTCATCGATGAGCAGCAGCGTGCCGGTGTCGCGCGTGGCGCGGCGGACCTGCGCCAGGTATCCGGGCCGCGGCAGCACCATGCTGCAATTGGTCAGTGCCGGTTCCATCATCACGCAGGCCACATCGCGCGCCGCCAGGGCGGCCTCGAGCGCCGGCAGATCGTTGAACTCCACCACTTTGCTGGTCTGCGTCAGATCCACGGCCTGGCCGATGACGCCGGGGCGGTTCACCGCTTTGCCATCGAGCAACGTCACGTAGGACTCGTCGACGGCGCCGTGATAGCAGCCGTTCATGACCAGCACGTTGTCGCGGCCCGTGACCGCCCGGGCCACTCGCAGTGCGAACCGGTTCGCATCCGAAGCGGTGGTGGCAACCTGCCAATGGGGCAGGCCGAAACGCTGTTGCAGCAGTTCACCGACTGCCATCGCATCCTCGGTGGTGAGCATATGCGTCATGCCGCGCGCCAGCTGCCGCGTGATGGCTTGCACCACAGGTCCAGGCGAGTGGCCGAACATCGACCCCGTGTCGCCAAAGCAGAAGTCCGCCAGTGCATTGCCGTCGATGTCGGTGATGACCGAGCCTTGAGCGCAGTCGATGATCAGCGGGAAGGGCATGGGCCAATCCAGCATCCAGTGCAGGGGCACGCCGGCATAGAAGCCATCGGGCCTCGACGCCGCAGCTTGCGAGCGGGGCCGCAGCGTCGCGAACCGCTGCGATTCGACGGCCATGAATTGTTCCAAGTTGGGGCCCTTAGCTGTTAATTTACGAGTCGAGGTGGCGCCATTGTATCTTGCCTTCACGTTGCTGAGTCTGATTGCGGCTGCACCGGCCGATGTCATCGTGACCGACGCCGCCATCTACACGGCCGACCCCGCGCGCCGCTCAGTGCAAAGCATCGCCATCCGCGACGGCAAGATTCTCTATGCCGGGGACGCGGCGGGCGCTGCCGCCTATCAGGGCCCCAACACGCAGGTCGAGCGCTATGGCGGCCGGCTGATCGTGCCCGGACTGGTCGATGCGCACGTGCATCCGGCCGGCGTGGTGCAGCTCGATGTGTGCGATCTGCGCATGCAGACAATGACCCTGGCGCAGATCCATGCATTCGCGGTGCAATGCCTGGCCAGGTACAAGCCTGCGCCGGGCCAATGGCTCACCATCGAGAACTGGAACTCCGATGCCGGCAATCAGCCGGACGCACGCTTCGCCAATTCTCGCGCCGCACTGGACGCTGCTTCAGCGAGCGCGCCGATCCAGCTGGCGGATTCAAACGGACACCGCAGCGGCTACAACAGCGCCGCACTTGCCCTGGCCCGAAATGCCGGCGGCCTGCGCGTGGGCTTGAGCCGCGGCACGCTGCGCAGCGACTTTCAGCACATCCGGTCCTTGGTCGGCGTCGACGGGGCCGGCAATCCGGACGGTCTGGTGATGGAGGATGCGCGCGATCTGCTGGATGCACCGGATTCTCTGGTTGCCAACCTTGACTTGTTGATGCAGGCCCCCGAGCGCATGGTGCAGGTGTTCAATCGCGCCGGCATCACCGCAATTCAGGAGGCCGCCGGCTATCCGCCGCTGTTCGATCTCTACGACCGGCTGGAGCGGGACGGGCGGCTTGCGCTGCGCGTCAACATTGCCCAGTACTACAACCCCAAGAAGTACACCGATGCCGGGGGCAATGTGGATTTCGATCGCATGATCGCAGCGGCGCAGGCCGGCCGCGCGCGATTCGCGCACAGCGCACTGGTCCGCGCCGATGCCGTCAAGGTGTTCGCCGATGGCGTCATCGAAGGGGACCCGATGGCCAGGCCGCCGACGCTGCCCGAGGCTGCATCGCTGGCGCCATACCGCCAGCCGATGTTTGGATTGGATGCCGCCAACAAACTGGTGGTGACCGGTTTCGTGGACACGGGTTCAGAGGCCTGCGTCAATGCGCGTGCGCAACCGCAGCGCCTGGAATCGCAATCCTCGCAGCAACGATTTCTGCGCCAGCATGGCTTCTTCGCCGCGCAATGCCGGATCTCCAGCGGCAGGCTGCAGGATTCGCGCGCGATCATCCTGCGCTACATCGAGCTTGCGCATCGCGCCGGCTTCACCATCCACGTGCATTGCATCGGGGATGCCGCGCTGCGCACCGCCATCGATGCCATCGAGGCGGCGCGCTCCTCCGACGGGATCGCAACGCAGCCCGATACGCTGGCGCATGTGCAGTTCGCCGCGCCCGAAGACATCGCGCGCATGGGCCGGGATCATTTATTCATCGCCTTCACGTATTCGTGGGCGACCTCGGAATTCGAATACAATATGCGCGTGTTTCCGTTTCTGCCGGATGCGCAGGCGCCGGACAAGATGTATCCGACGCGCTCCGCGAAGCAGGCGGGTGCGATTCTGGTGGCAGGCTCGGACGCGCCGGTCGCCGACCACGATCCGATTCCGTTCAAGAACATGGCAATCGCCGTGACGCGCACCTTGCCGGGCAATCCGCCGCTGAATCTGAGCCAGTCATTGAGTATTCGCGAAGTGCTGGACGCCTACACCATCGACGGCGCGCGCAGCCTGAATCGGGAGCGTGAGATCGGTTCGCTCGAAGTGGGCAAGTCCGCCGACTTCGCCGTGCTGGATCGGAATATTTTGCAATTGGGCGACAGCGGGCGCGCCGCGGAGATTGCACAGACTCAGGTGCTGGAAACCTGGTTTCAAGGTAAGCGCGTTTTTAAACTTAACTAAGGAATTCGAATGAACCTCATGCAATTTGGTGTGGCCCCGCGCGCAGACGAAGGCTTGTCGCGCCGCGGTTTCATTATGACCTCCCTTGCCACGGGCTTTGCGCTGGCCTCCGGCGCCGTCCTCGCACAGGCGATCAAGACCGATTCGAACGGCCTC
Source organism: Pseudomonadota bacterium (assembly GCA_025357635.1). Taxonomy (GTDB): domain Bacteria; phylum Pseudomonadota; class Gammaproteobacteria; order Steroidobacterales; family Steroidobacteraceae; genus TMP-86. The sequence goes on from JANXOV010000100.1 coordinate 13,737, forward strand.
ATCGCCGGCGAAGTCAGCGTACCGACTTCGGACGGTAAGATCCCGGCGTATCGCGCCATGCCGGCAAAGGGCGGCAATTTTCCCGTGGTGCTGGTAGTCCAGGAAATTTTCGGCGTGCACGAGCACATCAAAGACATGTGCCGCCGCTTCGCCAAGCTCGGCTATTTCGCCATTGCGCCAGAGATGTTCGCGCGCCAGGGCGATGTGTCGACCATGACGGACATCGGTCAGATACTGACCAACGTGGTGTCGAAGGTGCCGGATGCCCAGGTGATGTCCGATCTTGATGCAGCCGTGGCCTTCGCCAAGTCAAGCGGCCACGCCAATACCGCGCGTCTGGGCATCATCGGCTACTGTTGGGGCGGCCGCACCGTGTGGCTGTACAGCGCGCACAACCCGAAGGTCAAGGCCGGCGTCGCCTACTACGGTCTGCTCAGCGGTATGAAGTCCGAGATCAAACCGCAGGATCCCATCGATATCGGCGACAGCCTGAGCGTGCCGGTGCTGGGCATGTACGCGGGGCTCGACACCTACATCAAGGAAGACGTGGTGCAGGCCATGCGCGACAAGCTGGCCAAGGGTAAATCGGGCTCCGAGGTGATCATCTTCCCGGGTGTGAACCACGGCTTCAATGCCGATTACCGTCCGACTTACGACAAGAGCGCGGCAGACTATGCGTGGAAGCTGGCGCGGGATTGGTTCAGGGAGCGAGGGGTTTGATCGCTTATCTGGGAGAATACGTGGCGAATTGAAGCTGACAGTGCGGTGGGCGTGACGCTACGCTGATTGCAATGTCCAAGAGTCGAGGTTCGGTGCCGGTCGAGGCTATCAGCCGCACAATCTTCATTCTGCGGGGCCAGCGGCTCATTCTGGATGCCGATCTTGCTGGGCTCTATGGTGTCAGCACTAAGGTGATGAATCAATCGGTCAAGCGGAATGCTGATCGGTTCCCGGTGGATTTCATGTTCCGCCTCACCAGCGTCGAGAAAGGGAGCCTGAACCGGTCACAGATTGTGACCGGTTCGCAGAAGCACCGCGACCCTCGGCTTCCGCCGTGCGCCTTCACCGAGCACGGCGCCAACATGGCCGCCACGATCTTGAACAGTCCCCGCGCGGTTGAGATGAGCGTCTTTGTGGTTCGAGCCTTCGTGCAGCTGCGCGAACTGCTGGCCTCCAACAAGGATTTGGCCCAAAAGCTCAACGAGCTGGAGCACAAGCTCAAGAACCACGACGAGGCGATCGGCGCCATTCTCTCAGCCATTTGTGAACTCATGCATCCGCTGCCATCGAAGCGCCGTGGCATCGGCTTCACCGCCGATATCAGCCAGAACCCCTAAGCCAAAGTATGAAACACCTTCTGCACGTCATCGTCCTGCTCGAGCTTGTCGATCAGCGCCAGCACTTCGGTGGCCTGTTCTTCGGGCAATTCCGTGGGCAGGTTGCAGATGTACTCATGCTCGGCTGACAGGGGGGTGAGACCCCGCTTTTCCAGGGCCTCCTGCAGCTTCCCAAAGTCTGGGAAAGCGCAGCGGATGACCAACTGGGCCTCGCCTTTTTCACCGGTGCTTTCGCCCATTTCGTCCAGGCCGTAGTCGATCAGGTCCAGTTCCAGCTCATCGTGATCCTTGACGGTGGCCGGATCGAGGCGGAAAACGCCCATTTTCCGGAACAGGAAGGCGACGCTGCCGGTGGTGGCCAGGTTGCCGCCGTTCTTGGAAATGACGTTGCGGACGCTGCCAACGGTGCGCGTCGGGTTATCGGTGGCTGCTTCGACCAGCAAGGCGACGCCATGCGGGGCATAGGCCTCATAGATGATCTCGTGATAATTGGCCGAATCTTTGCCCATGGCGCGCTTGATGGCGGCATCGGTCTTGTCCTTGGGCATATTCTACGCTGCGGCGCGTTTTACAAAACGCCCGGGC
>JANXOV010000104.1 GCA_025357635.1 Pseudomonadota bacterium
CGAGTTCGAATCTCGTAGGGAGCGCCATATAAGCGCTTGATTTATCACGAAAAGCCTGCAAAACAGGCTCTCGGCGCGTCCCCACTGCTACGGAGGACGCCATCATTGCTACGGTAAAAAGAGGTCGACTGTACCAGTCGAGAGTTCACGTTCCTGTCGACGTCCGCACCATCCTGGGCCAGCGTACGGAGATTGTGAGGTCACTTCGAACTGACATCCATCAGGTCGCTAAAATGCGGGCAGCAGCGTGGGAGGTTCGAGTTCTCCGGCTGTTTGACCGACTACGCACCGACGGACCAACGATGACGCCTCAAGAGGTTGACGCCCTGGTAAACCGCTACCTGACACTGCAGCTGGACACGGCAGAGGTTGCGCTCGCCACTCCCGGGCAGACGATGGACGACCTCGAAGCCACCGAGTTCAAGATTCACGACCAGATTGAAGTAGCCGCGCAAGACCTTCGCTTCAACCGCTTCGCCACGATCCGCAAAGACGCACTCGCCCTCCTCGGTGTGACCACCGTTGACGAGGGCACGGATGCCTTCCAGGTGCTGTGCAGGCGTCTGCTTGAGGCGCGATTAGAGGCCTTGTGGGCTGAGCTTCACGCACGCCAAGGCAAGCCATTGCGGCACACGAAAGCGCCCACACAGGCCACCGTGAGTTCACCTTCAATCACCCCGACGGCCACCGCAACTGTCACCTCGCCTCTACTGAGCAAAGCGTTCGACGCCTTCAACAAGACCGAAGGCGAGCGCAAACGCTGGCGACCACAAACGCGTAAAGATCACGAGCTTGTACAGTCGATCCTGCTGCAGTTCATTGGCGATAAGCCGGTAGCGCAAGTCAGCAAGGCCGATCTGCTGCAGTGGTTTTCACAGATTCGCCTGATACCCGTGCGCACCGGCACTCGCTTCAAGGGCATGAACACGCGCCAGATCGTCGAAGCCACGCGCGGCCAGAAGATCGAGCGCATCTCTGATAAATCAATCAACGCACGATATCTGTCTACAGTAAAAGCATTCTTCAACTACGCGGTGAAGGTCGACTGGATCGCAAAGTCACCCGCTGTTGCGCTCGACCCCATAAAGATTGCAGGAAACAGCGGTAGTGGGGACAAGGGCTTCACTCCTGCCGAACTCAAGACAGTGTTCGATAGCTTGCCGGCAGCTGCTTCGAAGGTGTCACGTGAGGGCTACTACTGGCTCGCGGTCCTGGCACTTCACAGCGGCGCACGCCTCGATGAGGTAGCAGGACTGCGCATCGAGGATGTGCGCCAGACCGAAGGTCACTGGTGTCTGCACATCAACGAAGCTGGTGGCCGATCACTGAAGAACGAATACAGCGCACGCGTCGTGCCAACCGTTGTGCAAGTTTGATGAGAGCGGACTGTGGGAACATCGCGATGCGTGGTTCTCGGTCTACGGCACGTTGCTCACTACGGGCAAGCGGTTCATCGAGCAGTCGCCGGCCGGGTACTCGGCGGCGGAACTCGAGGCGCTGCTGCATGTGCAGACCAAGCAGGCGCTGTTGCATTTGTACCAGCAGTCGTTGGTGGACCGGGAGAAGTTCGACGGAGTCATCGTCTACTTGGCCCGTGAGGCGCGGGATCGCCAACGGCAGAGCGTGGCGCGCCGCCAAATGGTGGCGGGTGAGTTCGAGCGGGTGAGCGCGGGGGTATTGGCGCACGAGTTGAAGGCGGCGATCATTCTGTTCTTCAGCTTGCTCGATGAACGCCAGCGACGCTGCTTTGCCGGCCTTGAGTCGCTGAAGATCGGCCTGGGCGGCGATGCCCGGATCGCGCACCTGTTGGGCGTCGATCCACACACCGTTGCCAAGGGTCGCCGGGAGCTGCTGCAACGGGACATCGAGGCGCAGGGAATACGCAAGCGGGTTGGCGGACGACCAGCGGCGGAAAAAAACCCCGCAAATCATCACCCGCATAGAAGAACTGCTGCGCGATGAGGTCGCCGGCGATCCGATGAGCGGCTTGCGCTGGACCCGCAAGACGACCGAGAAGATTGCCGAGCAATTGCTCAGTCTCGGTATCCAGATCAGTGCCAATACGGTGGCGCGGCTGCTCAACGAGATGGGCTTCTCGCTCAAGACCAATCGCAAGAATATCGAATCGGGCGTTCAGCATAAACCTGGGCACCGCGCCAGAAGAAACCGTCAGTTCCTGACCATCAAAAGTACGCGCCACCGCTTCGAGCGGGCCCAGCAGCCGGTCATCAGCGTGGACGGCAAGAAGCGTGAGATGATCGGTCTGTTCAAGAACAATGGCCGGACGTGGCGCGAGAAACCGCGGCAAGTCAATGATCACGACTTTCGTACCGACGCACTCGGCGTGGTTCTTCCGTACGGCATCTATGATGTCAGTCGCAACACCGGCATGGTGATGCTCGGCACCACACGAGAGACCCCCGCCTTCGCGGTCGATGCCATTGACCGATGGTGGCGCACCCGGGGTGGCAAGGGCTATCCCGACGCCGAGCGGCTCCTGATCCTCGCCGACTCCGGCGGCGCCAACAGCGCACGGTCGCGTGTCTGGAAATGCGATTTGCAGCAGAAGATTTGCAATCGGCATGGCCTGAGCGTTACCGTCCATCACTACCCCCCCAGGGGCATCGAAGTGGAACCCAATCGAGCACAAACTGTTCAGTGAAATCAGCAAAAACTGGCAGGGCGTGCCTCTGGAGAGCTACGAGACCGCCATCAACTATATCTCCTCTACCGAGACGCGGACGGGTCTGAAAGTCAAAGCCGTCTTGAACTCGAAGACTTATGAAACCGGCGAGACTGTCACAGATGAAGAAATCAAGATGCTCCGCATCCGATTACACAGAACGCTCCCCGAGTGGAACTACACGATCAAACCCCAGATCTGACAATCCAGAATGTGAAGTTATTTTTGCGCGGTCCCTAAGGGTCATTAAAGATGCGTTTTCGAAAATTGGAAAAGGCGATTTGCACCGGCTGGATCTGACCTTCGTGGGTGCTGCAGAAGCCGCTTCTACTGTCGAAAAGTTGGTTATCGCGGTCGGCGGTAGCTTCCACACAAGGGAGAATTTGGATGACTAGAACGAAACAAGCATTCGGTAGGTGAGACGCTAGACAGCGGACGTCGTCATCCGTCCGGTTGGGGTCAATGTGTTCGCTGGCAGCGATGCTGATTTATCGCCTCGGACCGGGCAATCAAAGACGATCATATTGAATAGCCAGCTTCCCGCTGATGACGAATGGCGAGCACTAAAACGACATCTTGTGGCTGCTCGTAACTATAGAGCGCAACATACCCGCTCTTGCCGTAGGAGATCAGGAGTTCTCTCAGCCCTTCCTCACATGGCCGACCGACTAACGGATGCCTTCCAAGAATCTCGATTCCGTCCTGAATAACGTCGATCGCCGCAATGGCAGCCTTTGAAGCATCTTTTGAAAGAAAATCAGCCAATCGCTCCAGGTCAGAAAATGCGTTGCGCGAGTAGACTACTTCCGCCACGTTCGCACTTTCGGTCGCACCGCTCGGTGACCTCGGAGGCGAGCAGCGATGTACCGATGTACATCTGCAGCTGCGAATCCTTCACCGCTCGTGAATACTTCGGAACGTGCAGCCACTGCTTCGGCAACAAATGCTCGACGCTGCTCATCCAGACGAGTCTGATGCTCGATCGCCTCCAGCATAAATGCATGGGGTGATTTATCAGCCGCTTTGGCTGCCGCTACGACCCGTCGTTTGAGATCTGCGGCAATTTTGAGCGTGGTCGCTACAGGTGCGCTCATAACATCTCCCAATCAAAGGTATTACTATGGTAACACCTCGACAATGGTCATTCAAGATCAGACCGACTTCCAGAAGATGTCGCGTTGGAGTGCCCGGTTTCGGTCATTCAGACAGTCAGATTCGGGTCAAGACCTGCCTCGGCGCTGCTATTCCGATCGACTTTTCAAAAATTCGGTTCCCCGCGCCATCAGCATTACGGTGCGTCGAATGGCGTGGATTTGTAGTGTCGCCGACAGGGCGCTACGATCAGTGCCGGCAAGGCTTTTCTTCGGCCAACTTGGACGGCGACCGTGAACAATTCCAATCCGATTCTGGGCGCGTTGGCAGGCTTGGGGCTTTGCTTCGTGTTGATCGCACAGGCCCATGAACCTTCCGCTCCCCTTGCAGCATACGGCCGCCTACCCACCTTGGAGGATGTGTCGCTCTCGCCGGACGGCACGCGGGTGGCATTCGTCAAGACCACGGATGACAGCCGCGCACTCCATATCGTCGAGTTGACGGGCAAGTTTCTCGGCGGCGTGCGCGTCGGTAACACCAAACTTCGCCAGGTATTCTGGCAGGATAACGACCGTGTTCTTGCGGTGGTGTCCACGACCCGTCTGCCTCCCTTCGGGTTCTCGGGTGCGACCCGAGAGTGGTTCCAGGTCGTGCGTTACACGATCTCTAAGAATTCCATTCAACCGATCGAATTCGACGTCGGCAGCGAGCAGACCTTCAATGTGCTCACCGGCAGCCCCGCGGTCCGGGAAGTCGACGGCAAGAGTGTGCTGCTCCTTCCTGGCTACTACGTGGGTGGGGGTCGGGTCCTGCCGGCGATGTTTTCGTTTGGCGGCGACTACGGTCGCCCTCGCATCATTGCACGCGGCAATGAGCCGATCACGGATTGGCTGTTGGACGGCGCTGGACGGATTGCCGCGCAATTCGAGTATGACGATTCCAAGAAGACATGGATCATTCGGACGCGCCGCGACGATCGCCTCGCGACTATTGCAAAGGGAGAGGCACCGCTGGACCCACCGGAATTAGTGGGATTCGACGCAAGCGGTGAACATGCAATTGTGGAGTTCCTGCAAGACGACGAGCCGGTGTGGCGGCCGATTGCGCTGAAGGACGGCACGCTGGGCGATGCCTTGGATCACGGCGCCGCGCTCCACAACGTCATCACCGATCCGCGCAACGGCCGGATCATCGGGGGCGTGCTGAATCGCGACGATCTGGAGTATGTGTTTTTCGACAACGAGCTGCAGGCGCATTGGAATGCCATCCTGCGGGCCTTTCCCAAGGACATCGTGCGCCTGGCTTCCCATTCTGCGGATTTTTCCAAGGTGATCCTCGAGGTCTTCGGGCCGGAGAACGGGTATTCGTACGCCTACTTCGATTGGTACACGCATCAAGCGTTGGTGCTCGGGCCGCGTTATGCAGACGTGAAGCAGACTGCGGAGATCCGTAAGATCACCTATTCGGCGGCCGATGGCATGGCGATTTCAGGCTTCCTCACGCTTCCGAGGGACCTGTCACCCCACAAGCTGCCGTTGATCGTGCTGCCACACGGTGGTCCTGCTGCGAAGGACACGCAACGATTCGACTGGTGGGCGCAGGCATTGGCGGACCAGGGCTACGCGGTTCTGCAGCCCAATTTCAGAGGCTCGAATGTCTCGAGGAAATTCGTGGAAGCGGGCTATGGAGAATGGGGCCGCAAGATGCAGACCGATCTGTCCGATGGCGTGCAATATCTTGCCAAGGAGGGCGTCATCGATTCCTCTCGGGTCTGCATCGTCGGCGCAAGCTACGGCGGATATGCGGCGCTTGCGGGCGTGACGCTGCAATCCGGCATCTATCGTTGCGCGGTTTCGGTGGCGGGCCCATCGGACCTGCCGCGCATGCGCCGATGGACCTTGCAAAACCGACTCGGCATCACGACACGATACTGGAATCGGTTCTGGGGGGTGGCGGAGCGCGATGACGACGCGCTGAAGGCCATCTCGCCTGTCGCGCATCTGGACGGCATCTCGGCGCCGATCCTGTTGATCCACGGCCGGGACGATACCGTGGTGCCGTATGAGCAGAGCGAGGTCATGCTGAACGCGCTCAAGCAGGCCAACAAGCAGGTGGAGATGGTGACCCTCAAGCATGAGGACCATTGGCTCTCCAGCAGCGAGACCCGCCTGCAGATGTTGCAGGCGACCGTCGCTTTCCTGCGTGCACAGAATCCGCCGGATTGAATCGATGCAGTCGTTATTGAAGCCGCCGGTGACAATTTTTCGGCGTACGTTCC
>JANXOV010000093.1 GCA_025357635.1 Pseudomonadota bacterium
CCACACGACTTCCGGAGGACCCTTTTAATTGTTTAGGCGCCACAGCCGCCGAGGTGATCCTCGCCTTCGATCACGACGGTGTTCGGTTAACCGACGGCAATATGCGCCTCGTGGAAGCTGTTCGGAGTGCCGGCTTTGAGGCCAAGCCCCGACGCTGGCTGGACGTCCTGCCATCTACGCCCGATGGCGACGGCATTGAAGTCCGTGTTGGTCCACTGACGGTCGCGGGAATCTCTCCAAAAGCATGGGTACCGCCGTGGGTACACAAGATTTCGCTTTCGCAAAAGCCCTTATTTCTTCGTGTTTTTGTTCCTAATTCGAATCCCTCAGCCGGCACCATAAAAACGTGATAATTCAATAGGTTAATTATTTTTACACCATGAAATCTCGGTGATGTGAACCGAATTGTCATGGTATGATCCGACGCATGATCGATCGTGAGTTCCACGCGCGCCAGGTAACCCGACTTCTCCAGCGGTATCCGGTGGCGGCAATTCTGGGCGCGCGCCAAGTGGGTAAGACCACACTCGCAAATTCAATCGTTTCATCAATGAAGGGTGGCGTTCGTTTTGATCTGGAAAACCCAGCGGATCTTGCGCGATTGGCTGACCCGATGCTGGCCCTGCAAGACCTCAAGGGGGTCGTGGTACTCGATGAGATTCAGCGTCGTCCCAATCTCTTTCCTATATTGCGCGTTCTTGCGGACCGCCGGCCAATCAGGGCTCGATTTCTCGTTCTGGGCAGTGCGGCACCTGCATTGCTTCGCCAAAGTTCTGAGACGCTCGCCGGACGTATCGCATACTATGAATTGCCGGGCCTGGGACTGCGGGAGATTCCGCGCGAACAAGCAGATCGGCTCTGGGTGCGCGGCGGATTCCCGCTCTCATTCCTGGCCCGATCGGACCGGCAGAGCATGGACTGGCGACAGTCGTTTATCCGTACTTTCATCGAAAGGGACCTGCCGTCACTGGGTGTGAATGTCGCAGCGGACACCATGAGACGTTTCTGGTCGATGCTGGCTCATCAGCATGCACAGCTTTGGAATGCATCCGAGATCGGGCGGTCGTTTGGCGTGGCCGATACCACGGTTCGTGGCTACCTCGATAAGCTCACGGACGCGCTGGTCGTCCGACAATTGAAACCCTGGCACGAGAACCTCGGCAAGCGACAGGTCAAAGCCCCAAAGATTTACATTCGCGATACCGGCTTGCTGCACTCCTTGCTGAATCTGGTGACGCTCAGCGATATCGAGGGGCATCCGAAGGTGGGTGCATCGTGGGAAGGGTTCGTGATCGACCAGCTCGTGCAGCGCCTGAGCGCGCGATCCGACGAGGTCTATTTTTGGCGAACGCATACGGGTGCGGAACTGGACCTGTTGGTGATTCGTGGTGCGCAACGGCTCGGCTTTGAGGTGAAGCGCACCGTCGCGCCGTCGATCACGCCTTCGATGCGCTCCGCACTCGCTGATCTCAAATTAAAATCTCTGACCGTTGTTCACGCCGGGGACGGTTCGTTTATGTTGTCGAAGGATATTCACGCTATCAGCGCACGTGATCTGATGGATAAAGTCCGTCCGCTACGATAGTGGCGACCAAGACGAGCAGGTCAAGCGGTCGTCAGTCTGTGTTCGCCACTGAGGCGGTGCGGGTGGTTGGCTTAAGGGGCGGAATGCGATTGACTGCTTTAGAATCGGCCGCAATGCGTTGAAATTATCAGCGGGTACCGGTGTGGGTACTTTAGAAGCGGCGGTCAGGAAGCTAAGCTTTTTATAGGCTCCATCGCCCTAATTCGAATCCCTCAGCCGGCAGATCCCGCCTTTTCACCGCCGTCTGATGAAATTCAACGACGGCTGAAAAATCACAAAAAATGCCTTTTTCCAGTCTTTTCTGATCTGTCGTTGCCCGTCACATTGAGTCTTTGCGAGGGTGGCGAAATTGCTTGGCATAATCTGGTGGGATGGCGGCTATCCGGAAACGCTGAACCGTCGTTGCCGGCCTATTCTGTTGAAAAACTCTCTGCGCGTGCTCATTGGAAAAATCGTAGCGCTGTAGAAAGCCTGCAATCTTCCTGATTCGAAGTGCCTGTTGCTCTTGACGATCTCCGCCCTCAATCTTTCTCAGTCCGCCCTACGTAATGTTCTTCGCTGATTTTCGCCTGCATTTCCAAAAACTTCTAAAATCGTCTCTGCGCTACAAAAGAGTTTTTCAAAAAAATAGGCCAGAAGCGGCCGTTGTAGGGATCAAAACACCCGCGCTATAGCGGTCATTCGTCAGTCGGGTAGTGACATGCGAGGCGGCCACGTTCCAATGCGTTGTGAATGTTCTGGTTGCCATTTCGGGCCTGCCGGACTCTTACACAGTATGAGGAGAAGTTGCGCGCACGCCGCGCCATTCTGTCAGCGAGGGGATTTGCAATGACAGCATCACTGGATAGTTCGGTCTGGCTCGGTTCCGCGGGGATTCTATTGGCGACGCTCGCGGCATCCTGGGCCACGATGGCCAACGCCGTTCCCGGATCTTCACGGAAACAAGAACCCATTTTCACTCAGAGATCCTGTCCGCTCAGACGCATTGCGCGATAAATTGCCCCTTCGGCAAGACACTGCAAGGGGATCATCATGTTGTGCTCGATCGGATCTGTGACTGGCCTGGCTTTGCTCATGGTCGGGTGCAGGGTCGGCGGCGGTGCCTCGAGCCCACCGCCACCCCCGCCCACTAACGGGTACACGGTCGGAGGCACGGTATCTGGGCTAGTGGTCTCCGGTTTGACACTTGCCCTTTGCGCACCAGGAGTAAGCGGTCCGCACGGCACCTATATTCCAGGTTCTTGCCACAGTGAGCTCAGGGTCGGCGCCGACGGCGCGTTCATCCTGGACTCTGCTTATTCCGCCGATTACTCGGGCGGCGACTTCGTCACCATTGCCCAGCAGCCTTCTTCACCTGCGCAGTACTGCGCACTCCGTAACTCGAAGGTCAGCATTCAAAACACCGATGACACTGGCGTCAAGGTGTGCTTTACGAAATTCTCCTACGCCACTAACGCCGCGGACAACACGCTCTCGGCCTATAGCGTTGACGCGAACACCGGCGCACTGACCCCCATGGCTGGCTCACCCTTTCCTGCAGGTAACCACCCGAAATTCATCGCGACGTTTTGAAAGCACGGAGAAACTTCAATATGGAACGGCAAATCAATCACGGTCAGCCTAGCTGGCTCGGAGCCTGGCTCCAGGAGCGTTGCCATCAAGGATTTGAGGTTACAGAGGCCGAGTGTCTGTGCCTGCGGATGTACTACAGGTTTGACGGCATACCGATGGCGTTGCGTCACCAGCTGTCGCGGGTCACCCTTGCCAGCACGTTCGCCGAACTCACGCGTCGCGGCTGGGTTCGTGCCACCGATGGTGCCGCCGGCGACGACCTGCTGTCACAGCGGTATTGGCAGCATTTGTTGACACCGAACTATCACCGCAGCGGGCCGATCTACGACTACGCGCTCGGGGAAGCGGCGTTCCAGCGACTTCAGCCGAGCATAGGCTAGGCCAATGCGCTTCATTGCGGCATCCATGAGCTTGTGCGCGCTGGTCGCCTGCGGCGGGGGCGGGGGTACAGGTAGCCCGAAACCACCAACCGTGGCTGACTTCAGCCTCGCAATCTCGGCGCCCGCCGTTGCCGCAGACGTTGGATCTCAAAGCGGCTCGGTGACCGTGACCCGTGACACCGGTGAACGGGTTTACGGACCCGGTCTCTGTGTAGCTTCAGGGTCTGCCCACTGGGGTGCAGGCGCAGCCCGCCTCCTTCTCGATGACGCCGGGTGGCACACAGAGCTTTAGTTTCTCGCTTGGAGCATCCAAACCCGTGGGGACGAGCGCCATCCAGATCGTAGGCCGCAGCGGTAGTCTGTCACATAGTACGCAACTGGCGCTGACCGCGAATTCGCTCGTCAGGACCTACACCAGCGCGATCGCCCATCGATTCATCAAAAGCTCGGTTTTAAATGGACGTGGAGATTATTTCTGCTTTCTGTGCATGCGCATTACTTTCGGTCGAACACATAGGAGAAGCGCAGACCGATCGTACGGGGACGGTTCACCGTGATGGCTTTGTACTGTATGTAGCTTGCGTAGAGTTGGGCGTGCGTGTCGGTGAGATTTTCTGCGTAGAGTTGCACGCGCCACCCGTCCTTGGCGACACCGAGCGCCGCATCATACGTGGTAAATGCGGGCAGATCATATGCCGTGGAGTTGCCCTGCAGGTCCTGCGCTAGAGCAAATGTCGTGGTCAGAGAGTGAGACTGATGCACGGCTCCAATTTGGGCAAACGCGTCATAGCCGCTATACGTAAATTCATACCGTGCATGAAAATTTCCCTGAAACGGGGGCGCTCCGGCAAGCGGGCTACCCAGTGGCCCGCTTGGATTCACAACCGGATTGTTTTTCGAGTCCCGTAGTTCGCTGAAGTCAATCGGCGTTCCATCTCGCCACTGCAAGTTGGCCTGCCTGACCAGTTCGCTGTGGTTCCAGGCAGCGCCCGCCTCGATCGTAAGACTAGTCGCGATGCGAGCAATGCCGGAGGTTTCAACGCCACGCACCCGGTAGTCGCCTCCATTGAGTATTACGCCAAGGTTGACAAGTCCGAGCCCGAATACAGCGCTCTGCGTCTTGTGCCAGTCCTCTTGATAGAGCGCGCCATTCCACTGAATGCGCCTGTCCATCCACATCGTCTTCCAGCCGAACTCATTGTTGGTCAGGCTGTCTGGCGCGAAGTTCACGGATGCTAAATAACCCCCGTGCAGCCCCGCTTGCACCTGCCACGATTGGCCATTCGCCACCAGCGGCGAACCATTCGCTGGCGCTACTGGTGCTCGGTTGAAGCCACCGGCTCGAAAACCCTGCGACCAGGTGTAGTACAGCATCGCATCCTCGGTTACTTTCCAGCTCAAGTTCGCGCGACTCTTGAAGCCAGCATAGGTCTTATCGAGATGTTCGGCATCGATGTTGAAAATAGTGTTGGAACGGTTTACGCATGGGTCAGGGGAGGTGGGGTGGGCAAGGAGTCCGCAACCTCCACTGCCGACGGTGGAGCCCAGTTCCGTGGTGTTCGTCCGGGAGTAGCGCGTTCCTGCCGTCAGCGTCAACGCTTGCGGGATGAGGTCGAAATCGACGGAAGCGTAGGCCGCTTTCTGCGTATAGCCACGTGTGATGTCGTCGAAGAATGCGTCACCCAGCGGCCGGACGCTCGGGCTATTCGAAGTCACCGGCGAAGGCACAAACTCCCCACCGTCAAAATACTTGACCAGCGTGCCGTCCGGCCGGAAAGCCGATCCGTTCAACGTGTAATAGCCAGTGGGCGGGCCGATCGGATGGAAGTAGGGCTGCGCCGTCAGATAGAACCAGTCGACCTGCTCTTGGATCCGGTAATTCTCGTAAAAAAGGCCGCCGATGGCGCGAATCCGACCCTCCCTCGAAGTGCTCAGGCGCAGCTCATGGCTATGGTGCGTGTTGCGCACGACATCATGCCAAGTCGAACTCGGTGTAAAACATTGCGCAGCCGCAGGAGTCGGACCCGGATCGATGCATTGATAATACGCAGCAAATGAGCCTCGCGAATACTGCGTGTAGTCCTGGACCTGGTCCACATTGCGCACGAGATAACTGCCCGCATAGAGGATCTTCAATGCGCCGACGCGCCCGTTGACCGTCAGCGCCGTATTTTGGAATCTGTCCTTGTTGTAGGAGGGGTTGTAGAGCTGCACGCTCAAGGCCGGTTGCGGTTCCCCGAGCGAATTCGCTGCCATTTCGGTAAACACCCCGTCCGCCTCAATACGCTGGTAGGACTGCGAAACCAATGCGTCCCAGTCTTCATTGAATTCATACAATGACTCAACGCGAACGCCCTGATAGGTGACCGGATTGATTTGATTGGCCGCAATTTCAAAGTTGTTGAGCACGACGCTGTCGGCGGGAACGTTACCGTTGAAATAATTGACAATGCTGACGTCCGTGGACGCACGCGCGAAAGTCGCGGGGATGTTGTTGATGTATCCGCCGCGCTGTTCGCTGTAGATCACGCCGCGCACAGCGAACTTGTCAGGAATGAGCGGAATGTTGAGAGTCACGTCGAGATTGCTGCTCTGTCCACCATGTGCGGTCGTTGCATAGGCCGCGTTCATTTTGGCTTCAGTCCGATCGAGTTTCGGCTTGTTGGTAATGTAACGCAGGACACCGGCTTCGGCGCCCGCCCCGAACAAGGTGCCCTGCGGTCCCTCCAGGATCTCGATGCGCTCGAGGTCCGCTGCATAAATGTCCAGATTACGGTTCGGAAGTTGTGCGGATTGCTCATCAAGATACACAGCCACATTTGGAAAAGTGCCGATGACCCCCGATGACTGAATGCCTCCCGCACCTGTCGCAAGGCCTCTTACGTAGATATTGTTCTGGCCGGGTCCCACTCCGTGCGCCGTTACACCGGGAAGGTATCCCACGAAGTCGTCAAACGTCGTTACATTCAAGCGGGTGAGCGTCGCCCCGGTCAACACCTGTAACGTCATCGGCACTTTCTGCTGATTCTCCTCGCGGCGATTCGCCGTGACGATCACTTCCTGCAGTGGCTCGTCAGCGGGAATCTTCGCACCGGCTAGTTTCGGCGGGCCAACGACCGCGGCCAGGATGCGGATGCTGCGCGGCGTGAGGTACTGGAACTTCAGGCCTGTGCCCTCCAGCATTCGAGCGAGCGTATCCGGGGCACCCAGGCCCGCGGGCACCGCGTGCGATCTCTGGTCACGCAGAATATCGGAGACATAAACGAGTTGGATTCCGATCTGGCGCGCGAACGCCTCGAGCGCCTGCGCGAGAGCCTGCGCGGGGATGCCGGCGGTGAGCCCGGTGGGTTCAACGGCTTGGGCAAATGTCGCCGGGGAATTCAAAAGCGCGGCCGGTGCGCAGATCGACAGGGCACGCAGCATCGCAGACACCAATGGCTTGATGTCGGTCGATCGGTGACGCGATTCACGTCGCATACGCTTCCCGTTCGGACATTCTTGCTTATTCTTGAACGCAGTATAGCGCGGGACGCAATGCCCGATCAATCAGTTGGCTACGCCTACTCTCCTGACACACGAATTCGCGTCGCAGTGACCTCCACCCGCACTCCCTTGAGGCTGCGCAGAAAGGCAATGAATGCGTCGGTATCGTCGGTGGCGAAGACTCCGCTGATCTGTAGATTCCGCAATGCGGGGGTTGCGATCTCGATCGGCTTGGCCGAGTAGCGATTGTATTCGGCCGCGACCCGCTCCAGCGGTTCGTGGTCAAATACAATTTGCCGATGCAGCCAAGCAGTCGTGCGCTTGGCGTCGACCGCCACGGGCGTGGCGGGCCACACTCCCTGTGCCACGCGGATCTGCTGATCTGCGCTCAGCTCAATCAGCCGTAACGCGTGGTTCTGGCTCGAACTCCTGGGTCCGACGGCGACCCGCCCGTCGACCACGGTGACAACCGTCGCGCCCTGCTCCAGGCGCACGTCGAATTGGGTGCCAAGGTCCTTGATTTCAGCGGATCCGGCTTGCACCCAAAATGCGCGATGGGCCTCGTGGGCGACTTCAAAAGTTGCCTGGCCGGACTTCAGCATCACCACCCGTTCGCTGTTGCTGTAGCGGATGCTGACCGCACTGTCGGTATTCAAATGCAGGACGGAGTTATCCGCCAAGCGCCGCGTCAGCTGTTCGCCGTGTCGTGTCTCGAAGTGCAGTTCCGTCATGCGATCGGGCGCTGCGCGGTGCTCGGTGAGCCTCAGGTTCCACCTCAAGAGCAAGCCCACACTCAGCAGCGCGCACGCCGCCATCGCCACGGTGGCGGGGAACCAGCCCCCGAAGGGCCTGCCCCGAACGGCCCCGATCGCGCGCGGCCAGAGCTGTCGGACGGATCCTGCGTCCTCGGCCCGTGCGCGCGCGAGAATAGCCTCCAAGGAGTACTGAGGATCGGTGCGGGCCTGCTTAAGATCGCGCGCGACTGCCGACACGCCGAGAAACTCTTCGATGTGTACCGGTGAGACCTTGAACCAAGCGGCCAGAGCCGCAGAGTCCCGCGCATCGAGCGGCCCCTCATCGTTCGCCACAAACCACTCGCCGGCTTCTTCGGCGATCGCGGCACGGATCTTCTCTTCGTTGGAGTTCATGATTTCAAACCATTCGCGACATGCGGCGTCGACAGTGACATAACGCTTGCGCCACGTATTTCTTCGCCATCTGCGGGGACACCCCGAGGTGCATCGCAATCTCTCGATAGGAAAGCTCTTGCGTAAATCGCAACTCCACTGCGGCGCGGCACTTCGGGCGTAGCTGTTTTAGCACCTCACCAAGTCGCGCTACCCGTTGCGGGGTGTCGAGGTCGCGGTCGAACCCCGGCAGCGTTTCGAGCTGCTCCTGGGCCGGAATCTCGTCGATGCCGACACCGCTTGCCTGCCGCCGGTCCAGCACGGCGTTTTCCTTCACCAAATTGTTGGCCACCGTGTACAGATACGATACGGGATTTCGGATTGCTTCGAAATCTCGGATTCGCAGCATCCGCACGTACACTTCCTGAGCCAGATCCGCGGCATCGGCCTTGGCGCGGATACGACGAAAAAAGAACGACTGCAGCGCGGTTCGGTGCTCGGCAAAAAGCTGCCGAACCGACGACGTTTTAGGCTCAAAGGCGGTCATGGCAATCCATGCAACTCCGGTTCATTTCTAGTTAGGAGTCCCTTAAACCCGAAATAACCACCACTATTTTCAGCATTGCCGCCGGGCCGTATCCACGTCGCCTAACGGACCCCTGGGATCCAACGCAAGAGTGTACAAATCGCCTTCTGCGCACTCGTTGTCAATCAGCCGCCTTTTAACCGATCCAGGAGGAAACTCACATGTACCCCAAGATTTCTGTTTTCAATGCAGATCTTCTGCTTGGTGGTGTGGCGCCCATGCAACCATGGCCGTCAACACCCGAATTGGCAAGCGATGGCGCGTTCATCTTCTCGAATACAGCATGATCGCCTGCGACAGGCGATTCAGCTTCTCAGGCGGCCCCAAAATGGTTGCTTCCGGCGGCTTTCGGTACGTTAGCATCCTGCGGTACAGGTCATCTGCCATATCGGCATTGATGCCCCAGCCGGCCAGATAGCTGAGCCTCAGATTGTCATCGGTATTGAGCGGCGCGCCGTGTGCCCATTTCTTGAGATCCACCGCGGCGCCCGACCACGTGGAAAGCAGGTCGATCACCGAAGTAATGCCGATATCGCGCAGCGACTGCCGAACCAGTTTCATGTCCGGCTGCGCATAGCGCGCTTCCACCGCCTCCAGATCGATTTTCAGTGGCTCAAGTTGGCCCATGAATACGGTGTCGTATCCCAGGCCGTCGCGGTTGTTCGCCCACACCGTTCCATACGGGAACGCGTCGAAAAACGTCGCCAGTTCGCTGCGCAACGTGATCTCATCGGTCTCATACAGAGGGACGTACAGGGTGAAGTAACCGCCCGGGTTGAGATGACGCTTCACCGCTTCGAAGTACTCACGGGAATACAGCGCGGCCGTACCCTTGATGAACACGTCCAACGGGTCGGATGCGATGATGTCGAACTTCTCGGTCGATGTCATCAGATAGTGCCGCGCGTCGTCGAACGTCACTGAGGTCTTCGGGTTCAGATAAACCCGGTAATTCTGGTCACCGAAGTATTTGGTCGCGGCCGGTGGAATCTCCCTCTCGATCTCGCAGACGCGGATTTTATCGATGTTCGGATATCGCGTGAACGCGCCTGCCGAAACCCCCGCGCCGAATCCGATTCCCAGCACGCTCCTTGCTTTCGGGTGCAGAAGCCCTGGTAGATGCACCAGCATGCGCTGGAGCTTCATATCGAAGAGCTCCGTGGTGGCCTCCACATGCCCGTTGACGTTTACGTTGAGGGTGCCGTCGTTCCATTTCGTGATCGCCACCGATGAATTCAGCCCTTCGCGCACGTACAAAATTTCCGACTGTCCCCGATTCGTGTTCATGTTCCGGCCATACGCGATCAAATCGCCCGGAACTGGCTTGATCGCGAGCGCCAGAGTGAGCGCCGCGACGCACACCGCCAACGCGGCGATCTTCGCCGGTGCGCTGCGCGCCGTGAGCACTAGCGCAGTCGCGCCGCTTGCGACCGCGATAATCAGCATCACCCGCTCCGACATCTGCGCTCCGATTCCGGGCAGCAGAATCAGGCTCACCAGCAGCGCGCCGACGATTCCGCCCAGCGTGTTCGCCGCATAAACTGTGCCCGCGGTCTGCGCCGGATCCTTGCGATCCCGGGCCACCGCGGCGCACGCCAGCGAAAAGCTGGCGCCCCACAACAGAGTCCCTGGCAGAATCGCGACAATCACACGTTGCACGTCCAGCACGTACATATGCCATGGATCGCTCGTCTGCAGAACATCATCGACCCAGAACGGCAGGACTTGCTTGATGAACGTTGAGGTCCAGACGATGGCTAGCGCCAGCAGCAGCTGACACCACCCCAGCGCCGTCACAGGTCGCACGCGCTTCAGCAGCCAGCTGCCGCCCGCGCTCCCGATGGCAAGCCCCGCCAGGAACACCGCCAGAATGATGGCGAAAACATAAACCGTACCCAGCAGCAGATAGCCGAGCAGGCGCGTCCACACCACTTCCGCGCCCAGCGCCGTAGCTCCCGATAAGGCAATGGTCAGATACACAATCCTCGCGGAGCGATCCGCCGGAGTGGTGCCGACGGCGGCCAACGGTTCTTCCCCGGGATCGTCTGCGGCGATGCGCGGCGCCACAACCCAGGCCAGCGCTGCTCCCGCCAGATTGATCGCCACGGCGGCCAGAGTCGCGGTGGTCATGCTGAAATTCCGCAACAAGTAGAAGCCCGCCAGGAGGCATCCGACCACCGCTCCGGCCGTGTTGCCGCCGTACAGGTAGCCCCACCATGCGACGCCCGACGGCGTGGCTTTGATCAAGCGCACAATCGCCGGCAGCGAAGCGCCCATCAGAATCGTGGGCGGCAACAGACACCCTCCCGCCAGAACGCCGCGCATCAGCATGCCGCCCAACCCGCTTGCCGCCGCGGTGACATACACTCGGTTCAGCAGCGGCAGCGTCATCAACGCGAGCAGCGCAAACACGGCGATGCCGGCCTCAAGACCGGCATACACTCGCAATGGATGCTGCGCCCAGCGGCGGCGCGGTAACCACAGGCTGCCGATACAGAGACCGCCCATATAGGTTGCAAGTAAAATTCCCATCGAAATCGCGGTGGAGCCGATGGCCAGCTGCAGCAGCTGGTACCACACCACTTCATAGATGAGTGCCGCGCATCCCGACAAGGCGAATAGCAGCACAAGCATGAAATACAGCGCGGTGTGCGACGAACTGGGCTTGTCCAAATGACCCCCCGAAGGCCGTAGCGGTGCACGCGCGAAGTGGGATTTCAGCTGGGCACCTATCTAAATTAGGATGCAGCGATCAGAAACCCCGGATCGGCAGAGTCGACAGAAATTTCATTTGTGCAATTCTGTAGCCCCCGGGGATACTTGCGGTGGGGTCGTCAAGCTGCAGAATATCTCCATTGCTCTCGTCGTACGGTGTCCATTGCGGCGCGCCGGATCCGTTCGGGTCGCCGGTCGCGGCGAG
>JANXOV010000153.1 GCA_025357635.1 Pseudomonadota bacterium
CTTGGCGTTCCAGGATGTCGGCCGCCTTCTGCCAGCCGGCGAGTAGGGCACGACGCGTTTCGATCAGCCGCGGCCGCGCCGGATCGCGGATCGTGCCCCGTGGCGTTCAGGCTAGACTCCGTTGTTATCGGGAAACAGGCCGGGCATCCAGCGAGATGCGAGTGCCGCCGGGAATGCAAGGCGCAGCGGCGCGCGCGTGCTCTCCGAGGCAACCACGCCAAGTTCGTCGAGGGCTGCTACAACCCGGCGGGCGTTGCGCTCTCCCGTGTCGACCACGGCGGCGACGTCGCCGCGTGGAAGTTCGCCGCGATAGAGCAGTGCTTCGAGAAGCTTGTTGGCCTTGGAGGGAAGTTTGTTGATGCGCACTTGCTCGTCGGCCCATGCGAGGATGCGGGAGCGGAGCAGCTCAGGCTGCATAAGCCCTTCCATGAGTCTCACCTGATCCAGGCAAACGCTCAGGAAAAATTTCGTGAAGCGCGCCAGGTTCGCTTCGCTTAAGTTTCCCCGGCCGTCGAGATCGTTGAGTCGCGGCAGGTCGCAGGCGGCAAGGTGGCTTCGGTATTCGTCAACGTTCCGCGCCAGTCCGCGCGCGACCGACCAGACGGCACCCGTGTCCAGCGCGTCGAGAAGCGTGGCGTGCGAGACCAGGCGAGCCACGCGCCCGTTGCCATCGAGAAACGGGTGAATCCACGCGAGGCGGTGGTGCGCAGCTGCCGTTGCAATCAGGGTCTCCGTCTTGCCGAGCGTTGAATAAGCCTCTTCATACCGCTGCAGGAAACGCGGCACGGAGGGTGCACTGATGGGAAAGTGTCGGCCCACTTGCACGTCGCGATGTCGCAGTTCGCCGGGGACTACCTTGGTCTTTTCCTTGGTGAGCGGTTCTTGTACCCAGAGCAGGTCCTCAGGCAGCTGTTCGCAAAAGCGCCGGTGAATTTCTTTGATGGACTCGATTGTTGTGGCGCGTGTCGGTAGCCCGTGCTCATCGATCCAGCGCTGAACCGCAATATGCGCCTTGGCCTCAAGTTGCAGGTCGCGCTTCTTGACGTCCTGACTGTAGTCGCCCTTGAGCGCGCGCTCGATGTCGATGGGGTGGGTATCGTGGCCCTCGATCAGGTTGCTGTAGTAGCAGTTCATCGCTCGCACAAGGTTCGCGAGTGAGCCCAGCAGCCTTTCGGGCAAAGAACGGCGCAAGCCGGCGCTCTTGGCAGCCAGTTCCACTGCGAGGTCGGTGAGCTCGGGCCGGTGCTTCGAGTCAGCTCCGATCGTCAAAGGCTCCATCAGGGAGAGGTTTTCCCTTTTATCGTTGGTGATCATTATGTCCGCTTCTATGTCCGGTTTTTTTCCTTTATTTTATTATTATAATCAGACGGTTATATACTTTCAATCACACCTATTGGCCTTTTTTAGGCCGGTTTGAAGTCCGGTTCAAATGCCCTGCAGACCAGCATCCGAAATTGGTTCAGGCGATGGTTGAGTTTGATGCCGGAGGCTCGAACATCGACCAATCAAGAATTCGCCAGACCTCCCGTCAGCGCCCATTCCAGGCAAAGCCTATGGCGAAAGTCATGGCGCCGCGCACCGGATAGATGCGCGGAAACCATCCGGTGGAAGTTGCCCGGCCGGTATCGATTGCCAGCAACGTGTGTTCCAGTGCCCGCAGATCCTCACACTCCATCAGTGGCGCACGCGCGCCGGCCGGGTCCTCGGCCATGTGCGCCGTCAGAATGCGCGTTGCAGGGTCGAGTAGGCGCAGCAGTTGGCGGGTGGTCGCAAGATACCTGGCCCGACTCGCACCGGGCACGAAGGCATACAAGGGACCCGGATACAGGAAATCGCCTGCCAGCAGCAATCGATGCTCGCGGTCCAGCAGCGATACGCTGCTGAGCGTGTGTCCCGGCGTTGCGAGGACCTGCACGCTGCGGCCACCCAGGTCGATGCGGGCGCCGTCGGCCCACCATTCATCCACGGCGAAGCGAGGCGGCGGCAGATCATCACCAAAGCCGAGAAACTCGTATCGCTGCAGCGTGAGTCGCCCGCCATCCGCGCGCGCCCGCAATTCCGGCAGGTCCAGCAATGCGGTGCGCTCGAAACGGCCCAGTGCACCGACATGGTCGAAATGCAGGTGCGATGGAATGACGGTGACGGGCAGCGCCGTCAGCGAACGCACCACCGGCACGATGTCGCGGCTGCCGGTGCCGGCATCGAACAGCAACGCGCGCGCCCTGCCCACCAACAGGTAACTGTAGTTGCCCTGGTAGTAGCGTGGCTCGCCGATGGCGAAGGTGCCCTCGTCGATGTTCTCCACCACGAAGTAGTCGTCCGCCCATCGGCCACGGATCAAGACGGGCTTTGCGGAACTTACGATCGGACTGTTTCGCCGCAGCAAGAATTCCACGCCCAGGTAAGGCGCGCCCACAGCCAGCGCCCCCAGCGTGAAGATGGTTGAGATCAACCCGAGAAACATACCCTGGCGCCGCGTCATGCGTGCCGAGCATAGCCGATGCGCTGGCTGGCGCACGCCCCGACCGACAAGCAGACGAGCGGCCGCTTTCCCAGCTGTCGTAACATGCCGCCATTGAAATAGGATCGCAAGGAACACTGCGCGCATGACTTGGACGGACGCACAGGCACACGGCTTCGCGCAATCGCTGCTCGGCGCCATCGACGCCGGCGATTGGAATGCGGTGGCCAATTGCTTTGCGCCTGATGCCCTCTATAACCCACCCTCAGGGTCTGCCTGCCGTGGACGCGAAGCGATACGCGCCTACTACGAATCGATCCGCCCCATCGCCTCCGGCCGCCACACGATTCAAGAGGTGATGCACGCACCCGGACGAATCGTGGCGCGCGGCCTGTTCAACGGCACGACACGGCAAGGCGCGCCCGTTGCGATGGACTTCATCGACACGATGGAAATCGGCCATGGCCTTATCTGCAGCCGCAGCGTACTGGTCCGAGGTCGCACAGCGGCCGCGGCGGTGCCGCCGGTGTTGAACACTGAGCGCCTGCTGCTGCGGCCCTTGCAGGACAGCGACGCGGCCGACATTGCCCGCATCGCAGGCAGCCGCGACATAGCGGACACCACCATTTCAGTACCGCATCCTCTGACCTTGCCGCAAGTGCGCGACTGGATCCGCACTGATCTGGGCGTGGCCAGCTACGAGCAGCAGGTCTACGCCGTCACTGCGGTGGGCTCCGGTCAGGTGTTGGGTCTGGTCGCGCTCAAGCATATCGATCGCGAACACGGGCAAGCCGAGCTGTCCTTCTGGATCGACCCCGCGCAATGGGGCAAGGGATTTGCACGCGAAGCGGCGACGCGGCTGGTGGAGCATGCCTTCGACGCAGCGGGGATTCGCAGGCTCGTCGCATATCACATGGTGCGCAATCCCGCCTCCGGCAAGGTCTTGGCGGACATCGGCTTCCATCAGGAGGGACTGCTGCGGCAACGGGTGCGCAAGTGGGGCGCGCTGGAGGACGTGTGCGCCTGCGCGATGCTCGCGCCGGCCCACAGAGCGCCTCGAAATGACTAGACTCTCGTCGATGAACCAACGCGGACGCTTATTCGTCATCGCGGCGCCCTCAGGCACCGGGAAAACCAGCCTGGTCAAGGCGCTCATGCAGCGCAAGCCCGGCTTGCAGTTCTCGGTCTCCTTCACCACGCGCAAGCCGCGCCCGACAGAGGTCGACGGACAGGATTATCACTTCGTGTCCAAGGAAACCTTCCAAAGCATGATCGCGGCGGGCGAATTCCTGGAGCATGCCCAGGTGTTCGACAACTTCTACGGCACCGGCGTGCGGGCGGTGACGGATGCGCTGGAACAGGGCCAGGACCTGCTGCTGGAGATCGACTGGCAGGGCGCACAGCAGGTGCGGCGGCGGCTTGCGGAGGTCGTGAGCATCTTCATCCTGCCGCCCTCGCGCGCCACCCTCGAGCAGCGTCTGCGCCAGCGCAGCACGGATTCGGATGACGTCATTGAGCGCCGGCTGCGTGATTCGGTGACCGAACTGTCGCATTGGAGCGAGTTCGACCACATCGTCGTCAACGACCGCTTCGAGCAGGCGTTGGAGATGCTGCAGGCGATCGTTGAAGGCCGGCCCGTGGCCAGCTCGCCCCGGCTGCCTGAAATCACCGCCCTGGCGGCCGCTTTATTGGCCTGAACGTGCCGATTTCTGCTATCCTTTCCAACCCTTTATTGGAACCTCGACATGGCTCGCATAACCGTTGAAGACTGTCTGCAGAACGAACCCAACCTGTTCAATCTGGTGCTCTTGGCCGCCAAGCGTGCCCGCCGCCTGGCCAATGGCGCCGAAGCCACGGTGGATTGGGAGAATGACAAGCCCACGGTCGTCGCCTTGCGCGAGATCGCCGCCGGCAATGTCACCATGGACATGCTCGAGGAGCCGGAAGAAGTCATCGAAGCGCCGGTCAGCGAGCTGGACATCCCTTCGGATTTTCGTGCCCCGCAGTTAGGTCTCGGGGACTGAACGAACTCGTTTAGCCCTTCTTCGCCGTGAATTACGCCTCTTCCATCCTTGGTTTCCTGCCTGGTGGAAGACGCGCCACGGGGATCAGCCAGCTGCTGGAAAAACTCGAAGCCTACCTGCCGCCCGCGCAAGTGGAGCGCGTACGCGATGCGTACGAGTTCGGCGCCGAACGGCATCGCGGCCAGAAGCGCATGTCCGGTGAGCCTTACATCACCCACCCGGTCGCGGTGGCGGACATCCTCGCCGATCTGCACCTTGACGCCGACACCATCGCTGCGGCCATTCTCCACGACGTCATCGAAGACACGCCCACCGCGAAGGCGGAGATCGCCGGAATGTTCGGGCAGGTGGTGGCGGAGTTGGTGGACGGCGTCAGCAAGCTGGACCAGATCCAGTTCAAGAATCGGCAGGAAGCGCAGGCCGAGAGTTTCCGCAAGATGCTGCTCGCCATGGTGCGCGACATCCGCGTCATCATGGTCAAGCTTGCCGATCGCATGCACAACATGCGCACCGTCGGGGCGATGCCGCCGGTCAAGCGCCGCCGCACCGCGCGCGAAACTCTGGAAATCTACGCGCCCATCGCCGAACGGCTGGGTTTGTACACCGTCAAACTGGAACTCGAAGATCTGGGATTCCGCGCGCTCTACCCGCACCGCTACAAGGTGCTGGAGCGCGAACTCAAGCGCGCGCGCGGCAACCAGAAAGAATTCATCAGCAAAATTTCCGAGAACTTCAAGGCCGCGCTGATCAAAGCCTCCATCAACGGCGCCGTCGAGGGGCGTGAGAAGCACCTGTACAGCATCTACCGCAAGATGCAGAACAAGGGTATTTCCATCAATGAAATGGTGGACGTGTACGGGTTCCGCATCATCGTCGATGCCCGGGACACCTGCTACCGCGCGCTGGGACTGGTGCACAGCCTGTACAAACCCATGCCGGGACGGTTCAAGGACTACATCGCCATCCCGCGCGTCAACGGCTATCAGTCGCTGCACACCACGCTGTTCGGTCCCAACGGCATTCCCGTCGAGGTGCAGATCCGCACCGAAGAGATGCACCGCATCGCCGAATCGGGAATCGCGGCACATTGGAAGTACAAGGCAGGCGAGAGCGGTTCAGGCCATGAAGAACACGACCGCGCGCGCGAGTGGCTGGCGAATCTGGTGCAGATTCAAGAAGGCGGCAGTTCCGAGGAGTTTCTCGAAAGCGTCAAGGTCGATCTGTTCCCGGACAAGGTGTATGTGTTCACGCCCAAGGGCGAGATCCTGCGCCTGGCCAGCGGCGCCACCGCAGTGGATTTCGCCTACGCCATTCACACTGACGTGGGCAACCGCTGCGTCGCAGCCAAGGTGGACCGGCGTCTGGTGCCGCTGCGCACGCCGCTGCGCAACGGACAAACCGCCGAGATCATCACCGCCAAGGGCGCAACGCCCAATCCGTCGTGGTCGAACTTCGTGGTCACCGCCAAGGCGCGCGCGGCGATCCGGCAGTACCTGAAAAACCTCAAGCGCGGCGAAGCTGCGGAGCTGGGCAAGCGATTGCTGGGCCAGGCGCTGGATGAGTTTTCAGTCAGCCTCAAGAAGATTCCGCAACAGCGCATCGATGCGGTGGTGCGCGAACTGGACCTGCTGGACGCGCAGGAGCTGTACGAAAAAATCGGGCTGGGCGAGCGCCTGGCGCCGCTGGTCGCGCGCAGCCTGCTGCCTGCAGCGGGCACCGAGGGCGATCCGGCCGCGCATGCCGAATCCGGCCCGCTGATGATCGCCGGCACCGAAGGCCTGCTGGTCACCTATGCGCGCTGCTGCTTCCCCATCCCCAACGATCCCATCATGGCTTACCTGAGCGCCGGCCGCGGCGTGATGATCCACCGGCAGAACTGCGGCAATCTGGCCGAGTACCGCAAGCAGCCGGAGAAGTGGATTTCCGTGGCCTGGGAAAACGCGGCGGACCGGCTTTTCGCCTCGGAGATCAAGGTACAGGTGAGCAACAAGATGGGTGTGCTGGCCGCAGTGGCCTCGAGCATTGCCGAAACCGAAACCAATATCGATCACGTCTCGCTGCTGGAGCGCGACGGCGACAGCTCATCGCTGAAGTTCGAGCTGCAGGTGCGCGACCGCAAACAGCTGGCGCGCATCTTGCGCACCGTGCGCAGAATGCCCGACGTACTGCGCGTCTCGCGTTCCCTCGCAAGCAAAAACGGCTAACATCCGCGCATGGCCAAACAAATCATTTCAACTCCCCACGCTCCCGCCGCCATCGGCACCTATTCGCAGGCCGTGCGCGTTGGCAACACCGTCTGGGTATCGGGGCAGATACCGCTCGATCCGCTCACCAAGGAGCTGGTGGGCGGCGACATCGAGGCGCAGGTGCGCCGCGTTTTTGACAACGTGAAGGCCATCGTGCAGGCCGCCGGCGCCAGCTTCGACGACGTGGTGAAGGTCAACATCTACCTGACGGACCTGGGACACTTCGCGCTGGTCAACAAGGTCATGGCCGAGTATTTTCGCGAGCCCTACCCCGCGCGCGCCGCCATCGGCGCCGCTTCCCTGCCGCGCGGCGCACAGATTGAGATGGAGTGCATCGTCGCGCTTTGAGCCCTGAGGCCACCGTGCCGACCGCGGTCCCGCCGCGTCCGGTAACGGCGCTGCGCGGCGTCGGCGAGGCGCTCGCGCGGCGTTTGAACGTGCTTGGCATTCACACGGCGCAGGACCTTCTGTTCCTGCTGCCGCAGCGCTACGAAGACCGCACTCGCGTGGTGCCACTGGGCGAACTGCGCGCCGGCATGCGCGTCGCGGTCGAAGGCGAGGTGCAGCTCACCGAAGTCGCCTTCCGCGGCCGCCGCCAATTGCTGTCGCGCATCGCCGATGGGTCGGGTTCACTCACGCTGCGTTTCTTCTACTTCACGGCACAGCAGCAGCAGGGGCTGGCGCGCGGCGCGCGCATCCGCTGTTTTGGCGAAGTGCGGCGCGGCGCAGCCGGTCTTGAGATCGTGCATCCGGAGTACCGGCGCGTGGCCGCCGACGCAGCGGCGGATAGCGAGGACCACTTGACGCCGATCTATCCGGCCACCGAGGGCGTGACGCAGGGACGCTTGCGCATGTTGGTGGGACTGGCGCTGCAGCAGCTCGCCACCGAGGAGTTGCGCGACTGGTTGCCCGCCGAACTGCTGCGGCGCGCCGAGCTGCCCTCATTGCGCGACGCGCTGCTGTTGGTGCATCGCCCGCCCGCCGATTGTCCGGTGGATGCGCTCATGAGCTGGCGCCACCCGGCGCAGCGCCGCCTGGCCTTTGAGGAGCTGCTGGCGCATCAGCTCTCACTGCGCCTGCTGCGGCAGAAAATCCAGAGCGAACCGGGCTGGCCTTTGCCGGGCGATGACCGGCTGAAGAATCAATTGCTGCAGGCCCTGCCCTTCAAGCTCACCGCCGCGCAGCGGCGCAGCCTTGGCGAGATAGAGCGCGACCTGGAGCGCGACAAGCCGATGCTGCGGCTGGTGCAAGGCGATGTCGGCTGCGGCAAGACACTGGTGGCTGCGCTGGCGGCGGCGCGCGCAGTGCAGGCCGGACATCAGGTGGCCCTGATGGCGCCCACCGAACTGCTGGCGGATCAGCATGCGCAGAATTTTCAGCGCTGGTTCACGCCCTTGAATGTGCCGGTGGCGCTGCTCACCGGGCGGCAGACGGGGCGCGCCCGCGCCGCATTGCTGGAGGGCATTCGAGAAGGTCATGCGCCCATCGTTCTGGGCACGCACGCGCTGTTTCAAGAAGGCGTGCAATTCGGCTCGCTCGCGCTGGTCATCGTCGACGAGCAGCACCGGTTTGGCGTGCATCAGCGTCTGGCGCTGCGCGAGAAGGGCTCGCGCGATGGTCGACAGCCGCATCAGCTCATCATGACGGCGACGCCGATTCCGCGCACGCTGGCGATGACGGCCTACGCAGACCTTGACGTATCGGTCATCGACGAGCTGCCACCCGGACGCACGCCGGTCAAAACGGTGGCGCTGTCGGAGACGCGGCGCGAGGAGGTCGTGCAGCGGATTCGCAGCGCTTGCCTCGCGGGACGGCAGGCTTACTGGGTGT
This sequence comes from Pseudomonadota bacterium, assembly GCA_025357635.1. GTDB lineage: Bacteria > Pseudomonadota > Gammaproteobacteria > Steroidobacterales > Steroidobacteraceae > TMP-86. The sequence continues at coordinate 8,562 of JANXOV010000153.1, forward strand.
GCCCGCTGATCGACGAGTCCGAGGAGATGCCGTATCAAGCCGCGGAGGAAACCGCGCAGGCGCTGGCGCAAGCCCTGCCCGAACTGCGCGTCGGCCTGGTGCACGGCCGCATGCCCGCACCGGCCAAGGAACGCGCGATGCGGGACTTCAACCGCGGGCTGATCCAGCTGCTGGTGGCCACCACCGTGATCGAGGTGGGCGTGGACGTGCCCAATGCCAGCCTGATGGTCATCGAGAACGCCGAGCGCATGGGCCTGGCGCAGCTGCATCAACTGCGCGGCCGCGTCGGCCGCGGCACGCATGAGAGTTCCTGTCTGTTGCTGTACCGCTCGCCCATGTCGCAGTTGGGCCGCGAGCGCCTTGCGGTGATGCGCGACACCAACGACGGCTTCGAAGTCGCGCGCCGCGACCTGGAGTTGCGCGGCCCGGGTGAATTGCTGGGAACGCGGCAGACGGGACTGCAGCAGATGCGCGTTGCGGACCTGATGCGCGATGCGGATTTGCTGCCTGACGTGCAGCGCGCGGCACAACGCCTGCTGGCGCAATGGCCAAGCCACGTGCAGCCGCTGATCAGCCGTTGGGTGGGCCGCAGCGAGCAATACGGGCGGGTCGGGTAGAATGTGCGCATGTTGAATGAAAACTCTGCTGCCGCTGCGCGTGCCGAATGGTTGCCGGCCGAGCGGCTTGGCCAGGCCAAGATAGAGCCCGGTGTGCGCTCCTACATGATCGGCAAGGGACTGCTCACCGATCGTCTCAAGGACGTTTGCGGCGGATTGTTTTCCCTGCGGCTGATGCAGCAGTCCACCGCCTTGCTGGATCCGGCGCAGCGCGCCATTTTGCAGCGCAATGACAGCGCGGCGCTGTTTCGCGAAGTGAAGATGTACTGCCGCGAAGCCGTGTGGGTATACGCCCAATCCGTCATTCCGGATTCGACGCTGAACGCGCATCCGTGGCTGGCCGAACTTGGCGATGCGTCGCTGGGTGAGACCTTGAATGCGATTTCCGGTGTCGAGCGCAGCTCCTATGAATACGCATGGCTGGCTGCCGAGCATCCGCTGACCGCGCGCGCCTTTGCAGGCGCAGACATCAATCCGTCGGGCCTGTGGGCCCGGCGCTATCGGTTCACGCTGCATGGCGCACCGCTGCTCGTGCAGGAACTTTTCTTTCCGGCCCTCGGCCAGATCTAGGACGCCCTCACCCGTGCGTCTGCCGCGCTCAGGAGATGAACTGGCCCAGCTGCTGATGCAGCGCTGGCGCTGGTTTTTGTACCGGGTGCGCTTTCACCCGGTGACGACACAGCATCTGCCGCGGGCGCTGGCGACACTGGGCGAGTACGCCAGGCTGATGCGTCTGGACAAACCCGTCGGCATCTGGCTGCTGCTGTGGCCCACCCTGTGGGCGCTGTGGATTTCTGCCGACGGCTTTCCGGATCCGAAAGTCTTTCTCGTGTTCGTGCTGGGCGTGGTGCTGATGCGCTGCGCCGGTTGCGTGATCAACGACTATGCGGACCGCGGCTTGGACCCGATGGTGGAGCGCACGCGCGACCGGCCGCTGGCGGTGGGCAGCGTCTCAACCGCCGAAGCGCTGGTGCTGTTCGCGATCCTGGTGCTGAGCGCGCTGATTCTGGTGCTGCAGCTGAACCGGCTGACGCTGCTGCTGGCGGTGGTGGGCGCGGCGTTGACGGTGACATATCCCTTCCTGAAGCGGTTTTTCTCCCTGCCGCAGTTCTACCTGGGAGTATCCTTCGGCTGGGGCATTCCGATGGCCTTCGCCGCACACACCGAAAGCGTGCCGCGCGTCGCCTGGCTGCTGCTGCTCGCCAACATCACCTGGTGCGCCGTGTACGACACGATCTACGCGATCGTGGACCGCGAAGATGATCAGAAAATCGGCGTGCGCTCCACCGCCATCCTGTTCGGCGAATCCGACCGGCACATCATCGCCGCGCTGCAGGGTTTGACGCTGCTGGCGCTGTATCTGGTGGGCCGCGCCGCCGGCATGCACGGCTGGTATGCCGCCGGCCTGCTGGTCGGCGCCATTTTCTTTGCGCGTCATCTGTTCATGATCCGCGATCGCAACCGGCAACGATGCTTCGAGGCTTTCTTGAACAATCACTATTTCGGCATGGCCGTGTTCATCGGCATTGCGTTGGATTATCTGTTTCGCACCTGATCAGTATGCGCGGCGCGCGCCACCGTCACTCCCACGACGCTCGCCGCCCCGCCGGCCTTAAGGACGCTGCCGATTTCCGCAAGGGTGGCGCCGGTGGTCAGTACATCGTCGAGTACGCCAATGCGCAGCCCTGCGACCGGTTGCCGCAGTTCGAACGCGCCGCTGACATTGCGCTGCCGCGCCTCGGCCGGCACCAGCGTCTGCGGCTGGGTCGCGCGCACGCGCGCAACCGCGCGCGCCCGCAGCGGCAGCCGCAGCCCGGCGGCCAGCGGGATTGCGATCTCGACGCATTGATTGAAGCCGCGTGCCCGCAGCCGTCCGACATGCAAGGGCACTGGCAGCAGACAGTCCAGCGCCGGCCGGTGCGGGCTGTGCTGCCAGCGGCGCAGACACGCCAGTCCGAGCACACGCGCATAGGCGCTCTGCGCGCCGAATTTGAGCTCGCGCACCAGCCCGGCCACCGGAAACTCATAGTGGAAAGCGGACCAGACCAGATCCAGGCAGCTGAGCGCCGCGACCGGTTCCTCGCAGCGCGGAAACTCGGATTCGCAAGCTGCACACAGATCGAATCCTGCGTACAGGCCCGCATCGCCGCACAGCACGCAGACAGGCGGGAAGGCCCAGGCATCGACGGCGGCGGCCAGTTTCGTTAACCACATGGCATGCTCGAGGTTGACTATGAATGGCGGGGACAGAATACTGCCACCCATCCGGTGGGCCGCGCGCAAAAACGGCCTGAAAGAGGTGATTCATGAACAGACAGCCTATGAAGAGTCCTGCGATCCGCCACGACTGGCGCCTCGAAGAAGTACGGGCCCTGTTCGCGCTGCCGTTCATGGACCTGATGGTCCAGGCGCAGCAGGTGCACCGCCAGTTTCACGCCCCCAACGAGGTGCAGGTCAGCACCTTGCTGAGCATCAAGACCGGCGCCTGCCCCGAGGACTGCGCCTACTGTCCGCAGAGCATCCGTTACGACACGGGCCTTGCCAATGAAGAGCTCATGGAAGTGCAGGACGTGGCGGCACGGGCGCACAGCGCCAAGTCAGCCGGCGCCACCCGCTTTTGCATGGGCGCAGCGTACCGCTCGCCCAAGCCCAAGGATCTGCGCAAGATCATCGCGATGATCCACGAAGTCAAGGCACTCGGGATGGAAAGCTGCGCCACCTTGGGGATGCTCACGCCCGAGCAGGCGCTGGAACTCAAGTCGGCGGGACTGGATTACTACAATCACAATCTGGACACCTCGCCTGATTACTACGAGAAGATCATCAGCACCCGCACCTACCAGGACCGCCTGGACACGCTGCAGAACGTGCGCGATGCCGGCATGAATGTGTGCTGCGGCGGCATCGTGGGCATGGGCGAGACGCCGGCAGACCGCGCCGAGCTGCTGCAGATTCTGGCCACGCTGCCCGAACATCCGCAAAGCGTGCCCATCAATCAACTGGTGCAGGTGCAGGGCACGCCGCTGGCGGGGAGCGCGCCGCTGGATGCGTTCGATTTCGTGCGCACCATCGCGGTGGCGCGCATCCTGATGCCGCGCTCGCATGTGCGCCTGTCGGCGGGGCGCAGCGAGATGAGTGATGAAATGCAGGCGCTGTGCTTTCTCGCCGGCGCCAATTCGATTTTCTACGGCGAGAAGCTGCTGACCACCGGCAACCCCGACACCGGGCACGACCAGCGACTGTTTCAGCGGCTGGGCATCGTGCCAGAACCCTTGCGGGAGGACAGTCGCGACCTGCGGCGTCAGGGCATCGCATAGCCCGATGCACGCAAGCGAGGATCCGTTTGACAAACGCGCATCGCGCCGCGCCTTCTCGCGCGCCAGTGCCGGCTTTGACTCGGCCGCCGTTTTGCAAACCGAGGTGCGCGGTGTTCTGCTGCAGCGGCTGGAACTGGCGCGGCTGCAGCCCCGTGTGGTGCTCGACGCCGGCGCCGGCACGGCACATGCCAGTCGCAGCCTCAAGCAGCGCTATCCCAAAGCGCGGGTGATCGCGTTGGACAGCGCGCATGGCATGCTGCTGCAGGCGAGGCGGCAGCAGAAATGGTTGCGGCGTTTCGAGCGGGTGTGCGCCGATGCGGCGCAGCTGCCGCTGGCCGATGCCAGCGTTGACCTTGTTTTCAGCAACCTGATGCTGCCATGGAATCCTCCGGATGGAGTGCTCGGAGAGTTGCGCCGCGTGCTGCGCCCCGGCGGCTTGCTCACATTGAGCAGCTGCGGCCCCGACAGCTTGCGCGAGCTGCGCAGCGCCTGGGCGGCGGTGGATGACGAAGCGCACGTGCATCCGTTCATTGACATGCATGACCTGGGTGATGCGCTGGTTCGCGCCGGATTCAATGCACCAGTACTGGATGTGGAGCGCTACACCCTGACCTACACCGACGTGCGCGCCCTGTTGCTGGATTTGCGCGCCAACGGCGCCACCAACACGCTGGCGCAGCGGCGGCGCGGTTGCACCGCCCGCAAGCCGTTGGCGGATATGCAACGCGCCTACGAGCCGTTGCGAGTCCAGGGCCGCGTGCCGGCGACGGTGGAAATCGTGTTCGCCAATGCATGGGCGCCGGAGGGTGCGCGCCGCGGCGGCGAGCCAGTGGAAACCAACGTATCCCTGGCGGAGCTGACCGCCGAACTGCGTTCGCGCAGCCGCAGGCCGTAGCAGCCGCATGCGACCCCAAGGGTATTTCATCACCGGCACCGACACCGGCGTGGGCAAGACCCGCAGCGCCGCGGCGCTGTGTCATGCATTTGCCGCGCGCGGTCTGCGCGTCGCGGCCATGAAGCCCATCGCCTCCGGTTGCGAGCGCAGCGCGAACGGATTGCGCAACCAGGATGCGCAGGCGCTGCAGGCGGCGATGAACGTGCGTGCCGACTATGCGGATGTCAATCCGTACGCGTTCGAGCCGGCCATCGCGCCGCATATCGCCGCGGCGCACAGCGGCACGGCCATCGACTTTGCGGTGTTGGATCGCAGCTTTGAGCGGCTGCGGCTGCAAAGCGATGTGCTCATCGTGGAGGGCGCCGGCGGCTGGTTGACGCCGCTGGATAAGGGCCGCAGCTTTTCAGATCTCGCGCAGCGCTGGCAGCTCGCGGTCATTCTGGTGGTGGGGCTGCGACTGGGTTGCCTGAATCATGCGCTTCTCTCTCGGGATGCCATCGAACGCAGCGGCCTGCGCTTGAGCGGCTGGGTGTGCAACCGGCTCGAACCGCATATGCCGGAAGAGGCGGCCAACATCGCGACCCTGCGCGAGCGCCTGGCGGCGCCCTGTCTGGCGGATCTGCCGTTCGCACCGCGCGACGCGGCGCGCGAAGCGGCGCCGCGCTTCAATCTGGACCTACTTCCAGCAGCCTGAACTGTCGGCCGGTGTGCGGGTTCCGCGGTCGTCGATCGAAAACACCAGACAGGCGGGGGCATCTTGTACCTGGCCGCCATATGCCGTCGCGGTCGCCAGAAAGGAGGTGGCAATGTTCCCCGAGGCGCCGGCGGTGAGCGTGATGGTGTAGCGGCCATTGGGGGTCGTGGCGCCGGTGAGTAAGCCCAGTCCCGCCGCGGTGATGAAGTCCGTCGTGTAGGTGTTGTTTGACAGGAAGAACTTCTCCTCCGCCACCTGAATGCGCAGCAGCGCCGCGGTACCGTCGGTGCGGTTGGCGCGCTGCGAATAGCGGCCATACGCGCCGACGGCCAGCGAGCCCAGAATCGCGACGATGGTGATCACCGTCAGCAATTCGATGAGCGATACGCCGCGCATCCGCGTGAAGCATTTGTCGAGCCGCTGCATGTTCATGGTTTGACCACTCTTTGATTGTGTCACGAAAGGGCGCGGCTAGTTCGCGGTGCCTTCACGCCAAAAGGTCTTCTTGCGGCGATCGTAGTTGGTGCAGGCGCTGAGCACTTCCACACCCTGCAAGCACACCACCGGGCCATTGCTGCCGCCGGTCGCGCCGCCGTTCTGAGTACCGTCAGGGTTGGTGCCGTCGGAGGCCGGGAACAGGAAGGTGGTCTCCGGGGCGATGCCGCCCTGACTCAGATCCGAACTGCGCTCATCGGTGGTGTAGCTGTCATCGTGATTGCGATCCACCGCCGCAGTGCCGTTGAACACGCTGACAATGTAGCTGCGGTTCACGCCCGAGCCTACGCCGGTGCAAGGATCCGAGGACACGGAGATGTTGGGCGTATAAGTCGTGAAGAAGATGTCGTCATTGAACGTGCGGGCCGGCACCAGGATCTTCTCGCCCGAGCCATTCGTGTTCAACAGCAGCTTCCAGCCCTTGGAGCCGTTCGGCACCGGCACGATGGACTGCGCCGCGGTGGTGATGTCCTGCAAGGACGCATCCACCGTCAGATTCGCCGCCAGCATCTGCGTGTTGTAGCTGGCCTGGGTCAGCTGATTGAACGGATTGTAATCGCGCAGCGAATACATGCGATCGACATTGGCCGTTTCCAGCGGATGGCCGCGATAGCCGGAGCCGATGGCAATGTTCAGAAACGTCGAGGTGCCGGTCTTTTGTATGGCGGCCACGTCCGGCGCGCTGTAGAAGCGCCGCGTGTTGGCCGCCAGGTGCGTGGTCTCCTCCTTGCTGCCGAGCGAGGCCATGACGCCGCCCGCCACCAGGTTGGAGGTAGACTGGCCGTTAAAGATATCGAAGCGCCACAGCTGACCGGCCATGTCGCCCACGTACATGCGATCCGCGTAGCCGTCACCGTTGGTGTCCAGCACGGTGACCGGGCTGGGGATGGAGTGGGACATGCGCGCGATGCGCAGATCAGAGGAACTCGTGGCATTGCCCGCGGACCACAACAGCGTGCCCTTGAGCGCGTCCACCATGTAAAGGTGATTGCCCACGGAGTCAGCGGTCACGTAGGTGTAACCGTCCTCTGCCGAATCATAGCCGCCGCCCATGATCAGCACCAGCTTCTGCGAGTTCTGGCTGGAGCCGCCGGAGCCGATGTTCACGCGCGCCACGGTCGGTGTCGACCAGGCCTGCCCCAGATCCGGCAATGTGCCAGAGTCGATTTTCCACACGAATTGCGGGCTGTTCGGATCGGTCACGTCCAGCGCATAGTAGGCCTGCACTTCGGCATTGCGGCCGGTGCCAAAATACAGCAGTACGCGGTCGCCGGCGGCGACGTCCACCGAGCCGTTGCCGTTGATGTCGTACTTGATCAGGGTGATCTGACCGTCCAGGCCGTAGTTCTTGGTCGTTGCGGAGTCATCCGCCATCTGCAATTTGAGCTTGTTCAGCATTTCCTTCGGCAGATACGCCCACAGTTCCACGCCGGTCCGCGCGTTGGTGGCGTGCAGATAGCCATCGTTGGTCGGCGTGTACAACACGGTATCGTCCGTCCCCGTGCCGTAGATGACCACCGCTGGCTGGCTATGAATCGGGTCGCCCATGGCAAAGCGCTGATCCGTCGTGCTGCCGTCATTGTTGTCATCGAGCACGTCCTGGCCCCGGGCCCAGTTGATCAAGTTCACGCGCGAAGGATCGCCGCTCCCACCGATGGCGAAATCCGCGTCCGATGCGCTGGTGAGCGGCACCATTGCAGCCGGCGAGGACGGATTGGCGCCGAGAAAGGTGTACAGCACGCGGCTGGCCGGGATCGGCAGAAGGGAGGCTGCGCCGCCCTTGGTGACATCGGGGCCGTCCACCACCACGCTCCAGAAGCTCTGCGAGGTGTCGCGGAAGAATCCGGTGGCCGGATCCACCGCGGAGATGGTCGAGCTGGCGGCATCGGTGATGTTGCCGTTGGTCACCTTGTATTTCTTGACGTTGCCCGGCCAATGAAAGGTGCCCGTCGGCTTGAACACCGACACGTACAGATCGTCCAGCGTCTGCGTGCGGTTGAACGCGTTCACCGCGACCGAAGGCGCCGAGAAGCTGGTATTGATGTTCTGCACTTCACCGAAGATCTGATTGAACACGGCCTGCAGTTCGGTGAGGCTGGTGGCAGTGAACGCCTTGCCGCCGCCGCGAGTGGCCGCACTGTCCAGATAATTGAAATACGCGGTCGCGTTCGGGTCGGTGCGGAAGGTGTCGCCGAAGCCGATGAAATAGGTGGTCACGTTCTGCTTGCTGCCGACAATGGCATTCAGGTCAGAGCGGTACATGTATTGCGACAGCGCGCCCAGGCACTGACCACCGTTCGCGCCCGGCATTGGCGCGGCATCGCAGGTCCCTCCCACGCTCGCGAAGCTGGGCAAGCCCTTGATGGTGGTATTGATGGCGGTGTCGTTGCTGTTGGACTGGCCGTCGGTGAGGAAAATGATGTAGTTCTTCTGGCAGGACAGGTCCGCCGGCGTGTCGTAGGTATTGCTGGCGGCGCTGCCGCCCGTGCGAGACGCCGCCACGCTGGGGAAGGCGAACGAAAAGCCGGCGCTGCAATGCACCGCGCCATTGGCATTGGTGACGGTCGAGGTGCAGGTGGTGCTCCAGGAGCCGTTGCCGTAGTTGACCGCTCCGCCCGCGTAGTACAAGTAGGCTTCGTACAAGGTCTTCACCAACGGCGTGCTGCCCGAGGCAATCCACGAGTTCACAACGTTGGTGATGGGCGTGGCATTGGTGGCGATGGGCGCCACCGCTTTCATGACCATGCCGCCATTGCCGTTGCGGTCATAGCGCATCAGGCCGACGTTCACACCCTGCACGCTGCCCATCAGCTGGCGCACCGCGTCCTGCATGATTTTCATCTTGGTCTGCGTGACCAGGAGCGCCGCATCATTCGCATAGTTGATGTAATTGGCGCTGTAAAAGGTCACTGACGTGCCGACATTGCCGAACACGCTCCACCAGGAATTGGCGGCTGTGTTCCAAATGCCGCTGGTGGCGGCCGGGTCAGAATTTTTGCTCGGATACAAGTTGCTCAGATCCACGCCATTGCCATCAATGCCGGAGTCGTTCAGACATTCCACATCGGTGCCGTTGGTCACCCCCAGCTTGTTCGTCCATTTGTAGACCGTGGTGGTGACGCCGCCTTTCTTCGTGGAGACGCTGCCCCAGCGGACGAACGCATCGCCGTATTGTCCCGACACGCCCGGGTCGTTGCTGAGCTGCGACTTGGCCGATGCGCACTTGAACTGGGTCAGCGGCACGCGATTGGCGTTCGAGCAGACCGGCGTGCCGGTCGTGGCCCAATAGACGTAGCTCGGATCGCACGTGCCGAACGTCGGGTAGGTGATGGTCGAGTCGTAGTCAGGCCCGGAGGTGACTTCATCGTCCATGCTGCCCGAGGTGTCCAGAATCAGCAGCACGTTGGCGCCGACGTTGGAGTTCAACTGATTGAAGAAGATCTCGGTGTCGTCGGCGCGCGCGCCCGCCGCCAGCAGCGTAAGCAGGAAGAAGGCGCCGATCGAGCCAGACAAGGATGTGTGTTTCATGATGGATGCTCCGGAATCAGTTACTGCACCGAATCGGAATTCGCGACCGCCAGCAGCACAATGCGCGTGACGGCGGAATCCGAACTGCGGTAGTGCACGCCGACCGGCGTGTTGCCGGCCCTGCGCAGCGCCGCGGACATTTGCGCCAGATCCACCGACTTACCGTTGACGATCAAGACGCGGTCTTTGGCAAAATAAAATGTCTGCGCACTGCAGGTGGAACAGCTGCGAACGGTGATGATCCCGCTTTCGCTGGCCGGCAGGCTGATGTCCGCCGCGGTGCTTTCCACGGAGCCTTCGGTCAGGATGACCGGAATGCGCGCGGCGGATGCCACGCACGGCAAGGTCAGCGCCAGCAGGCTCGAGAGAATGTATGCGTAAGATCGACTCATGATGCTCTCCAAAATACCGTGTCAAGTTGCCGTGTATTGCGCGTCAGTTCCACGTGTTGCCGAGCCCCGTGCCCGGCATCTGCGTTTGCGAGTCGAACGGGGCTATCGACGCCACGCCCTGCACATTGACCGATCGCGCGTTGCGCACGGCGGTGCCAATGCTCGTGATTTCGAAGTGATACGAGGAAAAGCTGTTCCAGCTGTTGCCCCAGATGGCCGGCTGCGGCGCATTGCCCAGGGGCTTGTCGATCCGCGCTGTAAAGGCATCGGTGGGCGTGTTGTTGCCGATGATGGTTTCAAAGTCCGTGGGCGCGCCACCGACGACGTACAGACCGTTGACCATGGCGCGCTCGATGCCGGTTTCGGCCGCCTGAAAGGCGTTCTGCCGGAACTGTTCGTTGCCCGCCATGAAAAATTCCAGGCTGGCGGAATTGACGCCGGAAATGGCCAGCACGGTGAGCACCAGCAACAGAATGAGTCCGATGACCAGGGCGGCACCGCTCTGGCGGCGCTTGATCGTTGTGTAGGTGGGCAGGTGTGTCATGAGGTTACGTTCCCAGCGAATTGCGGATCTGGAACGTGCGGCAAATGAGCAGGCGCCGGAACCGCTTGACCGAGGTGAATGCATTGCTGGCGTCCAGCGAGGGCTGGAAGACCCTGCCGGCGCTGCCGGCCGCGTTCAACACCGAAACAGCGGCGCCGTTGGCGGCCAGCCGGTCACCGTAAGCGTAGATGCGGTTATCGATGAAGCCCGGTTCGGGCGCATCCGAGCGCAGCAGCAGCCAGACCCGCACGGCGACCACCGCCGCACCGGCCGGGACGGCGTTGGGATTCACATAACGGGTCGCAACGCCGGTCACGCCGCTGGCATCGATGCCAAACTGCACCTGCAGATCCTCGACGCCGGCCATGATTTCCTGATCCCTGAATTGCTTCACGCCGACGTCGGTAATGAGGGCCTTGCGACGCAGCGAGGGCGTGCCATTGGCCTGCGCCGAGTTGTTGTCGACGTAGTAGGCGTTGACGATGAGGTTGTTCACCTGGGCGGTCGGCAAGTTTCCGCAGACCGAGCCGTCGCTGTAAACGCGCGCGGCAGTGCGGGTGGAACAGATTTGCAGCACGTTGGCAATTGACAGCGGCACACCGGCATTGACGCTCTGCACCGTGGAGGCGCGTCGCACAGTCAGGGTGTCGGAACTCACTTGCGGGGTCGTCAGCCAGCCCGTGCCTGCCAGCGTATTGCAGGCCGCACCGCGCGAAGCGCTGAGCACGTAGCCGTTGTTGTCACCCTGCAAGGTGGTGTTCAGGTCCACCGCGAAATTGGTGCCGCAAACCAATACCTGTGGGTTGTTGGCGATGGCGGCCGCACCCGCCGTCTGTGCCGCCTGGGCGCTGACCAGCGAGGCCCCCTTGATCAAGCCCCAGTAGTTGGACATGCGGATGTCCGGCTCGATGACCGACATGGCGTAGCGGGCGTTCTCCTGCATCCGCGCCACGACCTCATTGACGTTGTAGGCATTGCGGCTGTCGACATACACCTGGGTGGCGCCGAAGATCAGCACGAAGCTGATGGTCATCGCGACCATGAGTTCGACCAGGCTCAGGCCGCGCATGCGGGCGCAGGAGCGAGGCGGCATCTTGCGTTGGGTTTGCTGGTTCATATCTGCATCTGCAATGTGTAGGTTTGCGCTGTGCCGGCGGCCGTGGTGTCACTGCCCTGCTCGAACCAGGTGAGGGTGATCGTGTAGGTGTACGGCGCGCTGGCGCCGACGACGACGACGGTACCGGTGCCGCTGGGCAAAATCTGCGCCAGCTGCGTGTTCCACAGGAACAGATCGCTCTCTGCCATCTGTTGCGGGGTGCAGTCGACGGCGGCCGTACCGAAGCAGTTGTTATCGAGCGGCGCGTTGTTGTAGTTGAGGTTCGCATCGCGGTTGGAGCGGATGCGGTCCGCCATGTCGGTGGCCAGATTGATGGCCTGCATGCGGTAGATGGCGCTGCTGCCTGAACGCAGCGTGGTCACGTACAGACCGGCGATGCCCAGCATGCCCACGGCGAGAACGACCAGCGCCACCAGCGCCTCGACCATCGTAAAGCCGCGCATGTTGCCAGATGACATTGGCGCAAGTGTCTTCATGGGCAGGTGCCGCCGGCGGTGGCTATCGCGGTGGTCACATCCGCAAAGAGCTGCGAAATCCGGGCGCGGCCGGTTTGCGAAATGAACAGCGCGCGCGCGGTGGAATTGGTGCCGACGGCGACATTGCCGCGGTAATCGCAGATGGCAACCGCGGTGGTCGGTATCTTGGCGCCGCAGGTGATGCCGGCGAAACCTGACGGTCCGAAGCAGACGATGCCGTTCTGATTGCTCTTGACCGTGTTCGTGGTGGCGGACGCGCCCCGCGCCAACACCGCTTCGCCGGCCGCGTGCTGGCCGTTGCCGTCAGTATCGACAAACACGAACCATTGCGAAAAATTCCCGTAGCTGCAGGTCAGCGCAGCGTCAGCCAGCGTGGAATCTGCGGTGGCGCAGACCGTGACCAGCCCCCCCGCGGTCTGCTGGCGCTTGATCCCCTCGGTACGCGCAACCTGAATCGAGCGCAGCAGGTCGTTGCCGGTGCTGGCGATGCGGTTGTTGAGCAGGAATGCACGCATGTTGGGAATGGCGATGCCCGCCAGAATCCCGGCGACGGTCATCGCCATCAAAAGCTCGAGGAGGGTGAATCCGCCGCTCCCGCCGTGTCGAATAGCTTTGTACATGGCAGCCACTGTGCGAAAGGCGCCTCCGATGTTCAAAGGCTTTGCGACCAGCGGTTTGCGCCCGCCGATAAGTGGTTGCGTTGCGACAATAAAACCGGACGCAGTTCACATTGCATGGCAAGGATTGCGCAACCGCTGGCCGAATAAACGCCCCTGTTCCGGTTGCCCCGTAAATCGCGTTCTC
>JANXOV010000163.1 GCA_025357635.1 Pseudomonadota bacterium
CCCTCCTGGCGCACGGTTGCGAGCCAATAGTTGTGACTGTCCTCGAGCCGCTGCTCGGCCCAACTCCACGGCATGAGTCCGTCGGGTCCTTCGGGTAAGTCATAGCCCGGCATGTGGACCCGGCTAGGGAAGCTCTGCGCAGGTGAGTACGCGAGCCGATGTTGAAGTGAAACAGCCGATAAAAATCATTGAAACTGGTGCTGTCGAGAGAAAAGTGGCTTGTTTGTGGCCCTTTTCTCGCCACATTCTCGCATTGGCTGACCGCCTTGGAGCGGTCCGCGCTGACGGCGCTGGCCACGTAGGCTAGGCGAAGGTGGCTGTACCTGGGGCCGCTCACGCGCTCCGGACGAGCGCTGATCTCGACTTCCTTGTGACTGACCGAGACGACTTCGGCCTGGACACCGTCGATGGTGAACACGCGACACGAAACGACGCTTCGGCAGCGCTGAGCGATGGCTAGGAACATTGAGGCCGGGGGTTTGGGCGTCACGGATTCGGAGTTTCGCAGGCGTCGCCCCGTTGCGCAAAAACCCCTCACGCCAAGTGCAACGAGAGAACGCCAAACTGTCCCCGGTACTGTCCCCGAATTGGGAATTCTTGAGCTTTTTGAAGGTGACAAAAACTGATGTAAGTTCTTGTTTTTTAAGTTGGTCGGGGCGACAAGATTCGAACTTGCGACCCCTTGCACCCCATGCAAGTGCGCTACCAGGCTGCGCCACGCCCCGACCGAGGGACCGAATGATAGCCGAAAGCGGCCAGGGGTTGACTGGAGATTTCTCCGGTCTAGGCGGCCTCACCGCCGCAGAATCTTCATCAACTCTTCAAGCTCCACCCGCATTTGATGGATCAATTGCTGGCTTTGATTCAAATCCACCTGTGCATCATCGCCGGCGAGCCGATTTCGCGCCCCACCGATGGTGAAGCCCTGCTCATACAACAGACTACGGATCTGGCGGATGATCAGGACGTCCTGGCGCTGGTAGTAGCGCCGGTTTCCGCGCCGCTTGACAGGCTTGAGCTGCGGGAATTCCTGCTCCCAGTAGCGCAGCACATGGGGCTTCACGCCACACAATTCGCTGACTTCACCGATGGTGAAATACCGCTTGCCGGGTATCGCCGGCAGCTCGTTGTTATTGCTTGGTTCCAGCATACGCTTCAACGCGCGCCTTCAGTTTTTGACCAGGTCGGAAAGTTACTACGCGACGCGCGCTGATGGGGATTTCCTCGCCCGTCTTGGGGTTTCTACCGGGGCGGCGATTCTTGTCGCGCAGATCGAAGTTGCCGAATCCCGATAATTTGACTTGTTCGCCGGACGACAGCGCCGAACGGATTTCTTCAAAAAACAAATCCACGAGCTCTCTGGCTTCGCGTTTGTTGAGTCCTAGTTGGTCGAACAAGGCCTCGGCCATTTCTGCCTTAGTCAGGGCTGCCATTGCTTATTGGTCTCTTATTGTGGCGCTCAATTTCTGCCGGAGCCGCGCAACGACAGCGGCTACGACAACATCCGCGTCGTCATCAGTTAGGGTGCGTGAAGATTCCTGTAAAATCAAGCCTAAAGCGACACTTTTTCGCCCAGAATCTATCCCCGGTCCGCGATAAACATCGAATAATCTGAGCTCGCGCAGCAGGCCGGATGCGCTAACACTAACATTTTCCTGAATATCTGCGAATGTGACCTTTTCTTCGACCACCAAGGCGATATCGCGTCGGATGCTGGGAAACTTTGAAAAATCGTTAAATTTCAATTTATTAGACGCAAAAGCTACGTCTATTTCTAACTCAAAAATGTACGGCGCAATTGTCAGATCCAGGCCGCGCAACACGCTCGGATGCATCTCACCGATCCAACCCACGGCCGTCTCGCCTCGATAGATTCGCGCGGTGCGTCCCGGACGCAGACAGCCTAATTTTTCCGGCACGAATTTAAAGCTGCCCACGTCGCCAGTTAGTTCGAGCAAGCCAGTCACATCCGCTTTCAAATCAAAAAAGTCCATCGGCTCGCGCGGCATGGACCATTGCTCGGGTCGACGTGACCCTGCAGCGACTGCAGCAATGGTGTCCACTTCACGAAGCCCGTCATCACTTTGTAGATACTTCCGGCCGACTTCGAACAAGCGAACTCGTGACTGTTGCCGGCGCAGATTCTGAGCGCAGACCCGCAGCAGTCCGGGCCACAACGACACGCGCATCTCGCTCAAGTCGGCGGAGATCGGATTGGTCAACGCCAACCCTTGGATCTCTGGAAACAGCAACCGTTGGTCGGTGGGGCTGACGAAGCTGTAAGTGATGGCCTCTCGATAGCCGCGGTCCGCCAGAGCCGTGATCAGGCGCGAACTGTCGATGCGCGATTCAGTGGCGGTTCCGCCCTTCTGCTCCACACTGGCATGCCGCGGCGGAATGCTGTCAAAGCCGCGCAGGCGCGCCACTTCCTCGACAAGGTCCTCTTCGATGCGCAGATCAAACCGGCAGGTGGGAATGCGCACGCGCCAGCCATCACCCGTCGCGATGACTTGTTCGCTGATTGCGTTCAGCACGGCCAATACATCCGCATCGGCGACTTCGACTCCGAGCAGGCGACTCAAGCGAGCCCGACGCAGCGTGATCCAAACCTCGACTGCGCCTGGCGCGGATCCACGATGTGCCTGCGCGGGGCTTGCGACACCCCCTACGATTTCCAGCAACAACGCCGTGGCGCGTTCGATGGCGGCCACCGGCAACGCCGGATCGACGCCGCGTTCGAATCGCTGCGCGGCATCGGTGATCAGCCCGAATCGACGACCGCGGCCGATGATGGCATCGGGGACGAAATGCGCGGCCTCCAGGAACACATCCGTTGTGGCATCGGAGATGGCTTTCTCATTGCCGCCCATCACGCCGGCCAGTCCGACCGGACCACTCGCATCGGCGATGACCAGGAACCCTGCATCCAGCGAATAGGTCTTGCCGTCCAGCAGTGTGACCTGCTCGCCAGGCTTGGCCCAGCGCACATCGATGCCCTGCGACAGTCGCCCCAAGTCATAGGCGTGCATGGGCTGGCCGAGTTCCATCATCACGTAGTTAGTGACATCGACCACTGCCGAAATGCTGTTCACACCAACGCGTCGCAACCGTTCCTGCAGCCAGGCGGGCGAGCGCGCACCGGCACGGATGCCGCGAATGACACGTCCTGCGAACAGGGGGCAAGCTTCGAGCGCATGAATCGTAACGGGAAATTCGCCCTGCCCCGTCGGCCGCACCGCAGGTACATCGTGCTTCAAGAATTTGCGAACGCTGGCGGCCGCGTAATCGCGCGCCAAACCTAGCACACTCATGCAATCGCCACGGTTCAAGGTTTTGATTTCGAACAGGGTGTCATCGAGATCCAGCGCTTTGCGCACGTCGGTGCCGAGCTTCAGCGTGGAGGCCAGCTCCATGATGCCTTCATGCTCGGTGCCAAGACCCAGTTCGCGCGCGGAACACAGCATGCCTTCGGAATCGATGCCGCGCAGCTTGGCGCGCTTGATGTGCACATCATTCGGCAGTTGCGCGCCAACCATCGCCACGGCCACTTTCAATCCGGCGCGCACGTTGCTGGCGCCACAGATGATCTGCAGGCGATTGCTGCCATCGGTGGTCACGCCACACACCGACAGCTTTTCGGCATTCGGATGTCTCGATGTCTCCAGCACCTCGCCGACCACGACGTTTTCAAACGGTGGCGCCGCGGGGTCGATGGATTCCACTTCCAATCCTGCCAGTGTGAGTTGCTCCGCGAGCTGCTTCGGCGCAGCGGCGGCGGGCACGAACTCCTGCAACCATCGGTAGGTGATCTTCATGGGAACTGCTTCAGGAAGCGCACATCGTTTTCAAAGAACAGGCGCAGATCGTTGACGTCATAGCGCAGCATCGCGACGCGATCAATGCCCATGCCGAAGGCATATCCCTGCCAACGCTCGGGGTCGATGCCGACGGCCTTGAGCACGTTCGGGTGAATCATGCCGCTGCCTAGAATCTCCAGCCAGCCGGTTTGCTTGCAAACTCGGCAGCCCTTGCCGCTGCAGAACACGCATTCGATGTCCACTTCGGCGGAGGGTTCGGTGAACGGAAAATACGAGGGTCGCAGACGGATACCCAAGGGCCGCTCGAAATATTGCTCGACGAAGGAGGTCAGCATGGCCTTGAGATTGGCGAGGCTGACGTTCTCGCCCACCACGATGCCTTCGACTTGATGAAACATCGGCGTGTGCGTCATGTCCGAATCCAGGCGATACACGCGGCCCGGCGCGATCACCGCGAACGGGGGCCTCAAGACGCGCATGGCGCGGATCTGCACCGGCGAGGTATGCGTGCGCAGCAAGCGGCCGTCAGGAAAATAGAACGTGTCGTGCATGGCGCGCGCCGGATGATCGGCAGGAATGTTCAGCGCCTCGAAGTTGTGGAAGTCGTCCTCGATCTCCGGACCCGTCACCACCTGAAATCCGGCTTGCTTGAAAATCGCCTCGATGCGCAGCCGGGCCTTGGTGACCGGGTGAACACTGCCGGTTTCCTCGCCGCGACCGGGAAGCGATACATCGATCGCGCCGGCGCTGAGTTCACGATCGAGTTTGTCGGCTTCGAGGACGCCACGCCGCGCGTCCAGCGCCCGCTGAATGCTTTCCTTGGCCTCATTGATGCGCTGCCCCGCTGCCGGCCGTTCCGACGCAGGCAACGCGCCCAGGGTTTTCAATTGATCCGTCAGCAGGCCCTTCTTGCCGAGCAGCCGGACGCGATGCTCATCCAGAACAGCCAGATCGGCCGACGAACCGATATCGGCCAGCGCCCGATCCACGATCGCGGCGAGGGATTCTGCTGCGGCCATTGAAGCTTCCTACTGCTTAGCAAAGGGGAAGGATGAGCGCGGCCGCCCACCCTTCCGCGCTCATCATCGATTGCATATCAGACTGTGAGATTGGCCTTGGCTTTCTCGGCGATCGCCGCAAAAGCAGGCAGGTCGTGCACGGCCAGATCTGCCAGCACCTTGCGGTCGATGGCAAGACCGGCTTTATTCAAGCCATCGATCAAGCGGCTGTAGGAAAGCCCGGACAGACGCGCTGCCGCGTTGATACGGGTGATCCACAGCGCCCGATACTCGCGTTTCTTCTCGCGGCGGCCGCGATAGGCGTATTGACCGGCCTTGATGACCGCCTGTTTCGCCGTGCGAAAGACTTTGCGCCGGGCATTGAAATAGCCCTTCGCTTTTTTGAGGATTTTCTTGTGCCGGCGTCCAGCAACGACGCCGCGTTTAACTCGTGCCATTTTCTATCTCCTGATTTTAAGCGTTGGGCAGCATTTGCTTGACCCGACCCATGTCGGTTTCATGCACTTGCGATTCACGGCGCAGTTGCCGCTTACGCTTGCTTGGCTTCTTCGTCAGTATATGACGACGGTGGGACTGACCGCGTTTGAAGCCGTTTGCCGTTTTCACGAAACGCTTCGCCGCAGCCCGCTTAGTTT
The DNA here is from genome assembly GCA_025357635.1 of Pseudomonadota bacterium. Lineage (GTDB taxonomy): Bacteria > Pseudomonadota > Gammaproteobacteria > Steroidobacterales > Steroidobacteraceae > TMP-86. The sequence goes on from JANXOV010000163.1 coordinate 5,473, forward strand.
TCAACTTGGGCATTTTCATCTCCTGGCCTTTTATGGCCTGATTTTCTAGCCCTGCTCACAAGCGCGAAAGCGCACGCGAATCGCGTACGCCTTCGAGCCGCTACAGGCGGGGTGACAAGCTTGTTTAAGGCCTGCCGCTCACTTCTTTTTGGGCCCGAATACCATGACCATCTGCTTGCCTTCCATCAGCGGTGTTTGCTCCACCGTTGAGTGAGGGCCCAGATCTTCGGCGATGCGCGCCAGAAGGCGCCGGCCGATGTCCTGATGTACGAGCTCACGGCCACGGAAACGTAACGTTACCTTGGCCTTATCACCCTCGGTCAGGAAGCGGATCAGATTACGCAATTTGACTTGGTAATCCGCCTCTTCCGTACCGGGACGAAACTTCACTTCCTTAACCTGGATCTGCTTCTGCTTACGCTTTGCCGCGTGCGCTTTCTTGTTTTGTTCGAACAAGAACTTGCCGAAATCCATCACCCGAACCACCGGCGGCTCTGCCATCGGTGAGACCTCTACGAGATCCAGAGTCTGAGAGGTAGCCATCTCGAGCGCTGCTGCTCGCGTCATGACTCCTGCTTGGCTTCCATCGGCTGCGATCACTCGCACTTCGGGTGCCGAGATTTCTTCATTACGCCTTACGCGCTTGGACGTTGCGATAAACGATCCTCCAAAATAGTGCGGCCGCGGCTCGCGTTTTCTTTGGCTAACTCAGACGCGAGCTCTGTAAGCCCGATGCTGCCTAAGTCTTTGCCACTGCGCGTGCGCACGGCCAGGGTGCGTCCCTCCACTTCCCGGTCGCCAACGACCAGCAGGTAAGGAACGCGTTTTAATGTGTGCTCGCGGATTTTAAAGCCTACCTTCTCATTCCTCAAGTCCGTTTCGACTCGAAGCCCCTGATTTCTCAGGTTTTCCGCTACATTCAGGCAGTATTGCTCCTGCCGCTCGGTAATTCCCATGACCACCGCCTGAACCGGCGCCAGCCAAGTGGGCAGTTTGCCGGCATGGTGTTCGATCAAAATACCGATAAAACGCTCGAGTGAACCGAACATGGCGCGGTGCAACATGACGGGTGAATGCTTCTGGCTGTCCTCGCCGATGTAGTGCGCGCCCAGGCGTACCGGCAAGTTCAAGTCCACCTGCAGGGTGCCGCATTGCCAGTCGCGGCCGATGGCATCGCGCAGCACGAATTCAAGTTTGGGTCCGTAGAAGGCGCCCTCGCCCGGATTCAGCGTGGTCTCGATACCGGCCGCCGCAGCAGCGGCCTTGAGTGCAGCTTCGGCGCGATCCCAGGTCTCATCCGACCCGACCCGCTTGGACGGCCGATCCGAAAACTTGATGCGTACGTCATCGAAACCGAAGTCGTGGTAGATGCTGAGAATCAGCTGCGTGACGGCCACGGATTCGGCCGTGATCTGCTGCATGGTGCAGAAAATATGTGCATCGTCCTGAGTAAAGGCGCGCACGCGCATCAGGCCGTGCAGCGCGCCCGAGGGCTCGTAACGGTGCACCTTGCCGAACTCGGCCAGGCGCAGCGGCAGCTCGCGGTAGCTGCGCAGTCCCTGATTGAACACCTGCACGTGACCCGGGCAATTCATCGGCTTGATCGCGAACACGCGCTCATCCGGCGTCTTGGTCATGAACATGTTTTCGCCGAATTTTTCGATGTGGCCTGACTGCACCCACAACTCGCGATCCATGATCTCCGGCGTGTTCACTTCCTGGAAGCCGCCCTCCACCTGGCGCTCCCGCATGTACCTGATCAGCGCCTGGAACAATGTCCACCCCTTCGGGTGCCAGAACACGGCGCCGGGCGCCTCGTCCTGCAGGTGGAACAAGTCCAACTCGCGACCGATGCGACGGTGATCGCGTTTCTCCGCCTCCTCGAGACGGGTCAGGTATTCCTTGAGCTGTTTCTCGTTTGCCCAGGCGGTGCCGTAAATCCGCTGCAACATCTCGTTGCGTGAATCGCCACGCCAATAGGCGCCCGCGACTTTCATGAGTTTGAAGGCTTTGAGCTTGCCCGTGCTGGGCACGTGCGGGCCACGGCACAGGTCTTCCCAGCTGCCCTGACCGTAAAGGCTGATGTCCTCACCCGCCGGAATCGCACCGATGATTTCGGCCTTGTAGTGCTCTCCGATGTTCTTGAAATGTGCCATGGCGTCGTCACGCGGCAGTGTGCGGCGATGCACGGGCAGATCGCGCGCGGCGATCTGGACCATACGCTCTTCGATGGCCGCGAGATCCTCGGTGGAGAACGGGCGCTTGAAGGCAAAATCGTAAAAGAACCCGTCCTCGATGACGGGTCCGATGGTTACCTGAGCATCCGGAAACAGCTCCTGAACGGCGTTGGCCAGCAGATGCGCGGTGGAATGACGGATGATCTCCAGGCCCTGGGGGTCCTTGTCTGTCACGATGCTCACCGTGGCGTCGTGATCGATAATGTGGGAGGTATCCACGAGCTTGCCATCGACACGCCCCGCAAGGGCGGCCTTGGCAAGTCCGGCGCCGATGGAGGCGGCAACCTCGGCTACGCTGATGGGCCGATCGAAGCGCTTTTGGCTCGAATCGGGAAGTGTGATGACGGGCATAAGCCCTTCAATATAGCAGAGCGGGCGGTGGGAATGTGCCCCTAACAGGAGCGGTGGTGCGCGCTAGTGGGATCGAACCACTGACCCCCACCATGTCAAGGTGATGCTCTACCGCTGAGCTAAGCGCGCTTAAGTGGGCGCGAACGATACCGGATTTGCCTCCGGCAATAAAGACCCTGATTCGCTGAACTTGAACTGGGCTTCGCCGATCACCACGATGTCGCCGTCCTTGAGCTTCTGGCGATTGATCTTGCGGCCGTTGACGAGAACCCCGTTGGTGCTGTTGAGGTCCTCAATGATGGCGTGCTGCGCGCTGGTGATGATGAGCGCGTGGTGCCGGCTCACGGAGGAGGAATCGATGCGCACATCGCTCTCGGGAGACCGTCCCACCCGTGCCCGAACGCCCAGTGTGTAAGTGGTCGAGAGTCCGTTGTCGATACGCATGAGGGTGCCGGCGAAGGCACCGGTATCGGGCGGCTCTTGTGCATGACCGGGGGCCGGCGTGGGCGTACCGAGCCGCTCGATGCTCGACTGCAGCCGGCCCAGCACCTGCGCGCTGTTGTTGGCGCTGCGTTCGAGCCGTCTAATCAGGAATTCCCGTTCCTCCAGGGCGCCCCGTGAACGCTCCAACGCCGCCTGGAGTTTGCGGATCTCGGCCTCCGAGGCTTCGAAGGACTGCGTTTTCGCCTCCAGCTCGGCACGAAGGCGCTGTATATCGGCCTCTGCGGCCTCGATGGGCCGCCGCACTTCATCAAGCAGTGAGGAGGTTGCCGACAACTCGCCTTCGAGCTCAGAGACACGCTCCCGATGCGCCACGGACGCCGCCCTGGCGGCATCGATTGCAGCGAGCTGACGCTGAATCTGCTCGTCATCCAGACGTTTTTGCTGCTGCATCTCAGAAAGCGCGCGATCGAACTCGGCGATGCGCGACATGAGCTCGGCCTGCGAGGCTTCCAATGATTGCAGCTGCACCTGCAACTGCACCTTGTTCTCACGCTCGTCTTTTAATGAGCGCTCGCGCACAGCCAGCGCATCGGACAATTGCGTCCTTTCCGCCGCCGCTTTTGATTGTTCAGCATCGCGGGCTTTGAGTTGCAGCAACAGTTCCTGCCGCGCCCGCTTGCTTTCTTCGAGCGCCGCCAGTTGCGTGCTCGCCGCTTCGCTGTTTTGCTCAAGCGATGACTGCAGCGATCGCAAACTCTGCGCACGCTCATTCAACTGCGCTTCCGCCTCGGCCAGCCTGCCACTGAGGCTGTCGGCATTGGCCTCGAATCTCGCGGCATCCGCCAGTGCCGCCGACAATCGCGCGTCCATTTCGCGGAACGTGTCTTCGCGATTGCTGCGCCGCCATTCGCGCGACTGCAGGTTTTCCAGGAATTCTGTTGACTGCTTCTTAAACAGGGCCGCTTCGCGCTGTGCGGCGCTCAAGGTGCTCTCATTGCTCTTGAGTTGCGCACTCATTGCGCCGATGGATTGCCGGACTGCGTGAAGTTCCGCGTGCCCTTGCTCAATCTGCGTGCGTGCGCCGTTCAGATCGGAGCCCAGAGTTGCCGTCGTTGCAATGGTCTGTTCCAGCTTCTGCAGCAGGCTGGCGTGCTCACGGCGCAATTCACCGAGCTGATGATCGCGATCGCCCACCGAGTGCATGGCATGCGCCAGCGATTCTTCGCGCGCAACCAAGGTTGCGCGCAGCGCCTGGGATTCGCCGTTGAGCCGCAGCACTTCGCGCGCCGACTCCTCAAACCGATCGCGGGATGACTTGAGCTCCCAGTCCAGAATCTCCTGGTGGGCGCTCTGCTGAGCGATGCGCGCCTCGGCCTGCTGAACGCTGTCGATCAGCGCCGGGAGGTCGATGCGTGGGTGCCGGTCCGTGTCCGAGGTGGTGGCATTGAGGTCGATGCGCGCCGTTGCGCCAGGATCTTTCTCGGCGACCAAAAACTTCGACGTATCCAAGACCGGCAATTCATCGGTCTTGTCCAAGTCGACTTCTTGCAAGGTCTTCGATTCTTGCACCGTTGCCATGCGCGATCCTTACACCTATACGAAGGTCAAGTTTATCCCAGGCCCCTGCCCCGCAATGTGACCCGGGGCGCGCTTTGGCCGGAATAAGTAATATTACCCCGCCTGCTTGTCCGGCACCCCAAAAGCGGCGTTGCGCAGGCGGTGTATTTCGTCCCGCAGCCGTGCCGCCTGCTCGAATTCCAGGTTTCTGGCCAGTTTGAACATCTCGGTCTCGAGCTTTTTGAGCCGTTTTACGGCTTGCTCCGGCGCCATCGCCAGCGGCGAAGACGCGTCTTCAGCGGGTGTGATTCCCGTGCTGCGGGCGCCCTCCATGACGTCCGTAACGCCTTTGACGATACTTCGTGGCGTGATGCCATGCTCCTGATTGAACTCGATCTGCTTGTTGCGGCGCCGCTCGGTTTCCGACATCGCCCGTTCGATCGAGCCGGTGATCTTGTCCGCATACAGGATGGCTTTGCCGTTCACGTTGCGGGCGGCGCGGCCGATCGTCTGGATCAGCGAGCCTTCCGAGCGCAGGAACCCCTCCTTGTCCGCGTCCAGAATGGCCACCAGAGACACCTCGGGCATGTCCAGGCCTTCGCGCAACAGGTTGATCCCGACGATAACGTCGAATTTCCCCAACCGCAGATCGCGGATGATCTCGGAGCGCTCGACGGTCTCGATGTCCGAATGCAGGTAGCGAACCTTGACGCGATGTTCGCTCAGATACTCGGTCAAATCCTCGGCCATGCGCTTGGTGAGCGTCGTCACCAGCACGCGCTCGTTCATCGCCGCGCGCAATCGGATTTCCGAGAGCAGGTCATCCACCTGCGCGCGCACCGGCCGGATCTCCACCTGCGGGTCGATCAGCCCGGTTGGCCGCACCACCTGCTCGACAATCTGTGCGGACAGACGCTTCTCGTAGGCCGCGGGAGTGGCGGAAACATAGATGGTCTGTGGCGCAAGCTTTTCGAACTCGTCGAATCGCAACGGCCGGTTGTCCAGCGCCGAGGGCAGCCGGAATCCATACTCGACCAGAGTTTCCTTGCGCGATCGGTCGCCTTTGTACATGGCGCCCAATTGCGGGATTGTCTGATGACTTTCGTCGATGATCAGCAGCGAATTGGCCGGCAAGTAGTCGAACATGCACGGCGGTGGCTCGCCCGCGATCCGGCCCGACAGATAGCGCGAATAGTTTTCAATGCCAGAGCAATAACCCACTTCGTTCATCATCTCCAGATCGAAGGTCGTGCGTTGCTGCAAACGCTGAGCTTCCAGCAGCTTGCCCGCGCCATGCAACTCCAGCAGCCGCGAACGCAGCTCCTCTCTGATCTCGCCCACCGCCTGATGCACACGCTCTCGCGGTGTCACATAGTGCGTGGACGGAAACACGGTCAGGCGCGGCACCTTGCGCAGGATCTCGCCGGTCAGCGGATCGAAAAAACTCAGTGACTCGACCACCTCGTCGAACAATTCGATGCGCACCGCCTCGCGCTCGGACTCCGCCGGAAACACATCGATGACATCGCCGCGTACGCGAAACGTGCCTTGATGAAGATCCAGCTCGTTGCGTGTGTACTGCATGTCCGCCAAGCGGCGCAGCAGTTTGCGCTGCTCCAGCGGATCGCCGCGCGAAACGTGCAGCACCATGCTCAAGTAAGCCTGCGGATCACCCAATCCGTAGATGGCCGAGACCGTGGCCACCACGATGGCATCGGGTCGCTCGAGCAGCGCCTTGGTGGCCGACAAGCGCATTTGCTCGATGTGCTCGTTGATCGAGGAGTCTTTTTCGATGTAGGTGTCCGAAGAGGGTACGTAGGCCTCGGGTTGGTAGTAGTCGTAATAAGAAACGAAGTACTCGACCGCGTTCTTGGGAAAAAACTCCTTGAACTCACCGTACAACTGCGCGGCCAGGGTCTTGTTGTGCGCCAGTACCATGGTGGGACGCTGCACCTGCGCGATCACATTGGCGATGGTGAATGTCTTGCCTGAGCCGGTGACGCCCAGCAGGGTTTGATGCGCAAGTCCAGAGGTCAGACCCTCGACGAGTTTCGTAATTGCCTGCGGCTGGTCGCCGGCCGGCCGGTAGTCGCTGAAGAGCTGAAAATTCATATCTGCATTGTCCCATGTTGCCGCGGCGAAGGAGCGTCATAGTATTTTCCAATCCAAGTATGAGTCTGAGCAAAGAGAGAGCCGGGGAGTCCTCAGGCGACTGATGTCGATCGGTTGGAGATAAGTTTAAACAGGGTTGCGCG
>JANXOV010000165.1 GCA_025357635.1 Pseudomonadota bacterium
GATGCGCAGGCCAGTCTTACGCAACTGTTCGGCATTTTGCCGCACACGGAAGTCGGTGATGACGAAACGGTGCGCACGTTCCTCGAAGGCCCGCATTTCGGCGGCCGCCCCAACCCGAATTGGACCGGCGATCTGCGTTACGTCGTGCAACCCACCCACTGGCACAATCTCGACTTGATTCCGTCCAACCTCGGCGTCTACGGTTCCGAGTTTGCGATCGCCGCGCGTCTGCGCGACGAAGAAGGTTTCGCTTTTCACCGACCGCTCGCCGATGGGTTGGCGCCGCTGCGGGCAGACTACGACGTGATCATCCTGGACACCGCCCCTTCGCTGTCGTTCGTGAACAGTAACGCGATGTTCGCTGCAGATGGGCTCCTGATCACGCTTCCTCCGGCGATGATCGACCTGCAGTCTTCGTCCTTGTTCTTCGAACTGGTGGCCGAGCTGATGGAGGCATTCAATCGCGCCGAAGCCACCCCGAAAACGTACGATTTCGCCTCGGTGTTGCTGACCCGCGTTCGTCCGAACGACGGCACGCACGCCCAGATCAGCAAGTGGATCCGGCAATTTTTCCCGCAGGAAACCTGTACCCATACCATGGTGCAAAGTTCAGCGCTCGAGAAGGTCGGACCTGACCTGCTGACCCTGTATGAAGTGGCTGAATACGATGGTGACCGCCGCACGCTGGAGCGTGCCGTGGAAGCCATGAATGGCGCGAACGGCGAGATCGAATTGCTGATCCGCACCGCGCTTGCAGCCCGCGCATGAACAGCAAAGCCAAGGAGCGACGCGCCATTCTCGATCAGACCTTGAGCGCGCGGGCCAGCGTGGTGCCGGCGGAGCGTCCAGCCGTCGCCGCTCGCCAATTGGGCCCGATCGCCGAACAGGCCAACATTTATGCCGAGCACGTGGCCACGCGCGCCAAGCTCTACGATGCAGCTAAGGCGGAAGGCCGGCTGCTGCTGGAAATCGACCCGAAGAAAATTCGCGCCACGGAATTCTGCAATCGGCTCGAGCGCTCGATGCTGGCCGATGACCCGAAATTCGTAGAGCTCGTGAACAGCATCCGTGCGCGCGGCCAGATGATGCCGATTCGTGTACGGCCCCTGAAGAACGCCCTGCCCTTCGAATTTGAAATTGTCTTCGGGCATCGGCGACATGCGGCCTGCCTCGCGTTGGAGGCCGAATCACCCGATGGGTGCAAAGTCCTCGCGATTCTTGATACGAATGCGGCGGATGCGCGCGATCTCGTTCTCAAGATGTATTACGAGAATGAAGATCGGCATGACATTTCGGCCTATGAAAAGGGCCGCATGTTCGCAAGCTGGCTGGAGTCCGGCCTTTATGACAGTCAGCGCGAACTGGCGGCCGCCGTCGGTTTCGGTGAAGCGGCTACCGCCAAATATCTCGCGGTAGCGGCCCTGCCGCCGCAGGTGCTGACTGCTTTCGGAGATGTGCGCACCATTCCCATGAGTTGGGGCCCAACGCTCAGTCAGGCCCTGAAGAACAATCAATCCGCCGTGCTGCGCGCCGCCGAGCGGCTGGCGCAGCGCAAACCCCCTGCCGCCCCGGAAGCCGTGCTGCGCACACTGGTGGCGGCGGGAAGCGGCAAAGCCAGCGCAGGCCGCGGGACCTCACGCGAGGAATCCGTCCGCATCGGCGGCCGCATCCCATTGAAGGTCGGCTCCGGCCGCAACCGGATCGTGTTGAAACTTCAGCATATCGATGAGGCCACGCAGAAACTGATGCGCGAGGAACTCAAGGACTGGGCCGAGGCCTGGCTCAGACGCAAGCTGGAGGGCACGTGAAACCCCTCCTCCGTTCAAACGCTGTAACGAACCCCGGCCTTCCGGGGTTCGCGCGTTTTCGGGACTGCGCTTTTACAAGTTCCCAAGGTTTGCCCAAACCCGCAGCTTTCCTGCAGGAAAGCTCTGCCATCGCCGGCACCGCTGCCACGGCCGAAAGCCGAAGTTTCCTGCAGGAAAGTTTCGACACCTTGAGTCGAAGATCTCCCACCAGAGGAGGGTCACCAATGACAAGCGCCCAATAAAAAGGCCCCTTGCGGGGCCTTTTGATTTTGGGGATCCAGCGGCAAATGCCACTAACCACCGAAACCTGACAGTTCGAAGGTTAGGCCCGTAAACCAGACGGGTCAAGCACAAGCCCCAATCCCCGCCATTTCAACAAATCGTCTTTGATGGGCGAGGGGATAGTTATGTCGATCGAAAACACACGGGATCCACGCGTGGTCCTGATCCGGGAGAAGTATTTCAGCCTGCGTCCCAAACCGCTGGAGCGATGGCTGTGGCAACAGGGCTTGCCTCAGGCTGCGGAACGCGTGTTCTGGCTGCATTGGGAGGAGGGCCAGCGCAGCGGCGACTGGTGTTCGGAAGTGCCGCTCAAGCGCGTCGCGAACCTCTGCTGCGTGGACCCGTCCACCGTCACCCGAGCCTACCAGCTGCTCAAAGGGCTTGGTCTGATCCGTCGTGAAAGCGCTGGAAGGGACCCGGGCAACCCGTTTCAGCAAGCCACCGCCATCACCGAGGTACGAATCCCGCGAGCACTTCTGATCGAGCTGGCCCGCGCCCCTAATCGCAACGCGTTAAAACGCGCCAGCCCAGAAGTCCACGGTACAGGGCAGGGGACGGCGCAACTGCCGATTGAGTCGCCAGTCGTTGCGGTCCCGGACAAGCCCCGGCCTACACGTCAGCAGACGCAGGCGCTTTGGGCAAAGGCCTCCGCACAGGAGCGCAGCCGTTTCTTCAATGCCTCCCGCGACCGGCTGACGTGCATCGAGTTTGACGCCCAGACGCAGCTGTCGCCAGAAGAACGAGGCCACCTTCTGATGCAGCTGCAACAACTTGCGAATACGCAGTCAATGGCACGCCCGGCTCCTGCAGGCACGCCATCTGTGGCCGCGCGCTCCAACTATGCCGGACCACGACGGCTGTCGGTCCTGGAGATGGCCCGTACCCGCAAGCGGATTTTCCAAGCCATCCCTGGCGATCAAGCCAGCGAAGTACTGCGCCAGGTCGTTTGGGCAGTGGAGGAGGGCGCGTTGCGCCGATTTGAGATGCCATTGGCGCTGAACATCGCACTGAAGAAGATACGCGAAGGCGGTTGGACCCGGCCCAATCGCATGCCCCCCAACTGGGCGCGCATGCTTGCGCGGACCGAGACCTGCAGCGCTGCATAACGAAGAGAAGGATTTATTTATGGATCAAATATTGAAACTAATCAGGAATACGCCTGCGGCGGTGAGATGGGTACGAAAAACGAGAGCCTGCGTGGAACCATGCGTGGAACCATGCGTGGAACCATGCGTGGAACCATGCGTGGAACCATGCGTGGAACCATGCGTGGAACCATGCGTGGAACCATGCGTGGAACAATTGAGAAG
>JANXOV010000005.1 GCA_025357635.1 Pseudomonadota bacterium
CTCGTGCTGCCTGCGCTCTATTGGTTCGGCAGCAAACCTGAGCGGCGCAACCGCGTCATCGGTCTGATGCTGATCGTCTTTCTCGCCGTCGCGTTCATCGCGAATCGCTTCTTTCACCCGTTGGATGAAGTCAGCGAGGAACCGTTCCTGCACAAGCTGTTTCGCTATTCATTTCTCCCCCACATCTACTTGTTCCTCTGGGGTGTCCTGCTGCAGCGGCTGTCGATCGAACAATCAAGATGGATTGCCGGCAAGGGCCTGGTCTGGTTGGCGGCGTATCTGGCCTTTCACTATCTGGTTCCGTACAACACCGCATCTCACCTTGCAGGCTTCTTGCTGCTGGGAATTGCGGTGATCTCGATGGCTTACACCAAACCGCAATTATCCGAACGCCTCCTGCACGGCAATGACATCTCCTACGGCGTGTATATCTATCATGGACTTGTGTTGAATATATTCGTCGAACTCGGGCACTTGGGCAGTTGGTCCCAGGTGGCGGCCGTTGCCATCCTCACCTTGATGGCCGGATATCTGTCGTGGGTGCTGGTGGAGCGGCCGTTCCTTCGCCGCAAGCGTCAGACAATTCATCCGGTGTCCACATCGACTGCCGAACTCAAGTCGTGAGAAGGGCCGCACCGGATACACCGGATGCGCCCTCTTCACTTGACCCTGTAATTTGCCCATTGCGCTTCTCAAGACGATGGCGCCTTGAGCAATGAGCGCGATCCTCGAGCGCTACTCGACGACCACACTCTGCGGGGCAGCCGGCTTGGCCGGAGCAGCAACCGGCGCACTGGTCCGCATGAGGATGATTCCATCCCGATCGGACAGCGTCACACTGCGGACGACCTGGCCGTTGTTGACCGTATGCTCTCTCGCACCTGAAAGCCTGCGGAAGTCTCCCTCGAGCGTAACCGTTACGGTACCATTGCCCTTGGGGTTTACCAACGCGATGCCATTCTGGAAGTCACGACGGTAGACGCCCTTCTGCCAATCGGACGTCGGTGGTTCCGACGTGGCCTGACCCAGCTTAGCATCGAACTCGTCGAACCAGGCAACACCGGAGTAACCCTTCGACAATTCATTGAATGCAAAATATCCGTCATCCATCAAGCACGTGGCCATTCCATAACGCAGGGACTTAAAGTCGTTGATGTCGCCGGATTGGTTGAAGATGACCAGCTTGGGATCCGACACGGCAGTCATCGTCTTGCGATACCAGGCAAGCAACCCGTTCCAGCCGGCCCAACCCTCGACCGAATAGGACTTGCCGATCAAACCTTCCATCAGGCCGCCTTTCGGCAAACCCTTCAACTCCGGATAGACGGCTTCCCTTCGCCCCCAATCGATGTTCGCAATCTGCATCTTGTCGGGAAGCATCTGGTTCAACAGGGTGAAATATCGCGCATACCCCTGCCGCACCCAAGCTGCCGATTTCGGATCGGTCTCCGCATCGGCCGTGCCGTCCAGATTCCAATCGCCATCTATTCTGGGACGCCACACCACGTTGTCAGTGAAAAAGCCATCCATCGAGGGATTAGGCTTGGCAAGATTGTCAACGTAAAACTTCGTCATCCATTCGATCGAACGATTCCCCGAAGAATCTGGCCGTGTGTTCAACGAAATATTGATGCTTCCAAACTTCGGTCCAAAATTGGACCGGACCGCGGTGCCGCTCGTACCATGCGCATACAGCCACCATCGCTCGGAGTTGAGCTTTTCTCGCAGAGCATTCCACGCATCCGAGGAAACCGTGTCAGGCAGTTCGAAGGCATTGACGTAGCCGAAGATCAAAGTGTTCGGATTCAGTGCCTTGATCTTCTTGAGAGATGCCTCCAACGGCGCGCCACCAGGAGTGAACCCCGGGAAATTTGCGATCAACGCAATATCCAGCTTCGCGATGGCGCGCTGGTACGTCGCATCATCATAGTTTCGCGGATTGCCATTCAAAACACCGCCCAGTCGCGGGAATTCCGGCTTGTCGAGCGCCTTGGCGGCGCCAGCGAACACGGCTAGACAAAGAACGGAATAAGTCAAAATCGATTTGCTAAAAGTCATGCCGCCCTCATCGAATTTACGATCATTCCCACGATCAGCCCGAGTCGTGACCTAGATCACAATCCGACCGACCCACCACTTCGACATGCACCGATTAAATAGAGATCAGCCATCGCTGTAAATATGTCGGCAGTCGGCGACGAGCAATCAAACGCGTCTAGACTGCTATTTACGGGGCAAAATCGCTTTCGCCTTCACCGTTACAGGGATCGTCTTAGCGGAAACTGCGAGGCGCATCGTGGTCCCCACGTACGCCCAGATGTAGGGCCACGGCAATCCGAGAAGCACGAAAAAGATCGCGACCGACATGCTGATCATCCCGAAGATGTATGCAATCAAGTAGGCGCGCGTTTCCTCATCGACTCCGCGCGCCACCGATTTCGCAGTCGCAAGTGAATTTCGAATCATAAGGATATAGGTGATCACGCCCACCAACCCAAGCTCGAACCAAAGCCAGAGATAATGGTTGTGCATCACAAAGATGAAACCCATCGTGGAGTAAGCATTCCAACCGAAGCCAGTGATCAGCGAAAGCGGATGATCCATCATCCGTTCGATCGCGGTTCGCCATATGTACGTGCGCCCGGAACCGCCTTCGGACGGATCGTACGAGGTGATACGCTGCAGCAAGACGCTACCGAACTTCATTTCGAGAACTGCGAATATCGGCACCGCAATGAACGCTGCCACGGCGGCCCATTTCATGAAGTTGCCGAGCGCCTTCTTCGGTAAGACCTTGCGAGTCAGATATGCAGCCCACAGGTAGCCAACCACTATTCCGACGAGTCCACCGCGTGATCCCGTTAGGACGAACATCGTGGCGGACACGAATCCGCTGCCAATCCAGATCAGCTTACCGTACCCCGACGATTTGCTGGCCGCAGCGAAATAGGCCGGCAGTAAACAGATGATCAACGCAGCGGTCTCATTCGCATGCCCAAAGGGACCAAACACGCGGTCGGCCTCCGCTCCCGAACTTCCCACAGTGGTCACACCAAGGCTGACCACGCCCGAGACGTCCAGCAGGGAAATGGCATTGGCGCCGGCAATGGCCAGGAGCAGGACCTTCGTCATGTATTTCGCGTCTGCCGTCGATTCCAGGCCGTAAAAGAACACAAAAAAGAAAATGGCGCTGTCGCCAAGCAACTGCTTGAGGATCAGCACACTGGCGAAAATCTCGTAGCGTGGGTAGTGGATGATGGTGACGATCACGATGAACGACAGCACTGCATAGGCGATCAATATGGCGAACCCCAGCGTCAAGCTGGGAAGTTCGAACTTGAACTCGCGGCGAATGATTATCCGCAGTACCAGCATCAGCAATGCCACATACGAGAGCGCATTCTTCGCGCTCAATCCCGGAGCGAGACTGAGGTCCAACTTCAGGGCGTCACTGGCAGCGAGCACAATGAGCATTAATGTAAGAAGATATCGCATGCGTTGTCCTAGTTATCGTGCCTCTGGATTGTTCTTGACCGGACCGCCGAATCGACTCAAGGCGGCCTTCAACTTGGCCCACAGAGTCTCCGCCTCAGGAATCCGCCACAACAGCACGAGTGCGGCAGTAAGCAATCCATAAGCAGCAGACCCAATGAACACGCCGATGAAACCAAAATTGGCCGTCCAAAAATCACCTATCAGGATACCGGCTGCCAGCGCCGCTGCCACCAAAAGCTTTGCAAGCGATCTCCATGGCAGCATACTGCGGACGCTCGTCCCGTAAATCTGTGTGACCGCCCAACCGAGGTACGCACCATCGAAGAAGCTCGAGACCACCCTGGCGATCATCGCCCCCGAGATTCCCAATATTGGAATCAGCAGGAATAGGCATACCGAGTTGGAGGCAATGGCAGCAATATTGCTGATGACCAGCGGCCGGGTCTTAGCGACCGACCGAAGCGGAGGAGCGAAATCGAAACAGGACCGCACCATTGCAAACCCGTAGATCTGCAGGACCGGGACCGCGGCCTTGTAGTTGGCGCCAAAGACCTTGGTAACGATGGGGTCCGCATACCGTGCCAGAAGCACCGCAGCCGGCAGGACCAGCATGCAATTGACCACTGTGGTTTTTTGCCACAACGACAATGGTTCCTTCGTGGAAGCCGCGTTGCGTCTGACCATTTCCGGCAAGAGCGCCGTTGAGATCGAGTTTCGCAATGCGATCACTATGGGTTCGCCGTAGGTTCCGATCGTAAACTGCGCCAGCGCAGCGGCACCCAGATATTTGACCACGACGAGATTGCCGAGGCTGCGATTGACCTGGGTCAGGAGCGTGGCGAGTCCCAGCGGAACGCAGAATTGCAGCTGCTCGCGCAGCAAATCCGGCACTTCGGGCTCGGTGGCTGCCCGGGAAGCGAATCGCCAGGCAATCGTCGATATCAAGAGCCGGATGCCTTCCAGACCCACCAAGGCGATGATAATGGTATTGACGTTCTTGGTAGCGACTGCCACCGCCACGACGATGAGCATGCGGCCGATCAAGCGGCCCGCTGTATAGGCAAACATCGCACCGGTCTGGCGCTGCGCCAGCCAGAATGCCTCCCAGAAGTCGACGTTGACGAAGAAGATGACATATGCCGAAACCGTCCAGAGATACGGACCCACCAGCCCACCGCCGGCGACTCGGTCGAACAGGACGAGCAGAAACACCACCGCCGCACAGTTGCAGGCGACAAGAATGGAAGTGGCACGCACCACGCGCCAGGGGCTCTTTGGAAACTTGGGCGTGAAGTAAAGCAGACTGTCGTTGATCGATATTGATGCGAATCCCTGCAGCATCGACCCGTACATCAGAAATTCCCGGTAGCGGCCGAAGTCTTCGACGGTGAGAAAGCGCACCAGGATGATCGGGCTGATGATCATCAGCCCGTAGTTGGAAAGTCTGGCCATGCTGAGCAGCAAGGCCTGCCGGCCAAAACCTGCCATGATCAACGAACCGCGGGCGACGCTTGGATTGCAGCCCCCGGCGCGTCCACTTTCCAGATTTTAGTCAGTCCATCGCGACCGCTGTAGATCACCTTAAAGTCACTCGACTTCATGACCTCGAAAATTCCGGAACCACGCGCATAGCGACGTCCGTCTTCTTGCTGCTCGCCGCTGCCAATAACGTAGACATCACCCCGGTCTTTGCGATGAATCAAGTCCGTCAATTCATCGCCGGTCTTGATCACCTTCGCATTCGTATACATATCGCGAAGTTCGCCATTAACATTGCGTGCAAACGATTGCGCGGTCTCCTCGCCAATCAGCCAGTAGTCTACGCGGCCGAGGTAGTAGGTTTGCTGATTGACGTCCTCAGCCAGCAAAATGTCTCCAGGCTGCAGGCTCAAGGAGCGGATGAATTCTGCAGCTCCCTTATGATCGGGATGAATCGTGTAGCCGGCATTCACCACTTTCGCGAGAGCGGCCGGATTGACAATGATCGCGGCGAGAACAGCTGCTCCGGCAACTTCCTTGGCTGACAGCGCCCTACCCCCGAGCCATGGTGCAATGGCGGCAACGAAAACCGGCAGCAAGGCAAACTCGGTATAACGAGGTGCCACGTCCCAGCTGAACAGACCGAGCAGCAGTAACGGGACCCAGGCGCCCAACGCAAAGAACAGCCAAAAATCAGCGATACGCCGCCCAGTTGAGAATTTGTACAGTGCGACTATCAGCCCTGCGACAGCAAGCGGAAACCCGAGTGGTGAAAACTGGGCCAATCGGATAAATGGCCAGATGCTCGGCAAGCCGACCATCGCTCCGAGAACCTTTCGCGCACTTCCTACGCCTGCATGATGAAGCAGAACGAATTGCACGCTCATGATCGTCACGGCTACAAGTGCCACGACCGCGATGATCGATGGCGCACTCTCAGCCCGCCTCGTCAGGAAAACTGCACCGGCGAGCAGCAATAGAATCCCGAGATGATTGAAGAAGCATAGCTGCGCGCAAAACCCGAGAAAAAACAAAGCACCGGATATTTTTGCCGATGTAGGGTCATTCAATTTCCGACATACGAACACGACGATGATCAAAACCACGAATGCACTCAGCAACAACCAGACCGGGGCAATCCCTGCCCACTCCAGGCCGCCAGTCCGCTCGTCCAGGATCACATCAATCCCATGCGCCTCTGGCCGCGGCGGATAAAACGATGCCACCCAGGAACTGATCAGAAAATACCCTGAAACAATCACCGCAAAGGCGCCCCCCCCCTGCATCAGTTTCCTGACGTTTCCTTCCAGCAGACCTGGAAAGAACACCAGAAACGCGC
>JANXOV010000024.1 GCA_025357635.1 Pseudomonadota bacterium
CCAATTTCGCCACCATGATCGCGGGCAGCGTCTCGCTGATCGCGGTGAGTTCCTCGTTGTCGGGCAGTCTCATGAACATCATGCGGCAGGGCTTGAGCGTCCCGCTGCGCGACCTGGACGATCCGTACCGCATGCCGGCCCTGCTTGGCAGCGCCTGCGTCGCCGCATTGCAGGCGCTGCTGCCTCTGTTCGGCGCACTCATCGTGCTCGTGCTGCTTGCCTCGATCGCCCTGGGCGGTTGGAACGTGAGCGCGCAGGCGCTGTCGCCCGACTTCTCGCGCCTGAGTCCGCTGGCGGGCATCAAGCGCGTGTTCGGCCTGCAGGGATTGAGCGAACTGGGCAAAGCGCTGCTCAAGTTCGTGGTGGTCGGCGGCGTGTGCGCAGGGGTTGTGAGCTGGCTGTTCGTCGACGTGCTGCATTTGTCGAGCATGGCGCCCCGCGCCGCCATCGGTCACGCGGCGAGCCTGATGTCGCACGCCTTCGTCTGGCTGTGCGCCGCGCTGGTGGTGATCGCCGCCGTGGACGTGCCGCTGCAGCTGTTTCAATACAAACGATCGCTCAAGATGAGCCGCCAGGAAGTTCGTGAGGAACTCAAGGACACCGACGGCCGGCCCGAGGTCAAGAGCCGCATCCGCCAGGTGCAGCAGGAGATGGCGCGGCGCCGGATGATGCAGCGCGTGCCTGCCGCCGACGTCGTCATCGTCAACCCCACCCACTATGCGGTGGCGCTGAAATACGACCCGCAGAAAATGCGCGCGCCGCGCGTGCTCGCCAAAGGCGTGGACCTGGTGGCGCAGAACATCCGCCGCATCGCGCAGGAGAACAAGGTGCCGGTGTTCGAATCCCCGAAGCTGGCGCGGGCGCTGTACCGCTCGACCGATCTGGATGCGGAGATTCCGACGGTCCTATACATGGCCGTGGCGCAGGTGCTGTCGTACATCTTCAGGATCAAGACGCTGAATCCGACGCTGGCCGCGCGCATGGCGCGCCCCGAGCCGGTGGTCGACGATGAGTACGAATCGCCATGAGCGCCCGCTCCATCGGATTGAGCATGGGTGAGTTCGCCCGCAACGGATTGGGCGTTCCGCTGCTGGTCATGGTCATGCTGGCGATGATGGTGCTGCCGCTGCCGCCGTTCCTGCTCGACCTGCTGTTCACGTTCAACATCTCGCTGTCGCTGGTGATTCTGCTGGCGGTCATCTATGTGCGCCGGGCGCTGGAATTCGCCGCTTTTCCGACGGTCCTGCTCGCCGCCACACTGCTGCGGCTGGCGCTGAACGTGGCCTCCACCCGCATCGTGCTCATCAACGGACACACCGGCTCGCATGCGGCGGGCCACGTCATCGCAGCCTTCGGCGAATTCGTCGTCGGCGGCAACTATGCCGTGGGTATGGTGGTGTTCGTCGTGCTGGTGATCATCAACTTTGTCGTGATCACCAAGGGCGCCGGGCGCATTTCGGAGGTCAGCGCGCGCTTCACCCTGGACGCGATGCCCGGCAAGCAGATGGCCATCGACGCGGATATGAACGCCGGCATCATCACGCAGGCCGAAGCCATCGCCCGCCGCCAGGAAATCCGCGAGGAAGCGGATTTCTACGGCGCCATGGACGGCGCCGGCAAATTCGTGCGCGGCGATGCCGTCGCCGGCATTCTGATCGTGTTCATCAATCTGTTCGGCGGCACCATCATCGGCGCCGCGCAGCACAACATGCCGCTGGGCGATGCCGGCAAGACCTACGCGCTGCTGACCATCGGCGACGGATTGGTGGCGCAGATACCGGCGCTGCTGCTGTCGGTGGCGGTGGCGATCCTGGTCACCCGCGTCTCGCGGCCGCACGACATGAGCCAGCAGATCATGTCGCAGGTGTTGAGTCAGCCGCGCGCTCTGGCCGTCACCGGCGGCATTCTGGGATTGCTGGGCATCATTCCGGGCATGCCGAATCTCGTGTTCCTGAGCGTCGCCGCGCTGTGCTGCTACGGCGCATACGCCTTGACCAAGACGCGCGCCGCCGAGAAGGCCGCGGCCGCCTCGCCGCCGCCGGCCGCCGCGGCGCCTCTGGCGGAGAACCGCGAACTGTCCTGGGACGATGTAGAACAGGTGGATTTGATCGGACTGGAGGTTGGCTACCGCCTGATTCCTCTGGTGGACCGCAACCAGGGCGGTGAGTTGATGACGCGCATCAAGGGTGTGCGCAAGAAGCTGTCCGAGGAACTCGGATTCCTCATCCAGGCGGTCCACATCCGCGACAATCTCGAACTGGCGCCGAATTCCTATCGCGTCACCCTGCTGGGCGCGCCCGTGGGCGAATCGGAGGTGTTTCCGGATCGCGAACTGGCGATCAATCCCGGGCAGGTCTCAGGGTCGCTCCCCGGTGCGCAGACCAAGGATCCTGCGTTTGGCATGGATGCGATCTGGATCGACAAGGCGCGCCGCGAGCAGGCGCAGAGCCTGGGTTTCACCGTGGTGGACTCGAGCAGCGTCATCGCCACGCACCTCAGTCACCTGCTGCAATCCCATGCGCACGAACTGCTGGGTCACGAGGAGGTTCAGCAGTTGTTGAGCCGGCTGGCTAAAAGCACTCCGAAGCTGGTCGAGGATCTGGTGCCGAAGCTGCTGCCGATGAGCATCGTCGTGAAGGTGCTGCAAAACCTGCTGCAGGAACGCGTGCCCATCCGCAATCTGCGCAGCATCTGCGAAGCGCTGTCAGAACACGCGCCGAAGACCCAGGATCCCAACGCGCTGGTCGCCGCGGTGCGCGTCGCGCTCGGCCGCAGCATCGTGCAGCAGATCACCGGTCTGCGGCAGGAACTGCCGGTGATCACCCTCGATCCTCAGCTTGAGCAGGTGCTGCAGGACTCCATGCTGAGCGGCGGCGACGGCTCGCCCGGATTCGAGCCCGGGCTTGCCGATCGCATCCATCAGGCGCTGGCCGACAGCGCGCGCCGCCAGGAAGCGGCGGGTGAGCCGGCGGTGCTGCTGGTGGCGCCGAAGATCCGGCCATGGATCGCACGCCTGATGCGCCACAGCGTTCCGACGCTGGCCGTGCTGGCCTACAACGAGATTCCCGAAAACCGCCGCATCCGGGTCATCGCC